>JAITCI010000040.1 GCA_031283155.1 Spirochaetota bacterium | reverse complement strand
ATTTGCGCCGTCCGCAACGCGCCGCAAGAAAACTTGCGCATAGAGCGCCGCCCGCATACCTCGTCTGTGTATCTTTGCGCTATGTTTTCGGTGTTTGTGGATCGGCTTGCCCGACATGCAAGTATGGACGCCATCGTGGAGCGTCTGGCAAGCTGCGAGACGGTGCGCTGCGGCGCGCTCTGGGGATCCGCAAAGGCGCTTGCCCTCCTGGCCTTATCGCGCCGCCTCTCGCGCCCGCTGTTGGTAATCGCCGGAACAACGCACGAGGCCGAGGATATCTACGCCGACCTTCTCGTGATGAGCGAAGAGGAAGCGCCGGTTAAATCGGGAGCAGTTCAATCGGGTAAATCAGGCGCGGCTCAATCGGGCACAGGCGCAAGAACATCAGGCGCACAGGACGCCGCGCTTTCCGCGCAAATTTTTCTTTTTCCGCACACTGAAATTCTGCTCTATGAAGAAATTTCGCCTTATGCCGATATCGTGCATCAGCGCATCCGCGTTTTGCATACGCTCCTGCGCCATGAGGCGCGGATTGTCGTCGTGCCGCTGCGCGCATGGCTTGCGCGGCTCATCCCGCAGGAGAGCTTTCTGGGGATGTCGCTTCTTTTGCAAAAGAGCGACAGGCATGAACTCGGCGAACTCGCGCTGTACCTCGTCAACCTCGGCTATACGCAGGTTCGCCGCGTGGAGCGCTCCGGCGAGTTTACGGTCAAGGGCGGCATCCTCGACGTGTTTCCGTCCAACCTCGATGATCCCTGCCGCATCGAATTTTTTGATTTGGAGATCGAATCCCTCCGGCGCTTTGACGCCGCGACCCAGCGCTCGCTCGCGCATATCGATTCGGTGCTGATTCTGCCGGAGCGCGAGATACTGCTGCATGAGCAGCACCGGTCGCGCGCGCTGGATGGGCTGTATGCGCTCTTTCCGCCTTCGCCCGAGAGGGACGCGCTTGGCGAGATATTGCTTGAGGGAACAAATTTTCCCGGGATAGAAAATTATCTGCCGCTCTTCTTTGAAAAGACCGCGCGCATCGATGATTTTTTCAGCGAAGCGCCCATCAGGATTGCGGTTGAGGGCGATGAGATTCTGCGGCAGGCGGCCAATTTTGCGCGCGACACGGCGGAACTCTATAACGGATATTACAGCCCGATGAAGATCAAGCTCGCGCCGGATCATCTCTATGCCGCCGATTGTTCGATGGACGATTTTGACCTCCGTCTGGAGACCCTCGCGACCAATGAGCCGCATGCCGTTATGATGCCCTTCAGCGCGCCGCTCACATTTTTGGGGGATCTGATCGCGCTTTCGAAAGAGGTGGAGCGCCGGAAGGAGATCGGGCAGGACGTCTTTATATTCGCGGGCTACGACGGGCAGGCGGATCGGATCGCGAGTCTGATGGCGGACTGCTCGCCGATTCGCGTCGGAAAAGAGGACGCGAAAACAGGCGCTGCCAAAACGCGCAAAAAAGCGCGCGAGAAACATGGTGAACTCTATATCGGTTCGGCGCTGCTCGCGAATGGGTTTGTCTCGGATGAACTCGCGGTCGCGCTGATACTCGAGCGCGAGATCTTTAACCGCAAGCGCGCCCTGCGCGCCTCCCTGCGCAAAGTCAACTCGCTCCCGATAGATTCTTTTCTGGATCTGAAGCCCGGCGATCCGGTGGTGCATATCCAGCACGGGATCGGGCTTTTCGCCGCGATAGAGCGCATGAATTCGCTGGGCCTCGAGAAGGACTATCTGAAGCTCGAATACCGCGACGGCGAAAAGCTCTATGTGCCGCTCGAGATGATCAATCAGGTGCAGCGGTATATCGGGCACGACGGCGAGTCGCTGAAGCTCGATTCCCTCGGCGGGCGTTCATGGGAGCGCACGAAGGAGCGGGTGCGCAAAAACGCCGAGGAATTGGCGCGCGAACTCCTCGAGGTCTACGCCGCGCGGATGCAGCTTGAGGGCTTTTCCTTTGGCGAGGACTCGCGCTGGCAGCACGAATTTGAATCCGCGTTTGAGTTTGAGGAAACGCCCGATCAGGCGCTCGCGATAGAGGAGACGCGGCACGATATGCAGGGGCCGCGCCCGATGGATCGGCTCGTATGCGGCGACGTGGGTTTCGGCAAGACCGAGGTCGCGATGCGCGCGGCCTTCCGCGCGGCGCTTGCGGGCAGGCAAACTGCGGTATTGGTGCCGACGACCATCCTTGCGGAGCAGCACCATATCACCTTCAGCGAGCGCTTTGCGCTTTTCCCCGCCGTGCATATCGAATATCTGAACCGCTTTCGCTCTCCAGTGGAACAGAAGGAGATCATGCGCCGTCTGGCCGCCGGGCATATCGATATCATCATCGGGACGCACCGCCTGCTCTCCGACGATGTGCGCTTCAAAAACCTCGGGCTGGTTGTCGTCGATGAGGAGCAACGCTTTGGGGTGCGGCACAAGGAAAGGCTTAAAAAAATGCGCCGCCTTGTGGATGTGCTTACATTAAGCGCCACTCCGATTCCGCGTACATTGCATATGTCGCTCATCAATGTGCGCGATATGAGCGTGATCCGCACGCCGCCGCGTTCGCGCCTGCCCGTGGAGACCTACGTACTGGAATTCAACGAAAATATGATCAAGCGCGCGATCATGTTTGAACTGGATCGCGGCGGGCAGGTGTACTACCTCCATTTTTGGGTGCAGTCGATAGAGCGGGTGCGCCAATTTTTGCAGGAACTGATTCCGCAGGCGGCAATAGGGGTGGCGCATGGGCAGCTCCCGGAAACGCAGCTTGAAAAGGTGATGCACGATTTTATCGAGGGGCATATCCAGATACTGCTCTGTACATCGATCATCGAGTCGGGGCTGGATATCCCGAACGCGAATACCCTGATCATCGATCACGCCGAGAAATTCGGGCTTGGGCAGCTCTATCAGATTCGCGGCAGGGTGGGGCGCTCCTCGCAGCGGGCTTTCGCCTATCTATTTTATCCGCCCGACCGCGCGCTTACGGAGGACGCCCAGCGGCGGCTGCAGGTGATCACCGAGTATACCGAACTTGGGAGCGGCTATGATCTCGCGATGCGCGATCTCGAGATCCGCGGCGTCGGGAATCTTTTCGGGCCGGAGCAGAGCGGGGATGTGCTGGCGGTGGGGTTTGATATGTATTGCCGCATTCTTGATGAAGCGATGCAGGAGCTTGGATCGGCCATAATCGAGGAGGAGCCGGACACAGCGATCAACCTGAATTTTGAGGGCTACATCCCCGACGACTATATAGAGGATGAGCGGCAAAAAATCGAGGTATACAAGCGCATCGCCGCCTGTCTTTCGCAGGCAGAGGTGGAGGAACTGGCGCATGACGTGCGCGACCGCTTCGGGCCGATACCGGAGATGGTGCTCTCGCTCTTTAAGCTCTCCGAGCTGAAGGCGGCCGGCCGCGCGGCGGGGGTGCGGAGCCTGATTCAGCAGGGCGAGTATATTGCCGTCGAATTTGTCAAAAATCATCATATCGATCCCGCCAAAGTGGTTTATATAGTACAAAAAAAGGGCGCGCGTCTGGTGCCGCAGGATCGCTTATTACTTTTGGTGAAGGATCCCGGCGGGGAGCTTGCGGTCAAGGTTGACTTTTTGAAGAAAACTCTGCAAGATCTGAAAGAGAAAAAGTAACGCCTCCCCGCGGGAGTTTGCGGTACTCAAACGATATCCGGAATCAGGGGAGGCAGTATGGCAGAATCCGCCGAAAATGAAGTCGCAGTAAAAAAATCCTGTTTGCAATGCACCGAGTGTAAAAAGCTCGCGGCGCTTTTGGGCGCTGCGCTCGTGATTGGGCTCGTTGCGGGGTTTTTCCTGTTCCATTTTTCATCCGCATCAACCTCCATGACGCCGCTTGGTCTGGTTCGCCAGATCGAAGCGGCGATCCTCCGCGCCGCGCCCGGCGAGGATGGGAAGGTGCTCGCGACCATCGAGGGCGAAGCCCTGACGCGCAAGCTCTTTGACCTCCAGCTCAATCTTACCCTGCAAAGCGCTCAGGGCGTCTCTCAGGAACAGATCGTACAAAGAAAAAATGATCCCGCGTTCCTGAAGCAATTTCTCGAGCAGGTTGTGCAGAGCCGCATTATCCTGCACGCCATGGAGACCGATCCGGTTTTTAAGGGGGATCCGGACTTGTTGGTTATAATGGATCTCCTGTTGGCCGACGGGCTTTCCAGATACTATCTCTCCAAAAAGGCGAGCGAATCGACCGTCAGCACCAACGTCAGCAATGAGGAGGTTGGGCAGGTCTATAATCAGGTGCGGCAGGATCCGCAGTACGCCGCGATCATTGACCGCCTGCCCTTTGATGAGATCAAGCAGCGGCTCATAGTGGATATAGTCCGTCAGCGGCAGGTCGCGGTGGTGCGCGAACAGCTCGAAAAAGTGCGCGGCGAACTCCGCATATTCAAGTACGACGAGATATTCGGCGCGACCCCGGGAAATTCCACGAACACCGGGACGTCGCCGCTGGGTACGCAGTATTTAACTCCCCTCGGCACACCGTAAGAGCGGGATTTTCAAAAAAATGGCGAAATCCGCGTTTGTGGAACTCATGGAGTATCTGCCCGCGCGGTGCGTTATGGGCTGTCTTGGCCGCCTGCCGTTCCATTACGCAACGCGCGCGGGGGCGGCTTTCGGGCGCTTTGTCTGGCGCGTCTCTCCCGCGCAAAGGCGCGTTACCCATGCCAACATCCGGCTTGCCTACGATAACGCTCTGGACAAAAAAGCGCGCGCGCGCCTTGGCCGCGCCTCGTTTGAGAATATGGGCAAAACGATTTTTGAATTCATGCAATTCCCGAGGCTCAGCGCGGCGGATATTCTCAGGCGGACGCGCCTCGTGAACATCGAATTTATGGATCGCGCGCTTGCGAAGGGGCGCGGGGTGATTGTCGCGACGCTCCATTTATCCAACTGGGAATTTTTTGCGGCGGCATACACAGCTTCCGGCGGCAGGCTTGCGGTCGTCGCGCGCCCGCTCGACAATACGCGCCTTGAGCGACGGGTGCGCGCTTTCCGCGAGGCGAAGGGGATGGAGGTTATTGCGCGGGGTGCTGCGCTCCGCTCCGGCCTGAAGGCCTTGCGGCAGGGCAAGGTGCTTGCCTTTCTGATGGATCAGAACGCGGCCAGGCATGGGGTGTTCGTGCCCTTTTTTGGCCGTCCCGCCGCGACTGCGGCCGGGCCTGCGGCGCTCGCGATACGGCTCAAAATCCCTTTGGTATTTTGCTACGCGCGGCGCGACGCCTGTTCGGGTACAGACGACAGTTTCTCGCTCGTGTTCCATGAGGAATGCAGTCTGCCGGAGGGCGGGAGCGAGGAGGAGCAGATTCGGGATTTGACCGCGCATCTGAATAGTTGTATTGAAGATGTGGTGCGCGCGTATCCCGGGCAATGGCTCTGGATGCACCCGCGCTGGCGCACGCAACAAGAAGAGAAGTGAATGAAAGAAAAGGCAAAACAAACTCTTGAAGAACGCGGGCTTACCCGCAGGGATGTATTGCAAAAGGCGCAAAAAGTAAATAATGACGAATTTTATACCTGCTATGAGGATATTGAAAAAGAACTCTCCATGTACGATAAAAACATCTGGAAGAATAAGGTAATTTTTTGCAACTGCGACGACAGAAAAAACACATCGCCCTTTGCCTTATACTTTTTGAAAAACTTCAGCGAACTTGGGTTACAAAAATTGATATGCACCCATTACGGCGGTTCGCTCGATTTATTCAATCAGGGCGCAAAAGGATATATTTTTACGAAAGACGGTTTCAGAGAACTCAAGGAATACCCAAAAGGATACACAGGCAGTTTTGACCATCCATTGTCATTGAAAATTCTTCATGAAGAAGCCGACATAGTATGTACAAACCCGCCGTTCTCAAGAGCAAATGAATATTGGCGGATTATTATCGAGAGCGGTAAAAAATTTCTGATAATATCCGGCCAAACCATACCCGTAACTCCGGCATTCATACCCTATTTTCAGAATAATCAGGTATGGGCAGGATATAACCGCGTAGATTGGTTTTTAACTCCCAAAAAAGAAAAAACAAGCAACCCGTGTTTTTGGTATACCAATATAAAAATCAAAAACAGACCAAGATACAGATACCTGAAAATTATGCCGTTGAAAGACATACCCGAAAAATATAAGGAATATGACGATTCAAAAACCCTGATAGTCAATAATTGCTATATACCCAATGATTATAAAAAACCGTTTGCTATAGCCAATCATCCGATATTTAACGGAATACTGGAAAAGGGGTACAAAATAATTCAGGACAAACAATATTTCCCGTATAAAAATGGCAAAAAAGGTTTTGGAAGAGTTTTGGTGCAAAAAATATAATGCGAAAAAAGAGCTTTCCCGGGGTTGGTGAGTATATAGTTTTTATTAAAAGCTGCGAGGAAACCTGAATTATGGAAAAATCGCTGATTGTCGTGAATGCGCTGGGTATCGCAGACTGGGCTTGCCGCGAATTCGCGCAGGGCGCACCGGCGTGGAAAATGACTCTGAACCAATTGCGTACCCCGCCCCTGGAGGCGTTGGATCTCGTGATTCTGCGTGAAACCGGCGAGGAACTCCTGGATACAGAGGAACTGCGCGAACTGCGTATATCCGGGCGCGGCGTGCATCAGGTATTAACCGCGCTCGCCGAACAGTATCCTGATTACCAATATTATATCTTTGCGGACATAACCGCGCCCTTTATCGATCCGGAACTCTTCCTGCAATTTCAGCAGCGGGCGGAGGAGCAGCTTGCCCACTATGCCTACGGGGAGCATTACCCGCGCGGCGTTACCCCGCAGGTACTCTCCGCCGAGGCGCTCGCGATTTTGCGCGGCGTCTCGAGCGCGCGCAATTTCCCTTTCACGGATGAGGCGATCTTTGATCTGATGGGACTGGACATAAATTCATACGATATCGAGATGATCGTCTCGCGGCATGATTTCCGGCGCTGGCGGCTGGATCTCCGGATCCGCGACGCATACAGTTTCGCGCTCGCGGAGCGTCTGCTGCGCATCGAGCCGAAACTTCTGGAGAGAGCGCCCTATCCGCTTTTGAGCGAGACCATCGGCAGCCATCCCGAGATCCTGCGGATCCTGCCGAGTTATCTGGAACTTGATCTCTCGGGCGCGTGTCAGCTCGCCTGCGGTTTTTGCCCGCGCAGCCTGTCCGAAATGACGGGCTATGCCGATTCCCCGCCCGCACCGCGCGAAGGTGTGCTGCGGCTTATCCAGGATCTCGCGATGATGAACCCGGGCGCGACCCTCGCTCTCTCCCCCTTTTCGGAACCGCTGCTCTCCGCAGATTTTACTTTTGTTACAGAGGAGGCGCTTCGGCAGGGCTTGCGCGTGGTGATAGAGACCAATGGACTCGCGCTCACAGAAGAACGCGCGCGTTTTCTTGCCGGTCTGGACGAGGAGCGCTCTATTATCATCATATCGCCCGATTACGCGCGCGCGGAGATGTATCATCAGGCGAAGGGGCGGGACGCGCTTGCGGAGCTTGACGAAAAAATTCGGTATCTCTTGACCTGCCGCCAACGCAATATCTGGCTCCAGATCATTCAGTTTGAAAACAGCGACGAAGAGATGGACGCTTTCTATACCAAGTGGAAGGATCATGAGGACGCGATCCTTCCGCGCAAGTATAATAACTGGTGCGGGCGTCTTGCGGGGAACGCGGCGGTTGATCTCTCGCCGATCCGCCGTGCGCCCTGCTGGCATCTCGCGCGGGATCTGGTGGTGCGCGCAGACGGTTCGGTGTATCTCTGTAAGCAGGATCTTGCGGGTGCCGCGATAGGCAATGTTTTTCAGGAGGGGCTGCGGGCGGTCTGGGATCGGCTGGATTCCGTGTGGCGCGATCACGCGCAGCTTTATGGGCAGGACAAGCTGGAGATTGAGGCGCAGGATACTCTCTGTGCGCGGTGCGACGAGTGGCATACCTTTAACTACTGACCGCCCTTAAAGGTATATATGAATATTGAATTTTTACAATTAGGCAGGCGTATTTCAGCCCAGGAGAAATGGGAGATGCGCCGCTGTCTTCTGATGAGCTTTGTGTGCGTCCATGACGGGGAGAGCCTCTTCCGCGCGGCGGCGCGCGAGAGGCTTGCGTCCGAGGCGCAGGCGTTAAGCCCCCGCGCGGAACTGATTTTCATCGATCTTGTTTCCGGCAAGAATGATTTTGAGCATCTGCTTGAAGACTATCCGGCGGTGCGCGTTCTGGTTCCCGCCCAAAAAATCGGGTATCACGATGCGGTTTTTCTCGGGCTGCGCGAGGCGCTGGCGTCCCACGCCTGCGTGCTGAGCGACGCCTGCATTCCCATCCATTGTAATCTGGAGGAGATACTGGAGAGTTTTCGCCTGCACCCGCAGCTCGCCGTTCTGGGGCCGGCCTTTATGGACGCAGAGGGGAAGGAACTGCCCTGCACCCAAATGGTGTATAGCGATGGGCGGCTTGATCCGCAGGAGTGCATTACCACTTTCCCACACGCTGCCGCGTTTCTGCCGCGCTATCTCGGGATCTACGCCTGCGATAAGGTTTTGCGTTTTGTGCCGCCGCCCGCGCGGCGCTTGCGTGAGGATTGGGCGTGCCTCGAATGGTTCTACGGGGTTTGGGCGCGCGGCTGGCAGGTCCGGCTTGATCCCTCTTTTTGCATGATGACCGAATCCGCGCCGGAGGTATTTTCGTGCCGGAGTTTTATGGAGCGGGCGCGCCTGTACCGGCACGAGATTTTTTTCCTGCGGCGGCATGGTCTTGTTCGGGAGAGCGCTTTCCGGTTTTTTGGGCATGGCGTCCGCCGCTCCGGGTTGGCCTTTCTTTGGGCTTGGCTTACGCCAAAATTATTTGTCCGTTTACCGGGCGGCGAGGCGCAGAGCGGATCTGAGGTATTTGCGCGGATACAGGCAAACGAGGAAGCGGGCGATCCCGCGCTCGCTGCGTTACTGCATGGTTCCGCCGAAGAACCAGCCGGTGGAACCGTGTATACCCCGGACGGAGCAATGCCGGAAGCAAATTATATGGAAGATGGCGCGGATACTCTGATTGCGCAAACGGCGGAAGAAAAATGCGCCCCCAAGATCCCAAAACCGCGAAAATCGCGCAATACGAAACCGGCGCGAAATCCACAGTCGGATACCGCTGTGATTGTACAGGCGCGCAGCGGTTCCACGCGGCTTGCGGGCAAGGCCTTCCTTGAGCTGGGCGGGCGCGCGCTGACCCATACCGTGCTCGAGGCTCTCCGCGCGGCGCGCGAGGCGGAGGTGTTCATGCTGGCCGTTCCCGAGCGTGATCAGGAGGCCTTTGCGCCCATTGCAGCAGAACATGGTTTTCGCGTTTTTGGCGGGAGCGAAGAGGATGTGCTTGCGCGGTATGCAGGTGCCGCCCGCGCTTGCGGCTGCGGTACCATAGTGCGCGCCACGGGGGATAATCCCTTTGTGTGTCCGCATTTGCTGGACGATATCGCGCGGTATCACCGCGAGCATAAGGCGGATCTCGCGCACTATCTCGGGATTCCGCTGGGTGCCGGCGTGGAGGTTATCTCCGCCGATGCGCTTTTCGCGGCGGCTGCGGAGGCAAGCGCGCCATTCGAGCGCGAGCATGTTACGCCGTGGATCTATAGTCAGCGCGCGCGGTTCCGGGTGGAAGAGCCTGATCTCGCGCGCGACCCGGGGATTCGCCTCACGGTGGATACGATGGCAGATCTGGAGCGCGCGCGGCGAATTCTCGCGGCCTGCGGAAATCTGCGCCCCATACCCCTTGAGCGCATCCTCGCGCTCTTCCGGACAGACCCGGAGATTTTTTCATAGCGCATCCAATCGGCGCGCTTCTTATTGTTACCTTTATTGTGTTGTGAAAAATGCCGGGGAGCCAGGCGCAGATGAAGAAAATGATTCTATTCAGGGTGAACGCGGGCGAGCATTTCGGTTCGGGGCATTTCGAGCGCTGTATGGTGCTGGCGAGGATGCTGCGCAAGAATTATGATCCCTATTTTCTCGTGAAGGGCGATAACCGCATCGGAGAGATTTTGTACAAGGAGAGCTTTAACTTCAAACTCGCGGTGCATGGCTTCGATCAGGAGATAGTGGATATACGCGGGCTGCGTCCCAACCTCATTTTTCTGGACATTATGAAAACGCCCATCGAATTTGTGCGCGCCATCAAGGAATACGCTCCCGTGATTGATCTCGATGACGCAGGTTCCGGCTCCGAGGCGGCCACGCTGACCGTGTATTCGCTCCCGCTCGCGAAAAAAATGATGGCGAATCTCGATTCGTCGAAGTACTTAATTTTCCGCCCCAGCATTGAGCAATTTGACAAGCGGGAATACGCGCCGAAGATCCAGCGTGTGCTGGTATCATTTGGCGGCGTGGATGCGGTCAATCTCTCCAGCGTTTTTATCCGCATCAGCAAGATCGCGCCGACAAAACTGGAGTGGATCTTCGCGCGCGGAAGGTTTAACCAGAACCGCTGGGTCGAGGGCGATTATCAGGAGATCAAGGCGAAGGAATCCCTGTTTGAGGAAATCGCGCAGGCGGATCTGGTGGTGACTTCCTTTGGGATGACCGCGTATGAGGCGCTTGCGATAGGGACGCCAGTGCTTCTCCTGAATCCTTCCGAATACCATGAAAAACTGACAGACGCAAGCGGGCTCTTCGCGAGTCTGGGCGCGTATACGGCGGCGCACAAGAGCGCGCAGGATAATTCCTACGCGCTTGCGCAGAGCTTCACCGAGTATATCAAGGACGCCAATCGTCTGGCCGAAAACGCATTGCAGATAAAGATGCGCGTGGATAAGCAGGGCGCGGAACGGATGATACTGCTTATTGAAAGTCTGCTCGTTTCCGGGCGCATCGAGGCCTGCCCGGTGTGCAACCGCCGGATGGAACGCGCGCTTGTCCGCGACAGCGAGAAAAATATCTTTCTCTGCGATCATTGCGGTCTGATGAGCCAGCAATATTTTGATCCGCCGGCATTCGTGTACGAAAAGGAATATTTCGGCGGCGACTATGCCGAGCAGTACGGCAAGACCTACCTTGAGGATCGCGAGAATATCGACAGGCTTGGTGCCGCGCGGCTGGAGGTTATCAACGCGATATACAAAAAGGCGCAGAAGAAATACAGCTTTTCCGGCGCGAACCTGCTGGATATAGGCTGCGCCTACGGGTTTTTTCTGGATATCGCGAGGGATTCTGATCAGTGGAATGTTGAGGGGGTAGAGGTCTCCAAAACAGCCTCAAAATATGCCCGTGAACACCTTATGCTCAATGTGGATACCGCAGGTTTCCTTGAAAAAGAGCTCCCCAAGGAATATTATCACGCCATTTCGATGTGGTACGTTATTGAGCATACCGCAAAGATCAACGAGGTGATTGAAAAAATTTATACCTCGCTCGTTCGCGGCGGGATTGTCGCGATCTCCGCGCCGAATAACAGGGGACACATAGGGCGCTTCCATCGGGCAAAATATCTGGCGCAGCATCCCGCCGATCATTTTTACGATTTTTCCATACCCACCATGAAAATGTTTCTGAAGCGCTATCGCTTTAAGGTGGTCAGGGTGCGCGTGACGGGCATTCATTATGAGACATTTCTCGATGCGCGCGGGATTCAGGCGGACAGCGAAGATGGGAAGCGCGGATTTTTGGATAATGGTTTTTTCCGGTACATCTATGGAATCATTGCCAAAATCTTCAGGCTTGGGGAAACCTTTGAGATCTACGCGATAAAAAAATAGAAGGCGCATTGTGTCCACAGATGATCCAATCCATGATCTCCATCGCGGCGGCAAGCTCAGCGTTGAGAGCCGGGTCGCCTTGTCGCCGGATACCCTTGCGATGGCCTATACGCCCGGCGTGGCGGAGGTGTGCCGTACAGTCGCGCGCGATCCCGCGAGCGCCTGGGATTTTACGATAAAGGGTACGAGCATCGCGGTTGTGACAGACGGTTCGGCGGTGCTGGGTCTCGGGAATATCGGTCCGCTCGCGGCACTTCCCGTCATGGAGGGCAAGGCCGCCCTGTTCCGCGTTTTTGGCGGGGTTAATGCGTATCCGATCTGCCTGGACACGCAGGACGCCGGAGAGATTATTCAGTGTGTTAAACATCTCGCGCCCATCTTCGGCGGGATCAATCTGGAGGACATCAGCGCCCCGCGCTGTTTTGAGATTGAGGAGCGCCTGGACGCGGAACTCTCCATTCCGGTTTTTCATGACGATCAGCACGGCACCGCGATAGTGGTGCTCGCGGCGCTTGAAAACGCGCTCCGGTTACGCTCCGGAACGATTGCGAATATCCGTGTTGCGATAAGCGGCGCCGGCGCCGCCGGTATAGCGATAGCCGGGATTTTAACGGATGCGGGCGTTGGCGAATTGGTACTCTGCGACTCGCGGGGGATCGTCTCGCGCGGCCGCGCGGATCTGAACCCCTATAAACAAAAATTCGCGGCAAGCGAATCCGGCGGACTCACGGACGCGGTTCGCGGTGCGGACGTTTTTATTGGCGTCAGCGCGCCTGCGATTCTTACCTCTGATATGGTGCAAACCATGCGTCCGCGCCCGATCATCTTTGCGCTTTCGAATCCCACGCCGGAAATCATGCCGGAGGAACTTCAGGGCAGCGACGCGATCATCGCGACCGGACGCAGCGATTATCCCAACCAGATCAACAACGTGCTCGCCTTCCCGGGAGTTTTCAAGGGCGCATTATCCGCGCGTTTGCAAGCCATCACGCCGGCAATGCGCCATAAGGCCGCGCGCGCGCTTGCCTCGCTTGTTGCCGATCAGGAGCTTGCGTCAGGACGCATCATTCCCTCGGTTTTTGATCCGCGCGTTGCCGGCGCTGTCGCCGCCGCCGTATGCGAAGTCTGATCCCCGGCGGAATACTTCTTTGCGGGCAGGTGTGCGCATGGTAGAATTCCCCGGCTGTAAAATTGTATTGAAAGGGTTTAAGCGATCATGAATGGTGCGCAGATTTTGATAGAGTGTCTCCGGCGGGAAGGCGTGGAGGTTGTTTTCGGTTATCCCGGCGGGCGGATGATCTCGATTCTGGATGCCTTATACGACGTTCCGGAGATCCGGCTTGTCCTCACCAGACACGAGCAGGGCGCGGCGCATGCCGCCGACGGCTACGCGAGGGCAAGCGGCCGGGTGGGCGTTGTAATGGCTACCTCCGGTCCGGGAGCGACAAATCTTGTTACGGGCATTGCCACCGCCTATATGGACAGCATTCCGCTGGTGTGTATCACAGGACAGGTGCCGACCACCCTGATTGGGAATGACGCCTTTCAGGAGGCGGATATATGCGGGATTACGCGGCCAATTACAAAGCATAATTATCTCGTGAATGACGTCGCTGATCTCGCGCGGATCATACGCGAGGCCTTCTATATCGCGTCGAGCGGGCGCCCGGGTCCTGTGTTGATCGACGTCCCGAACGACGTTGCGCTTGCCGAGCTGGATTTTTCCTGGCCGCAGGAGGTTGCGATACGGGGATACGATCCCACGATTACGGGGAATCCCCGGCAGATCAGGCGCGCCGCCGAACTGATCATGCGCTCAAAGCAGCCCGTGATCTACGCCGGAGGCGGGGTGATCGCAAGCGGCGCGCATAAGGAACTGTGCATATTCGCCGAAAAGACCGGCATCCCGGTTACGATGACTCTTCTTGGCCTCGGCGCGTTTCCGGGCGCGCATCCGCTTTCCGTAAATATGCTCGGAATGCATGGGACAGTCTATGCCAATAACGCGGTCAATGAATGTGATCTCATGATTTCGGTCGGGGCGCGTTTTGATGATCGCGTCACGGGCAAGCTGGATGAATTCGCGCCCCACGCGAAAATCATCCATATCGATATCGATCCCACCTCCGTTTCCAAGAGCGTGCGGGTGGATATCCCGATAGTGGGCGACGCAAAGCATATTCTGAAGGAACTCATTCCTCTGGTCTCCGAACTCCCGATTGGCGAGTGGCAGGCGAAGGTGCAGGACTGGAAGAAGCGCTATCCCCTGAATTACGAGGAAGCTGCGGGCGTTATCAAGCCGCAGGCGGTCATCCGCAGACTCTCGGAGATCACGAAAGGCGAGGCGATCATCACAACGGAGGTTGGGCAGAATCAGATGTGGGCGGCGCAGTTCTATTGTTTCACCTCGCCGCGAAGTTTTCTGACCTCGGGAGGGCTGGGTACGATGGGCTATGGTTTTCCGGCCGCGATTGGCGCGCAGATCGCTTTCCCGGGCAAAACGGTTATCGATATCGCCGGGGACGGCTCGATCCAGATGAATATTCAGGAGATGGCCACGGCTGTTGTAAACAATCTTCCCGTCAAAATCCTCATCCTCAACAATACCTACCTCGGTATGGTGCGGCAATGGCAGGAACTCTTTTTCGGCCATCGCTATATGGCGACCTGCCTTGAGCGTCGGTTGGAGTGTCCGCATACCTGCAACGCGCCCTCGGACGCCTGCCCTAAGGATTATGTTCCCGACTTTGTGAAACTTGCCGAAGCCTACGGCGCGTCGGGGCGGCGCATCACGCAGCCTGAAGAGATTGAGGACGCGCTCCGCGAGATGCTCGCATCCAAAGGGGTGTACGTGCTTGAGGTACGCATCCCCAAGGAAGAAAATGTCTATCCCATCGTTCCCGCCGGCGCGGCGCTCACCCAAATGATCGGAGGGATGGCGTGAAAACGAATACTATCTCGGTTTTGGTGGAGAACCATTTTGGAGTGCTGACCCGCATCACAAGCCTGTTCGCCGGCAGGGGCTATAATATCCAGAGCCTGACCGTTGGACCAACCGAGGATGCATCCGCGTCGCGCATGACGATTGTGGTGGACGGGGATACCGAAATCATCGATCAGGTAAAAAAACAACTGAATAAGCTCATTGACGTCATCAAAGTGGTCGATCTTACAAATGAGGACTTCATAGATCGTGAGCTTCTGCTGATTAAGGTGTCTGCAAAGGGCAAGACGCGATTTTCGGTGCTCCAATTTGCGCAGGTTTTTGACGGGAGTATCGTGGATATCACGCCCAATTTTATTACAATAGAGGTGAGCGCCAGATCCTCAAAGATTGACGCCTTTATCGCGCTGCTCGAACCCTTTGGGATTAAGGAAATGGCTCGAACCGGGCGCATCGCATTGGCGAGGAGCTGATTTTCAGCGAATACCTTATTTTCAGGCTTGGGAAGGAGATGATCATGAGACATGGACTGCGTTTCCTCATGCTTCTTTTTATTATGGTTTTTCTGCCGATTTTTGGCGAGGCGCAGAATCAGGTCGATTTTGCGGTGCTGGACGTCAAATATGAGGGAAATTTTGACAAGGTAAGCGTTTTTGTGAATACCGTGGCGAGCGGGGAAGTGGTAAAGGGACAGATAATCTCCATTCGTCTCGCCGGCGACGCGAGTTATCAGATAACCTTACAGCGCGGCGATATGGCTGAAACAAAAACAGTCTATCTCGCGAAAAATCTCAGACGACAGCTTGTGTTTTTTGGACCCAATCTTCCCTGAGCAGGGTATAAAAGGGGGTGTACCGGTTTCGACTGGATCAAAGGAGAGTCTGCTGCATGCCGGGGATTCGGCTGCCCCGTTATCAAAGCCGAACTTCAAGAATTAACTGACAACAAT
The DNA here is from genome assembly GCA_031283155.1 of Spirochaetota bacterium. Lineage (GTDB taxonomy): Bacteria > Spirochaetota > JAGLSM01 > JAGLSM01 > JAKPMW01 > JAKPMW01. Next base: position 2,858 of record JAITCI010000040.1, on the reverse strand, counting down.
TTAGCACTTGCGGCCTAAGCGCCGCCGTCCTCTTCGGTAGGCCTTCGGGCCGGAGAAGGGCGCCGCAACGAAGGCTGGCACTGTCTGCCCGACCCGAGCGGACTGCGTGAGATGATCGGGTGGGGTTGTGTGCGGTGTTGTCTGTGGCTTCCGCATATAACCGACGCTGCATCCACAGACTAAGCGCGTAGACGCGGCCTCATTCCTTGTTTCAGGACGCGGGTTCGACTCCCGCCACCTCCATAAAAAAACGCAGGGCGTCCCCTGCGTTTTTTTTATCACGAACAAGCTGCGATAAATATTTACTTTTTTGCTGCGGGTTTTCTTCCGGCAGTTTTTTTAGCTGCGGTTTTTTTTGCGGCAGGTTTTCTTCCGGCGGTTTTTTTAGCTGCGGGTTTTCTTCCGGCAGTTTTTTTGGCTGTGGTTTTTTTGGCCGTAGTTTTTTTGTCTTCCGTTTTTGGGGGATTGACTTTTTTTGCAAAGGCCTTTGCGGTGTCCTCGGTAGCCTGCGCTGCTTTTGCGGGTTTCTTTTTAAAATTATCAAAAATGCCCATAATTCCGTTCTCCTTCGTTTTGGCAGAGTTCGACATCACGTACTCCGAAACAGACTCATACTGATAATTGTACATCGGAAAATCTTGTTTGTGAATAAAAATTTAATCTAAAATATTTTCATGGGTATTTGTTATAAGGCGCAAAGGTTCATTCTGATCAATCGCGTACCCGAGAACAAGTTTTAAGGCTGCGGAATAATTTGCCATACCTTCAGGTATGCGCTGCGCCTTCAGATAGGTTCCGTATACTGCGCGCAGGAGAGCGGCGATTCTTTTATTCCGGGAGAGATGGCGTATCGCGGGCGCCTGCAGATTGCGCAGGGTATACCTTGAAATTTTTGAGATCCAGACTGCGCGCTCGCTTTTGGGAAGCGCGGAGAGCAGCAGGCTCGTTAAAGCAAGTACACCGCTGTAGCGTATCGCCGCGTTTTTGGCGGAGAGACACGCCAGAATCGCGATGTAGTTTGCCTCCGATTCGGGCGCGCAGCCTTTCAGGTGGGCTTTTTCATGCGCGATCACGAACGGTTTTTCGTGGTCATAGAGATCGGCGGCGATATGCGCCTCGGGCAGGAGCGGAAGGGAGACGCCGCTGAAAGCGCCGAGGGACAATATGCCGGACAGAAAATATTTTATTCGTTTTGCGGAGCGGATTTTCATGCCGTACAGGATTTGCGCCGTCTCTGTCACCGCGTTCTCAATCTCGGGGAGCATTTTGTCCTTAAAGCCGAGATCCTGTTCTCTCTCGAGTTCCTGGAGCGCGGTACAGCAATCGCTCAGGAGTGTTACGGCGGCTTCGCGGTTGATCCTGGCTTCAGAAAAGGCGCTTTTTTCGGTCAGGCGCGGGCGGAAGTAATTGAAGCCCCACAGGAAATAAAAAAGCGCGATCCCCCAGACCGCAATAATGAACAATCGGCGCAGACTGCGCCTCAATGCCGCAAAAAACACCATGCGCGGACACCGAAAACGCCGGATCAACCGAATAGATGCCCGAAATACAAGCACAAGAAGCCCTATCACGAGCGCCTCATGCACCGAAAAAGGTATGGAGTCCGCAATCGGCGCAAGAACCGAAACTATCGGGGCAAAGAAAGCGCGATAATATATTTTTTCGGTGAGTTCACTGTTACGCGGGAAAAGCATGAGGCAAACAAAGAAAAAGAAAAGAACGATGAACGTGATCCGGCTTCCCGTGCGAATATTTCGTATATGGCACCACGGTATCAGACGCATGTATTAGTCTTTTCGGACATGGAGGCGCAGTTCTACGTCCGAAATGGGGCGATGCACAATGCGCGCGATCTGGCTGGCGTCCATTCCCTGGTCGTGCATCTTGAAGATCATCTCGTTGAGCTTTCGCTCCTTACCGGCGGGCAAGGGCGCTTGATCCTCATCGGCTGGCTTTGCGCTACGCGTACCCGCGCGCGCGGCGGGCGCTGCTTTCGCGGTGCTGTCAGGATTGAAAAACGCATCCAACTTTTTTGTCAGTGCGGAGAGATCCTCAATCCGCATATCGGCATGGCCGGAGAGATCCCGCAGGGAGTTCTCCATGCGCGAGAGTTTGTCCTGCGCTATGGTAAGCTGAGTCGCGCGTTTTTCCACATCCTTGAGTAAACCATCCACCTGGTCGAAACTGGAGATGAGCTTGCCCAGGCGTGCGTCGTTTTCGTTTATCTTGCGTGATTTTTCCTGTACCTGTTCTATATTTTTCGCGAGGATCGCGCGTTCTTTTTCCGCCTGCGCAAAATCAGTCTTCAGATTGCCAAGCTGCCCCTCAAGGCGCTCGGCAAAACTCTCCGCTTTTTTGAATCGCGCATGGGATTGTGTGATTTTGGCGTCTTTGCCGGCCAAATCCGCTATTTCTTTCTGTACCTGCTGTTGCATTTCGGCAAGATTATGCAGTTTGGCTTCCACGGGCTTTATGACCGTCTGGGCGTCGGAGAGTTTTTGCATACGCTCTTCGATGTTTTGCGAAGCCTGCAGCAATTCCCTGGTTCGCTTCCCGATTTCCTCATAATGCTTCGAATCATCATTTATGGCGTTGGCTATACGCGCGACCTCTCCCTCCTCGGCGCGGATGGCCTCAATCTGTTTGCCGAGATCGTTAAGATCCTTTTTGTCGATGCGCAGTTGGCTGATTTTGGTATTGAGTTCGGCTATGTTCTCGTTAAGATTGGAAGAGAGCTTGTCCGCGCGGTCGAAGAGGGCGGTTTCTTTGGTGAAGCTCTTGATGCGTTTGTCAATCTCCTTAATCTCCGTTTGCAATGAACCCAGATTCGCCTTCGTCTCCTGCAGCCCCTTCTCCCG
>JAITCI010000001.1 GCA_031283155.1 Spirochaetota bacterium | reverse complement strand
ATGGAGTGGTGGATGGAAACGGTGCTGCTGCGCAAGAGGAGGGAGATTTCTATTCCCGCCCGGTGGAAGTGGCACCATAGATCACGTACTCCGCGAGTAGAAACACTCACCTTCTCCTTTTGGAGCTTCGGGCGGGAGCTGATTTGGCGTTTCCATCCCCCACAACCAAAGCGTTTCCCCTTCCCGCCCCTTTCCTGGGAAGATTGGGAGGATTAAAACCATTGTAAGCCGCACAAAGCTCGCAGCGCACCGCCCAATACCAAAATCAGCCCCGCAGACTTACTCCCATTATGCACTCCATGCTCCCAAAATATTATTTTCTGCATGAGGAGCGAGCGATGAATTTTCTTGAGAGCGAATTTACGGGTACCGATGAGGCGGAGGCTCTGTTGCATATCATCCCCGTGCCCCTGGAGGCCACCGTAAGCTGGGGCGGGGGTACCGCGCATGGGCCCAGCGCCATATTGGAGGCAAGCCAGGAACTCGAGGCCTGGGACGGCGCGGGCATTCCGGGGAAAGCGGGATTTTTCACCGCAGCGCCGGTTCCATGCGCGTCAAGCCGCGAGGAGTATAGCCTTGCGATCCAACAGGCCGCCGAGCGCGTGCTTTCTTTCGCGCCTTCTCGGTCTCTCAAAGAACGGCGCATCCCCGTAACGCTCGGCGGCGAACATTCGCTGACGCTTCCGGTTATGCGGGCGATCAAGGCGCATTATAAAGAGAGCGCCGTCGGCATTATTCAGTTTGACGCGCACGCCGATCTGCGCGATCAGCTCGGCGGCAATCCCTACAGCCACGGCTGCGTCATGCGCCGGATATATGAGGAGCTGGGACTCGCGATCATGCAGCTTGGTACGCGCGCGCTGTGTACTGAGGAAATCGCCTACCGCGGGAAAAACGCCATCGCGCACATCGACGCGCGCGAACTCATTGAACAAAACATCCGCGAGGCGCCGCTCCCGCCGGACTTCCCGCCCCTGGTCTATATCAGCTTCGATCTGGACGCGCTCGATCCCGCGATCATGCCCGCAACAGGGACGCCCGTACCCGGCGGACTTTTCTGGTACCAAACGCTCGCCCTGCTGGAGAGCGTCGCGAAGCAGCGCGCAATCATCGGGATGGACATGGTGGAACTTGCGCCGATAGCGGGTTTCCCCGCGCCCTCCTTCCTGGCGGCGGATCTCATCCACAAAATGATGGGCATGGCGGTGCGCAATTACTGAAGCGGCTGCAGGATACTGCGCATCCGATATAATTATATCTTCGGAAGGTCAACGGGTTGGGCTTCGCCTGCTTCCCCGGACGGGAAGCACCCCTCGCCGCCATGGATGGCGATTTTGGCGAGGGGGGATACATTGAGTATACGTTCGCCCCTGCGACAGGACGTCGCGTCCCGAGCGCGTACATGGATGTACGCTCTTGCGAGGGTCGTACTGCCTCATTGGCTTCCTCCGCCTTTTCGTACAGCGAAGATACGCTGGCGCAATATGAAAAACAAATACGGCGCGTTACTTACGTCGCTTTTTCCCGAACTGCCATCTGCGCAGCTTCGGGAAGCAGTTGCACGAACGACTTATAAATATTGCGCAGCGAGCGCCTTATGTATACGCGCCAAGATGCGCTGCGTATATTTTTGTCGCAGATGTACTTAAAAAATAAAAAAAACCTAAGCGTGAAATCTGCGCGGTCTTTCGTTGAAAATTGCGGGAAACGACAGAGAGCGCGCCGCGCAAATTTGCGCCGGGAGTACAGGACGGAACTGGCGCTTGCATCCCGACCACAAAAAAAAAACGCTTTCCGGTGTTCTCGTCTTCGCGGATTATCTGCTTTGTATTTTTTGCTCCTTGCCGCAGGGCTCAGGGGGACGCGCGCACGAGCCGAAAGAGTTGAGCCAGTAGCCCCCGTAGTACGGTTTGCTGCCTCCCCGAGTGGCTGAGCGCACGTACCGCGCACCAAAGATCCAACTCCCGCCGCATAGAATGCGGTAAGACCCCGTGCAGGGTCCTTTAGGATCCGTCGCTGTTCCTGTATACTCTCCGTACCAATCCCAAACCCATTCCCACACGTTCCCGTGCATATCATATAAGCCCCAGGCGTTCGCGGTTTTCTTCCCTGCCTCATGCGTCTTGCTGTCGCTATTGTTGCTGTACCATCCGGTGTCGTCGCTTATGCGCGCCCCCGTGTGATACGCAGTCGTCGTCCCCGCGCGGCAGGCATGCTCCCACAGTGACATGGACGTCACGTCCCGAGCTGCGACAAGGATGTCGCGCGCTTAGCGAGGGTCTCCGCCTCCGTCGGCAAACGATACCCATTCGCATCCCAATTTGCTGTCACAGCATTCCATGCAGAACTACTACGCGCAGGGACTTTTCCCAACCTGAAGGATCTGTACTGCCTTTTATCCGATATACAGGCGTCAGCCCCTCCTTTGCCGCCCCAGTGGAACGGCATCTTCGGAGGTACGCGCGTTTGGCACATCCGAAGAGCGGCAGAGCGCCCAATGAATACGCAGAGGCTCGCAGATTACAGGGGTATGCAACAACTGTTCCCCTCAAAAAAATAGATTGCTGTGCGCGTACGCGCTTCGCAGATGACATAAAAACAGCCGAGTTGCAGCCAAAAATAGCTTTTTATTCAAGGTTTATCTTGACTATATCGATATAGGTAGAGTATAGCCCGATTTATGACAGGGCTTGACAGGGAAGGTTCCATGCAAAAGGGTACGCACAACAAAATAGCAGTACCGGCAAAGCTGATCAAGGCGCTGCCGAAGGTGGAATTGCACCGGCATCTCGAGGGCGCTTTTCGGCTGAAAACCCTGCTGGAGCTTGCGCGCAAGCGGAACCTGACAGAATTCCCGCTGGACGACGAGGAGGCGTTCCGCCGTATCGTGCAGATGACGGAGCATGACGAGCCCGACTTCCTGACCTTTTTATCCAAATTCAAAGCCGATTGGTATTCCACGCTGGAGGATCCGAAGCGCGTCGCGTATGAGGCGGTGCTGGACGCCGCCAAAGAAAATGTTTTCTATATGGAAATGCGTTTTTCGCCGGAGCACTACGCACGGAAGAGCGGCTTCGCGCTGGAGGCAGTCATTGAGGCCATCCTGGAGGGCGCGCGCCGGGGCGCCGACGAGGGCGGCGTGCATCTTGCTTTTCTGGTCACGCTCGGGCGCGAAAAGCTGGACGCGAATGCGATGAAACGCTACATCAAAATTTGCCAAAAATACAAAGAGCGCGGCATCGCCGGGATTGACCTCGCGGGCGATGAACTCAACTTCCCTCCGGAACTCTTCGGCAAGGTGTTTAAGGGACTCTACGAGCGTACGGGATTTTATGCCACCATCCATGCCGGCGAGGCGCGCGGCGCGGAGAGCGTTGCAACCGCCATTCGGGATCTGGACGCGCGGCGCATCGGGCACGGACTCCGTACCATCGAGGATCCAGCGGCGGTGGAACTCGCGCGGGAGCGCAAAATCGTGCTGGAGCAATGCCTCACGAGCAACCGGCTTACCGGAACCGTCCGCTCCATCGGGAAGCACCCCTTCCCCGAGTATTATAAACAGGGGGTGCGCGTTACCCTGAACACCGACGATCCGCAGATTCAGCAGAGTACATTAAACGACGATTACGCGCTCGCGGCGAAGCATTTTACTTTCGGGCTGGAGGATTTCCGGCGCGTCAATATCTATAGCCTCGAGGGTTCCTTCCAGCCTCCGGAGGCGCAAAAAGCGCTTATCAAAAAATATACCGCCGCATTCGACGCGGCCATCGCCGGAGCGCCGCCCACCGACAAATACGGCAAGCCCGCGAAGAATACGCTGCATGAGAAAACGGCGAAGCGCAGGGAAAGAGCGTAAGGTACGGGCTGTGTGGAACACAGGAACGCGGAAAATTACTTTTAGTGATTTTCTGTGAGATACAATGGAAACTCAGAACTGTTATTCCGGTTTTAATTCAATCTTTACAGATCCTTCCGCCATATCAGCCAACTCCATCGCCGTACAAATTCGCGAAATAAAAGCACCTGCGGATTGATTGATAAATATATAAATTGGGTTTTCGTCTTCTATCTGTACTTTTGAATATTTTTTGTCGTCTGCCAATCTTTTATACCTGTCTTTCATCTCCGGCGCAGCCTCAATAATATCTGCCATCATTTGCTTTGTCGCTACAAGCGAATAATTTCCGAAAAAAGCTCCTTCTTTTTGGTCAAGAATATTGTTGAACTCGACAGGCTTATTATTTTTCAACCATCGCAAAAACTCTAAATACATACCCTGCCAACTTTTAACATCAAATGACTCATCTTCAATCGAAAGTTTTTCCGGTTTCCGTCCGGGGACAGTCTCCTTAATTTCATCTTCTTCATCTTCAAGCAGAGAAATAGTAACTGTATCCGTTGCCGCATTATTTGTATCATAATTTTCTGCGTTTTGCATATCCGGAGGAAGTGAAAATGTTTCTAAAAAGCGATCAATCATTTCTTTCTGATGATCAAGAATGTCATTTTCATTCCACGTTGCACGATCCAAAACGTCGTTTCTATAGCGCAGATTTGAATCATTTAATATTTGTTTCTTATCTTTCAGAGACTTCTTGCCTAATTCCCCATTAAACTCCGTCAGGATTAAATTACCGATGTTGTGCTGATATTTTTTATGAACCTCCGCCCAGTTTTCTCCTATTTCTTCCTGCCAGCTATTGCTGTTATCAATAGACTGAGGCATTATATGTTCTATTGTGATTTTTTCATTGCGAAAATCCACAGATACCTTCGGGGATTGGTTTTCTTCAATCTTTCCCAATATCAGTCTGCAGTACTTATTTAAATCTTCATAAAAATTTAAACTTTCCAACTTGCGTCTGATATCGCTGTCATTTGGAATGCGTAAATGTCTGCTGCGTTCTGACAAGAGCTTCAGCATCTCCGATCTGGCGTCAGTCAATAGATATCCATTCCCTTTATCATTGCCGTTAATATCCTTGCATAAACAAGCAATTTCCTTGTTTTCACCCTGCGTCAATCCCATAACACGGCGCCTCATTAAATATGTACGGATGACATTCAGTGCCTCAATCAGTTGGTCATCGGAAAGTTTCTTTTTGTTAAATCCATCCTGATGATATTCCAGAATTCCCAAAACAAGCGGCTTAAACGCTTCGGCTTTTATATCATGGAATATATTTCGCAATAATTCTTTGATTTTTTTGTTTTTATTCGCGTCAGGAGATATGGCTTTGCTTGAAACAAGCTCAATAATCCAATGATACCAGGGCGCATATCTTTCGATATCATCAATAAACGCCTGCTTGTTAGAAAATTTATTTTCCACAAGTTCCTTAAAAGAAGCATATAACTCTTTTGTATTATTGTCACTGACAACCTTAAATGATTTACTTTCTTTATACTGCATATAATCACGAAAAAAATGAGAAGTTTTTTCCTTTAATACTTCTTCAATATTCGGACTCCATGTTTTCTCGTAAATTTTTGACTGGTCGGCAGGCTCCATACCAAGCAAGATATAATTACGTATTAAATCGGCAAAGGATAATGGCTTTCCCAGTGAATTCAGTGTTTCAAATATTAGCTGAGGATTCTCGCCTTTATACGGTCCTTTTTCAAGACCGACGCAAGCGATATTCACCCTGTCTAAAGCTGTGAGATACTCATCCGTTGTATAATCTTTCTCCCTCATCCTGTCCCGAAATGTATTATATCCGGCAGTCACTTTCCCTGGCTTTTGCTCTTCATTCAGAATTAAGGCTTTATACGCATCCCAATCGCTTGCCACCTGCTTGAGTTTTATTTTTTCCGGGAAATCTGATTTTCTATTTTTTAAAAAATCTTCTTCTATATCTGTTTTCTGCTTTTCATCACTTTCACAGTCGCGCACAGCAATCAGCAATAACAGAGTGGTCGTTAATCTCTGCTGACCATCAATTACCATCGTTTGTGCAGCCGTTCCCTTGGTTTCCGTTTTTAATACCAATACCCCAAAAAAATGTTCCACTTTATCCTTTACTGCATCATTCCGTTCACTCTCAATTATTTTTGAAATGTCATTAAAAAATCTGTTAATTTCAGGACGCCCCCAGGCATAGGATCTCTGAAAAGGCGGAATATAAAATGACGTATTGTTTTGGTTCAAAAACTTTTTAATATTTTCTGCGGCGACTTCCATACTTTAAAAAACCTTCTTTCATTTTAATTTATAGATGGATAGAGTACAACATACGCAGACAAAGAATAAAATCAGAAGAGGGAATTGCTCTAAAGTTGCTGGTAAAAGAGCTACATTCGCTGCGCATTATTCCAAGTGCCATAGTATTATAGTATACATATATCGCAATATTCCGCAAGCAATTTTTTTGGTTTTGCACACAGGCGGGACGGCATTTCGGAAGACAAGAACTGCGGCACATCCAGTACCCCGCGCCGGTACGCCCTTCGGGCGTGACTGGGAGGAAAATTATAGGCGTCGCTTGCGCGACGAACAGTATCGCAACATCCTGTTGCGTACCCTTGCCCCCTGGCACCCACAGGGTGTAAAGGGGTAAAGGCATAAACGCGGAGCGAAAACATCCTTTGTTTCCGAGCGCGGCAAGTACTCCTATGCGCACACGGTTTTGGAACTGGTGGGGGTAGCGGAGGACGCCGAGAGGCGGCCGCAGCGAGGGGGAGCATATGCCGACTATTCTCGCTCAGTAAAATAAAATTATACGCAAACCGCCGCCGCTCCCCCTTACACTTGCTGTGGCTCCGCGCGTACCGCATCAGCGAAAAAGAATTATGGAAAATCCAAAGATACATAGGGTATACTTTCAAACAGCCACGCGCGTTTTTGTGGCTCTTATATAAACTACGAAAGCAAATGCCATGCCGCCTGATGCAGATACCCTCTCCATATTTGACGCAGCGCCCGATGAGCGCGCCTCCGGAAAACTGGACGTTGTGCGCGCGGAATTTGCGGAAGCCCAGACTCTTTCGTGGGAAGAATTGTTTGCCGGATATACCGAACTGTTTGCCATCACCTACTCCTCCGGCATGGATTTTATATGCGCGCTGCTGAAAAAATTTGAAAAGGCCGAGATCATCTTTGGATTTGACGAGGTCATTTCCTACAGCCTGCAGGAAATAATGGCGTATCAGCTCAAAACCGTGGAGCGCCTGCGCGAGCGGGCGTCAAAAAACAAGCTGGACCTGATTGCGCGCATAGACGACGGTTCCCTGCGCCTTTTGGTAGCCAGAAAACAACTTTCCCATGAGAAAATTTATATACTGCGGGCGGAGGATGGCAGGAAGCGCGTCATTATGGGATCGGCCAATATGTCGCATGCCGCATTCTCGGGCAGCCAGCGCGAGAATATCTGCTATTTTGACGGCGAGCGCGCCTTCGACTGGTATCATGATTGTTTTGCGTATCTCCGCGCGCAAAGCGCCGACGATATAACGCGCGAGTCCCTGCTGCTCGCCGACGACGCCGAAAACGTCGAAGCCATTCCGGTAGCGCAAACGGTCAAGATACAAAAAGCGCTGGTTATAGAACCGCAGATCGACGCGCGCGACGATATACGTTTTATAATGGACGTCAGAAATCTCGCCAAAAAGTTTTCCGGGTTTCTGCCCGCGCCGGATAAAAAAGGCAAAATTCTGCTCGCGCCGGAAACACTCAAACTCACGCGCCACCGCCTGGAGGACGCAAACATTCAGGAGAAGGAACTGCGCAGCGAGTATCCGCAGCTACGGGTCGATCTGGAAAACCAGTGCGTCACCTTAAACGGCGCGCCGCTTGATCTTTGCCCCGATGTGAATGAGACCGCGCGCGACATAGCGCTCTTCATGGATTATATGCGTGGTTACGAAAAATTCCACGGCGACGTGGCAATGATGCAAAATCGCTACTACGAATTTGCGAACTGGTTTTTTGTGACGCCGTTTCTGGCGCAGCTCCGCAATATGGCCGTATTCTATAATCAGAATTTGCTCCCCTACCCCGTGTTCGGACTTATTTACGGGCAGAGCAAAGCGGGCAAGACGAGTTTTCTGGAAACCCTGCTCAAGATGATGATTGGGCAAAAGACAAAGGTCGCCGCGCCCGATTTTACGCGCACAAGTATCGAGGGCTTAAAACGCACAGTGGAGGGTTCTCCCATTATTGTGGACGACCTGACCCAGAACCGGTTTGCGCAGCACGCCATCGAAACCATCAAAAATGATACCTTCGGCGTGGAGGAGCGGCTCCTGTATTATCCCGCCGTTGTTATCAGCGCCAACGAGGACGTGAAAGCCGTCGCGCCGGAGGTTATACGCCGAACCGTTATCTGCCGCGTACAGGCCGGACTGACCAACACGGAACTCATGAAGACCAACGTCGTCCGCAGGGTGCAGCGGAATATCGGTACAGCGTTTTTTCGCGAATACACGCGCCGCATGATGGACGCCATCCCCGCGATGCTGGAAGAACTCAAATCGGACGACGACGCGGCCGCGCCGGACGTCCTCGCTGTTTCTTCCGAAATCATGTCCGCCATCATTCACGAGCATATGAGCGAGCCGCCCTCCTTCGTCCGCGCCTTAACCCTGGAAGATTACTTCAGCGAAAAGGTTACGGGTTCGCACGCCATTAAGACAATCCGGAGCGCCTGGAAGATCAACAACAAGGCCTTTGTGGTCGATAAAAAATTCGGGCAGCTTCGCTATAACTCGGGGCAGGTGTGGGAGGCGGATCGCATCCTGAAGGAATTGCCGGAGGATCTGGAGGCGCTCAAATCCCGCGAATGGATCATCATGGATCTGGACAAGGCGCGCGAATTTTTTGGGATCAATTTCAGGAAGAACCGCTTTTTTGGCGGGTGAAAACAGGATGTTTTCACTCCGAGCTGCGACAGGATGTCGCACGTTAGCGAGGAGAGCTAACAAGGATGTTTTCACTCCGAGCTGCGACAGGATGTCGCACGTTAGCGAGGAGAGCTAACAAGGATGTTTTCACTCCGAGCTGCGACAGGATGTCGCACGTCGCTCTGCGCGCCTGCGCAGAGCACACCGTGAGGCGAGCGAGGAGGGCGGTAGTCGCGGAGCTACAGGCGTCCAAATCGTTCATCACAGGGAAACCTTCTTATAAGTTCGCTTTAATTTTAGCATACGCATCGCAGATAGCCGATGCAATAACCGCCGCCTCATCCATCGTATTATACCTGCCATAAGAAATCCGAATCGCTGACTTCGCTTGTTGTTCGTTTTGTCCCAACGCAAGCAGTACGTGGGTCGGTTCATCTCTACCGGAAGTGCAGGCTGCACTCGCAGACACACAAATGCCCTTTAAGTCGAGCAGATGTACAAGCGCTTCGCCGGAAACATCGCAGAAGCCAAGATTTATTATGCCGGGCAGACGGCTCGCAGTATCGCCGTTTACTCTTACCGATGGTATTTTTTCTTTTACGCCCCTGATGGTAATCTCAACCATTTCACACAGGCGTTTTGCCTCATCAGACATCATGCCTGCGCTTTCCTCAATGGCATAACCCGCCGCTACGATTCCAGCGACGTTCTCTGTCCCGGCGCGAAGCCCTCGTTCCTGTTCGCCGCCGAATATCAATGGTGATATTCCTAACCCTGACCGCTTATACAAAATTCCAGTGCCTTTTGCTCCGTTGAACTTATGCGCAGAGGCGGTTAAAAAATCAATCTGCAAGGCTTTTACATCAACCGGGATATGTCCTACAGCCTGGACAGCATCGGTATGAAGCACGATGTTTTTATCTTTCAATAGTCGCCCAATTTCCTCTATCGGCTGAATCGTGCTGATTTCATTATTGGCAAGCATTATGGACACGAGCTTAGTATGCGGCTTTATTGCCGCTTCGACGTCTGCGGCATCAACCAGCCCTGTTGTTTTCACAGGCAGCCAGGTAACATCAATGCCGTTTTGTTCAAGAGCATGGCAGGTATTCCGCACGGAGTGGTGTTCGATAGCAGAGGTTATAATATGCACCGGCTTGTTGCGATAAGTTTCCGCAAAACATCGGATTGCCCAGCTATTTGCCTCCGATCCGCCAGAGGTAAATGTGATTTCTAACGACTCCGCTCCGATAGCAGCTGCGATTTTCTTCCGCGCTTCTTCCACGGCACGTTTGGCTTTTGCGCCAAGAGAATACTGGCTGGAGGCATTACCATACTGTTCGCGCAGAAACGGCAGCATTTTCTCAAAAGCGCTATCGCATATTTTCGTTGTCGCTGCGTTGTCAGCGTAGATCACGGTTTCACCTCTTCAGAAGAGTGTACATCCCTGTTCCTTAAATTCTTCAATTTTGGAAAGTAAAATCTCTGGATCTACCTCCAGATACATGGCAAGACAATCAATACAGTAGAATCGTTTTGCATTCTTATCGAGCAGTTTTTTTGTCAGTCCGATTTCATTTTTGGTCAGAGTTTCTTTTTCACAGATACAGCAGCTTTTCTTCATACAATTACCCCATTTGGTCCGGCCTGACGCTGAACGCAGGAATGTCCTTCCCGCGATATTCCACATCGAGCATCCCCAGTTGATACTTAATTGTATCCCGCATTTTCCTCGCCCTGCCGAGGCAGTAACGCTTGAACTCGCGGGCGGTTATATCATTCGCGCTGCGAACCTGCGGGAAGAGCAGCTTCAGGTACGCCGTGGCGATACGCTTCACCGCTTCAGTATCACGGGTGTCAGCGGCTTCAGGAACCTCGATGAGTTCATCCACGATGGCTCTATAACTCATATCTTTACGCAATTCGTGCATAATTGAGCAGAAGTATTCCGAGTTTAATGCCCATCCTGCAACCTTGAGGTCATCGTTCATTCGCGGGATATTCCACCCTTTTATAAATCCGTGGAAACGCTCTATTAAAGCCGATTCGTGGAAGACGGACGGGAGTTCCTCAAACATATTTCCGGAGCCGTCTCCATCCATCGTTTCTTTCCTAATGTTGCCGCAGAGTATTACGCCGGCATCTCCGTCAACACGCTGGTTTCCGATATTGCAGTAACCAGCTTCGCAGAACGACTTCAATGCGCCTCGCATCTCATCAACATCAGGGAAAGTAATGGTTTGCACTTCATCAAGGGCCACAAAATCGTTATTGGCGACAAGCCCATCGGTTTTCTTCGAAATATCATAGAACATCTTCGCGCGGCTCATAACGCCGCCGCTTGCAAGCCAGCCGAAACGGCTGACTTGACCGAATACGTATGATTTCCCTGTCCCTTTCGGCGCAAGTTCAATCAGGTTAAGATTATTTTCAACAAAGGGGAGTAATCTGGTAAGCATAGTGAGTTTCTTTTCTTCATCGCCGATATACCCTTCGGAATTGTAGTCAACTGCACCAAGTAGCACATCTATCCATTCTGCTGTGGTAAATTCACGGCGGGAATTTTTGTAATATTCTAGGTCGATGATGTAAGGGCAGAAAGTTTTGAATGACGTAAGTTTTATTTTACCTTTTTTTGAGGAATCCGGATCATCCGGCGGAAGATAACCAAGTTCGACCATTCCCCAGATTTCGCGCCCGCGTACCAGGTCATCTTTGCAATCCTGCCATACGGCATATTCGATAATAGTGTCTCTGCCCGCCAGGCCAAAATCAGGCAATGCAAACGATACTTCGCTTGTCCTGATATCAATATCAACCGATACTTTGGCAAGAAATTTTACTTTTTCACGGTCAACTACGATCTGATTTTTTATCGCTGTCCAATCATCTTTGCGTGGTAAATAAATCTGCACAAAATTGACCAAATCGTCGGAATTGAAGTGACCGTTCTCATCCTCGAACTTATGCAAGAGCCAATCGCGCATAAAGGAAGGCAGACCCAGAGCGGAAAAGAAGTTGCTTTTTTTGAGGTCCTTATACACGACCATTTCGTCAAAGCAATTCCTGAGTTTCTCTATCACTCATCGTACCCCCTAAAACAAATCATTAAAAGCGTCATTGACTTTGCCGCTCTTGCCCTGGGTTTTAATTATAATTTTGCCAATCAGGTTGTCGCCTGCGTAAACATCCGCTGGGTAATCACCCGCCCGTTTTGTGTCAGGCAACTGTGCAGTATAGTGATTGCTGTCTGTCGGTATCGCCGGGTAGGATTTCCCGTTAAGGACAACGGAAACATCCTGTACGGGAGAGTTAAAGAACAATTTGATTTCCGTGCCTGTACGGAAATCTACAGTCACTGTATCTTCAACCAGTTGGACAGTCACGCTTCCGTCTTTCAAAGACAGTTCGATAATGGGGACAACAACCTCTTCCAGAGACGCGCCGCCGTGAACCTCTGCATTCGCCGCGCGGCTGCCCTTGAAGCGTCCGTAATCCGCAAGTACAAGGTATCCGTTTTCCTCTGCGGCGAACGGCAGGTCATAGGGTTGGAATAATTTACAGCAACGCCCCGAATGTTCGCCTGTGGTATTGGTGTTGTATTTTTCCTCTTTGCGTCGCAAAACGGCAAGCCGTGAGGTACCGTGGTCGCTTACAAGCAAGAAGCGTTTACAGTGTTTGAGCGCAAGTTCCGTTGCCGCCTTGTCTATCACTTCCGTAATGATGTCCAGTTCGTTGGCAAGGTGGATGGGCAGCTCATTCTTTGTAAAATCGTATCCGCCCTTGTCTTTATGCTTAATGTCATCAAGCCTTTTATCCCCGTTTTCGCCATTTTTTGATCCTTGCCATGTATTAAAAAAACCACGATTGATGATCGTAATTGTCGGGAGTTCCGCGCGAGCAATACGAACCCGCATTGAAAGCTCTCGTTTTTGCGCCAGGTTTTCAATCAAACTCAGATACTCAACGCCAAGCGCGTCGAGCCAATACAGATACGTCCCGCTCCTGTCAACACTATCCATAACCTCGTCCCGCGAGGGCAGACGGTTGAACTGACGCGAGAGGGCAAATTCATCGACCTTTTTCAAAAACTCAGGCTCAAGCTGATTGGACAGCTTCTGACGCTTATACTCCTCAAAATAATCTGTCAGCAAATCCGCGAGTTCGGGGCATTTGAACACGTATTTCTTCAGGTATAACGCCAACGCCGGATAGATATTTTCAAGATGGGGAATTAACCCGTTCTTCGAGAGCCAAGCGACAATTTCCTCGCACTCCACCCTCGTGCCGTCCGTCAGTTTGTATATGCTCTCGGCTGCCTCTCGGCGGTTGTTGACCACGAAATCGGCAATATCCGATTCGGGAAACTTCTCAACCAATTTTTTACGCTCCTTATAGAACGCCGCAAACCGCCCATCAGTGTGCGAAACCTCGATTATTGTGTTCAGAAGATTACCGATAAAATCCTCAAAGCGGCTTGTGGTATCCAGCACGAAACGGAGGTAGCTATTTTGCAGGGCGTCGGATTTACTTTTCAAGCAAATAAAAAAGAGCCAGTTATGATAATCCTTTCCCGCAATGCGGGTATAAAAATCTTCCAGATTACCGCCAATCCCATGTTTTTCAAACACAGTATCCAGCGAGCCATCCGATTGGTTAAGTTCGGCAAGCAACTTTGCCCAGTAGTCGTCCGTTCCGCAGGAACGAGGCAAGGCAAAGCTCCGCGCGAGGAATTTGATGCCATCGTAGGCACTGCTGATTTGGCGCACAGGAAATAGAGCCTTGTCGAGATTGACCTTCGTATTGACAACGATGTTGCCTTTCCGACCGTTTTCCAGTGCCGAAAGCATAGCCTTAAACCCGGGCAAAGCTGACAGCCCGGCTGATGATGCGGCAAGCGTGAAAGTCAGATCACACCCGGCTTCGTCTACGACGCTGTGCCTGCGATCATCAAAACGCAGGTCAGTCTCTAAACTGGCAATCAATGAAGCAAGCCCCCGAAGAAGCAGAATAACTTTTGCGCCGCCGACATTGCGATCTTTCAATCCCGAAAGGGTGCGTACCGCCTCGTCAGTTCCGCGAAGCGCAAGAAACTCACCCAGCCCGATCACAACAAACTTCTTACCGTTTGCGTTCACGTCAGCCGCCTCAATATAACTGAGAAGCCCATCGATATCAGGAATTTTATCGTCGCTGCCGCAGAAGCTGCTTATCGAAACAAAATCCAGTCCGTGAACATTTAACTCCTCTATCGCGGACAGATACTGCCCGTCATTGATGAACAGGAAATACGGCGTCTTCACTGTGGAAGTCAGGTAGCTTAGAGCCGAGCCAATTTGCATTATCCATGACCTCCGTTCGCCAGTATTTCGATTCCTACTGAAATGTTGTTTTTGACAAGCTGTTTCAGGTATTGCTTCAACTGGGCGCCATCCATCTTGTCGATTTTAAGGAGAACCTTATCGCTTCCACCGGCGTTGTACTCGGCGTCGGCAAGCTGTTCGATTCTGGATTTCACCATCGGATTATCGCGCCAATCGTAAACCTCGACCGGGAGATGGTCAAGCGCATCTCTGACTTTATCAATGTCGGGAAGCAATATGCTGTACACGCCGATGACGCCACACCTGAATGCAGCATCTCTCTTTCTGCTGCTCGCAAGCGCATCGAACAACGTAGTGGACTCAAGAAACGCGAGAGCGTTTTTGATTTCTGAATCATCCGTAACCAAATTGCGGTTAAGGGTGTCGAATGCCTTCCTTGCTCCCTCAAACTCTGCTGGGGGAACTAAACACAGTACAGGCGTCCTGTAATGCTTGGACCACTCCCGTGGATTTTTCGTCCCTGTTTTATCTTTCCACAATCGGAAGAGTTGTGTTTTCAACTGGTTCTTGCGGAACTCCTCGGCTTCCTTTTTAATCTTGCTATTGCATTCGGTTTTTGGCAGCCCGAAAAGCCCCGCCTCGGCTCTGTCCTTTACGCCGGCAATGTCGTCGGCACTGAAGTCTTCAAGGAATACATCATAAATTTCACCGAAGACCCGTCTGTCGTTATTCAGGAGTTCCATGATTTCCTCCCGGTGTGCCGCCAATTCGGAGAGAAAGGTTTTCCACTGTTCGGGCAGAATATCCTCCTCGCCATCAAAGCGCCGGAAATCGTCATACTTGTATATTTTAAGGAGCGTGTCGAAGATTTTCGCAAGCGCGGGATATTTTGCCCGCAGTGCTTCATGCGAGACGCCGATGAATTGCAACCGCTCGCGCCATTCTTTGCAGGCTTTGTCCAGTGAATGAGTGGACGTGTTCAGAATAGCGTTGCTCTCCCTGACCACGCTGTATTCCGTCAATAATTTGCGGATTTCATCTTCACCCGTTCGCTTATTCCACAGACACGAATGCTTCACGTCAAACAAGCGGCGGATATCAGCAAGGACATTGTCCTCCGCGCCAATGGTCTTTGCAAGTTTCATAATCTTGCCGTCCTCAAATACGCGAAGGTATTCGCGCATACCCTTTTGGCAATTCTCGCTGGTGAGCAGGGCAGACAAGTTATCGGCAAGCGAGGGTCTGGTGGATGCAATCTTTCCAATCTCTACTGCTTTTTTGTGCGCTTCATTGCCCTCTTTCTGAACAAGTTCAATATACATTTGCACCATGTCAAAGACGTCGGCTGTATCTACCTCCTCAAGACACCACACGGGCAGCTGCAACCCGCGCATTTTTGCGGTCACGGCTGCTATTGCAGCCTGACCGGCGGATGAGCAGGAATTGGCAGGTATGCCCCACGCCTTTTCGGTCAGTCCATAGAACGCCCTCTCGTCCGGGGTCATCTGCACAATCCAGGTTGGCTTCGGCTTCGGAGATTTACCGATGTAGTTGCCGAGCATTTCCGCAAGTTTATCCTGCGTCATCTGCCAGTACCCGCCTTCGGAGTCGCTGTACCGATACGATTCGCTGCCGTACTCTTTCAATAGAAAACCGGCAAGGAACGAGTAGAGATTGCACGGCGCAAAACCGTAAGTATTCTCAAGGAAGTCGTAAATTTCTCCAATTGAAATTTGCCCTCCATGAGCAAATGCAGCCTCGATGCGCTTATCTATTTCAACCTTGATTTTCGATATGGGCAAATATGCAGTCGCCGGGTTTTCCCAATACCTATCCATCTTCCAGACGGCCGGAAAAATGTTCTTTTCGATGCCGCCAACCACGCCGCTTGTAGTCTGTGCAATACCGGACTTCGCCGACGGCTTCATTGCGGGCGTGATTTTCAACTGGCTCTCAGTCAGACTTTTAAAGTCGAATACATAAGGGAACTTTTTTGTCACGATGGCCTGGAGGACCGGCGCCACGCCTTGAATGTTGCCGAGTTTCTCGCCATATTGGTTGGCGAAGGTGTATACAACAAACTGACCCTTTGTGAGACGATGCTTCCAGTCTTGATCCAATACGCGTGCTGCCTTATCCGCATAACCCTTTGATGTGCTGTTCTCATTGCCATTGTAGTACATCGCCATAGCGGAGTGCTCCACATACTGCTCAAACGCTTCCTGCCCAAGCGGGGTAGAGAGGGCGTCGATGAACACGATATTTTCATATTGCTTATCTGCAATCGCCGTCCTGAGAGTTGTACGCAATGCCGCAGCTTCCGCATCGTCCTTGGCAAAGGCAATCACGGCATGGAATTTCCATTTTTCAATTCCTCTTTCTGCCTTGTCGCGGAGAGCATTGATTGTGCGTGTACACTCGGAAAGGGTTACGGGAGTAATCCTGCCTGTACCCGGCTCGGACTCAAAACGCAGCCGCAGCGCAGGAGGAAGCGACAACACGGCGGAAAGCCCGCCATCGAGCACAAGTTTCGTGGTTGTGCTGTTCTGCCTTATTTCTTTTTTATGATTGTCGATTTTTGTTTGGTCGCCGGTATGCACGGCTGCTTTATAAACGTAGTGATTACCTTTTATCAGCGCGGAGATGAGAATTCCCCTATTCTTCAGATTTATGGCAATATTATCAGCCTTTGTTTCGCCTTCCAAATCGGGGATGCCCTCAAAAACGTAGCTCAAGTTTTTCTTGGTCGGTTTGAAGAGGTCATTCAGTCCTCCCAAATGCTGATCAATCGCCTGCATAATCAGGATAGCCTTCAGAACCGCTTTTTCATCCGCGCGCAGATCCTGCTGCTGCGGGAATATGTCCAATATCTGCCGAATATCAGGACTCAGATTGTCCCTGCCTTTTTCATAGAAAAAGTTCCAGAGCATATCCACGGTGAAAAGCGGGTGGTTGTCATGGGGTCCCGTGTTCCCGATGAACCACTGAAACGCCTTTACATCGTCCTTATTCGCGGATTTGATGAAGTCGAACATACTCCGTTGGTTGGACTTGAACGCAGAGGCGATGTTTTCCAGAAGCAGCGCCGCCATCGGGTGAAGCGGCATAATGTTCTTCATCACCTGCGGGTCGGTTATTTTCGCTGCTTCCATAACCCCGGAGCGGGAGTCCTGTACGCGGTTGTTCAGGTCGTCGGCAAGAATATCCCAGCTTTTTTTTGCGGCTTGTTTCACCTTAAAAGCATGCCCAATGAGGTCGAACGCAATGTTGTCCGGGAGCTTAATTTGTATGGGGATAAAACGGTCCAGCAACTTTTTCCAAGTGGCGTTGGCGGTCGTGAACAACTGCCCTGACTCGTGGATAACGATAATGAAATAAAACGGCTTATCCTGAACCAAAGCAACAACTTTCTGAAACTCGGAAAGGCTTTCGCTGTTGTTCTTGAAGTAATCGGAAAACTCGTCCCAAATAAGCACGATGCTCTTGTTGTTGCGGTCTATGACGTCTTTCAGCCAATCAATAAGCTTGTCGGAATCAATGGTCATAGCCGTAATACCTTCCTTGTCGGCAAGACGGAAGATATTGTCCATCAGGGACTTCACCTCACTGCTTTTGCGAAGTGCTCTCAACACCTCATCGGCTGTTGACTGAGCGAACAGTGCCTGCCATTCTTTATTGGGGTTTTGCAAAAGGCTGGTGAACATCTGCTTGTGGTCGGTATCCTCCAGCCATGCGATGATGCCCTCCTTCAAAGTATTTTCGCCAAGATAAGGGATACTCTGCCGAACAAGGGCGCTCTTTACGCTTTCCTGTATGGCAAAGAAAAGGTCGCGCGCCGACATGATGCCGCCGGAGGCGTAACGATGCGCTACCACGATTCCCTTTTTCTTATGCCCTGTCAGTTTTTCGCGAAGGTCGGTTTTATTTTTAAGCGGCTCATACTTTTCCCAATAGGCGTGGAGTTCCTCCGCCGTCGCTTCGAGAATCCTCCGCAAGGCCAAAACGCATTGTGACTTGCCGGTTCCGTAAGCGCCCTGAATCCACAGCGTCCTGCGGTCGTTTTGCCGCGCCAGGGCGCGCTCCATTTCGGTGAGCATTTGAATAAAGGTGCTGTGGGGATACGTGTTCTCCCAGGGAGCGCCGGCATTAATTGCCGCATCGTCAATGCAGGGAAAATACTTCTCGTCAATGTCAAAGTATTCGCAGTATTTGTCAGGCATTTTCGTTAGCTCCCTTAAACAAATCGAGTACATCCTGCGGCGATTTATCTTCCGCCAGCGTTATATTTTCGAGGTCGTGTGTAAACGACGCGGTGATGAACTCCGGATATTTTGCCGACAGCCCCAACAGGAGCGGCGTCATATCCGCGCGGTCTAACCCAAATATGCGGGTGGGGCTGATGCCGTCGCGATCAATGCTGTCGTTCAGGAGCGTGGCGAGGGTGAATTCCCTGTAGTCGTTGCACTTCTCCGCAAACCTGAACAGCCCGTACAGCACCACGCGCGGGTCGCTCACCGAACATTTCGTGCGGACAAGATCGCCATCATCGGTAACAAAACCCCAGTGCAGGCTTGTGCCAAGCGGGGTTTCTGCAAGACGCTTATATGATTTTACGATTGATTTGGCGTCCTTCGGCTTCACATCAGCCGCTGTCAGCATATCCTCGGCGGTCTGGCGGGTATAGGTTCTGCCAATGTCGAAGCTGCGCACATACCACTCTACCTGCGGATTCTCTGATACAAGGCTGACGAGAATCAATCCCTGTGCCGTGTCCGTCTCCCATCCAATCTGCGAGATTAATTCAGCAAACGGTGTGAAATGATTCTTCTCGTTCAGGGAAGCATCCTTCAGGAAACGCCTGAACATATCGAACATCATTGGACCCAGAGTGTGTTCTGAAAAGAAAGCATCCTTCAGTTCGAAGAATGAATGCAGCCATTCAGACTTCGGTGCGTGATCGGCGAATGCGTTCAGGCTTTTCATTGAATTTCCTCCTCCTTGTGGATGGCGCAGCGAGTGGAACAACAGGCAGCCGCTGCCGATTGTGTGGCACTCGCGGCACCTGATACAATCATTTATTCTGACTTTGCCTTTGGTAAAACTGATACATCCGTTTTGGCAGTTTGCTTCACAAACACGGCATCCTTTGCAATATGAAGATTTTCTGAAAATTTGCCTGAACATTTTCCCGAACGCCGGTCGTTCCTTGAGCACAACTTCAGAAATCGTAACGATATAACCGTTTTTTGCAGCTTTAACGGAGAATCGTATCTGTTCGCCGTTAAATTGAACAGTATAACTGCCGCCGCCTCCGTGCAGTTCGCCAATGGTTTTTATCCATTCCTGCCAGTCGGAATCCGGATCTACAACGGTTATCGTCATAACCCCATTCGTGGTTTTTTCGATGCACCGAAATACGTTATTCGATAATTCTCTGCCGTTCTTTCTGGCATTCCATCCGCCATTAAGAACATAGGATTCTGTGTGGTCCTTCCTGCTCTTATCCCTTTCGTAGGTGTTCTTTACTATGTCAATGTAGCTGTCAACCTCAACGGTATAACTGGTGCGACGCAGGTAGCCGCTTGCGCCGCCCGACATGGGGCAAAACAAGCAGCCCGCGCGTCCGTTACCCTTCTTGTAGGTTTCGTTAATCAGTACATCATTCGCGAATATATACAGCCAAATCTCCGCCGACGTCCATTCGAGGATTGAGTTATGGCTGAACTGTCCCCTTTGTTTTGCTCCATAGTTCTCATAGCTGTAGGCACTTCGGGCTGCGCTTTCCTGCGCGCGGACTCCGACAAAATCAAGACCGATAAAACTATCTTTGCCTGTAATTTCCCTTAACTTCAACGTCTGCGGGGCGCTTTTATGCACCGAGCAGCACCAGCGCAGAACACGCGACGGGGGGCCGAATAACTCCCATGATTCTTTGGGACTGAGGTGCGACTGGGCTGTGTAGAACGGTATATCTTCTTCGATGCACATTTGCCGCGTTTTCCCGACAATATCGTAGGTGTCCGGAAACTCCATCCCTGTATCGCCGAACACCACCACGAAGCTGCCCTTTGGCAGGGCTTTTTTTACAAGGTCAAGCAGTACACAACTGTCTTTCCCTCCCGAAAACGCGACATGGAAAAGATCGAGCTGGCTTTTATATTTCTCATAAATGGCTAAAATTTTTTTGACCGTTGTCTGCTCAATGATTTCAAGCATCCCGCGATTGGCTGCCACCATTGCCTCTATGTCAACAGGGCGCAAAGCATTTCCGCTTGGTTCAGGCGCCACCGCGCCGCCATGCTCATCGGTTGGAATGATAATTTCAGGAGCGGTGTAAACATTGCCGCCTTTCAGCTTTGCGGCGAGCGTCCCGCGATAATAGTAGTTATTCGCCTCCGCCCACATATAGGGGCGGTCAGTCTGCTTGCCGTACTTCCAGTATTTATCAAAGCCCAGCACGTCCAGTTCCGGCGCGTACACAGGGCGGGGTTCTTTGGAAAACCCGGTCGGCGAGGAGTTGAGGAGTATCCCGCCTGTAATCTCGTCATACGTATATGAATACAGTTTCAATCCCTCCTGTCTCGTATGGCTTTCGCCTTGTCTATGATTTCCCGGACTTTGGCGGTCATACTTTTGCCTGTGTATCCGCTGACAAACAGGAAGCGCCCCACGGCGGCATCCTCTAATGGGACGTTTGTATTTGCCACGGCGTCCGCCATAATTTCTGTATAATTCATAACGCAGCTTTTGCGAATAACCGCTCCGATATTCCGCGAGTTGACAACTGAAGCATCAAACCGAAACTTCCGGCTGAAACGGCGGCAGTAGCTTTCGAGCAGAAACAGATTCCAGGTTTGTCCGCAATCGGGAAACGCGCCAAACGCAATGAAAGATTTCAGCGGGAGATAATCGCCCTTAACAACCAATTCTATTGCTTTGTCAATCGGGCCGGTATCAAAATGGACATATTTGTCTGCCACGTAGCTCTCTTTATCGGTGTGAACTAAAACAGTGCTGCCCGCTTCCATCGGAATCAAACGGTGAACTTCTCCAGTGAGTTCCTTTTCATAGTCCAAAAGGTCGTCAAGTGTACATTTGTCGATGGTTCGGCAGAATTCCTTCATTATAGCAAGCGCGTCAAAGACATCATCGCCTTTGCGCGTAATAATTTTACATCTCCTGTAGAATTTGTCCGACAGGCAAATTCGGTAGACCGCATTGTGCATCGCCGTTATGGACAGTTCGTAGTTCCGCTCTTCAATCCCGCCAAAGGGCAAATTCGCAATGGAGACATAACTATGGGCATTGCATTCCCGCAAAGCAGCGGTTCGGATTATTTCCCGCTCTGCATCGGTGATTTCTATCCGGCTGATATGCGAGAAAGTTTCCACGCTATTCCAAATGAAATCATCGTTTTGACCAAGAGCGTATTTAATTCTTTCGAGGGGTATGTATGGCAGCCGTTCGGCAAGCTGATCGCAGGTAAGCAGCACATCATTGCCCCATACCCGAAGGATTTCACCCTCCAGAGCGGTAAAAACGGAGGTGTTCGTGTATCCGAAATACGTCTGCGTGAACGATAACTCCGCGAACAATCTGCGGAGAATGCCTGTAAGCATTTCCCCGGAAACCACATTTTCACTGAACAGCCAGTTTTCGTTTTTGGTATAGAACTCTGCAAAAAAAATAAGCTGCGCGCCATTGGCGAAGTACCTCTCCGTCAATTCCCTGATTCGTTCTTTTGCCTCTGCGGAAACCGCGTACACCTTGCCGTTATATGTCGTCCCGCAGGCGGCAATGCAGTCTTTGAGCGCATCATCGGAAAGCGCGAGTTCCTTTCCTGAGTCTGCTGCGGCAAAAGAACGCAGCCGGGTCATCTCAATCGGAGAGTCCAGTCTATAGCCGTTTGAAAAGCGCAGCGACAGCAGATCGGTCAGCTGCCGGGCAACTGCGGGGTCAGGCATTGGTTTCGGCAAAGCGGCGGGTGCGGTTTGCGCAGGCTGTGCATACATCATGCGCGTTCGAACGGGCGTGCCGTAGTTTATTACGACGTCGTTTAAGTCCACGCCGCAGTGCCGGCAAAGATTCCCGATTATAGTGACGACAGTCTGCGAGTTATATTTGGTATATATCCATTTACCGTTTGATAATAGGTGAGACTGAGAGCAGCAGTTCTGCCGAAGAAAGAATACTTTACCTCCATACAGCGGTTCGTGGTTCAGCGGTTCAAGATTAGGGTTGCCGTCGGCGATGAACCACTCGGTAATGGAAACCAATAGCTGCGCCCAGTTCTGCCCGCGTAGCATAACTACCCGCCCGTTAATGGCGCAATTTAACGGCTTTGTTTGAACGCATAATTCGGGGCGGTTAAAGTCGACACGTCGTGATTCATGAAAGTTTTGAGGCTCGCGCACAAAATTACTTTCCTTTCACTCCTGCAAAGACGTATACAAAGTCAACACTTTCCAGAAAAATTTTTACAGTTATTTCCGAGAAATACAATTACAATTATTATGAATATTGCTGCCATATTTTTCAACAAGCGATTGCATCATTGCCGTAACAATATCTTTGTCTTTCTCATCCAGAGCGTCAAAAAGTGCCAGCAATAATGCCCTCTTCGCGTTTTCCTGCATGGCGTCCGCCCCTTATTTGCATACATAATATATAAATTATACATATATAATATGCTTGCGTCAATAGCAGATTTTGATCACATAATATTCATGGATGGGCTGTTTATGAGGAATGGATTATTTAATTACAGAAATCGGAATATTCACTGCTTTTTCTCAAAACTGTACATATAGTTTCAGCGCAGATTCTATTATATACTTCCTGGCGTAATTTCAAGTACGGTATACACAGCCCCGCTTTTACTGATACGCGCAAAATCATGTTGTTCTATTTTCTAGCAGCTTGCTATAATAAATATGAGCAGACCAACGACTAGAAATGATAAAAAGACTGAAGGTTCTTTTTTTCCAGATGCGGCTTTTCTAATCTTTTTGTATTCTTTCATCTTTTCGTTGTGCATAAGCCAGTCTACGTGCTTATTGTATGAATCAGTGTATCCTCTATTATAGTTTTTAAAGAGTTCTGCTAATATTCCCAAGAATAGAATAATTATTAAAGTTATCATTTTGAATCCTCCTTTCTTAGCAGCATTTAATAAGGATGTAAATGAAGAGCAATCCTACAAATGAATGAAATATAGATGATATTGTTTCTTTTACTTCTGTGAAACTAGACATTCTCAATGCTTTTCTGTTGCGTATACCTTCAACAATGTTGCTTGCTACGATTAAAGCAGTGTCTTTTGAGATGTGATCGTTTTCCCAAAGCCAAGATGTCAGTTTAGTTCTTAGCATTTTATTCCTCCTTCTTTCTGTATTCCATCTTGTAAATGAAGATCTTTAATAATGGCTCTTCGCGCTTTCCTGTATGGGGCGTCCGCCCTGTATTTGCATATATAATATGTACATTATACATACATAATATGCCAGTGTCAATATCAAAGCCGCAGAAACCAGGCAGATTTTGATCACAAAGTATTCATGGATGGGCTATGATTAAGCAATGGACTATGCAATAAACAGGCGCGTGAAAGAACTCAGAGAAAAACTTGGGCTGACCCAGCGGGATTTCTCCAAACTTCTTTCCCTGTCCGGCGGGTATATATCCGGAGTTGAGGTCAATGCGCGCGCGGTCAATGACCGTTTGATAAAACTGATGATATCCGAATTTGGAGTCAATGAGGATTGGCTGCGCTCGGGAGAGGGCGAGATCTTCGCGAAGAAAAAAATCAACGAGAAGGCCGCGCGCATTATTTCTTTATTCAATGATTTGCCATCGCATTACCAGGACGTTGTTTTGGGGACTATCGAGTTATTGCGCAAGGCAAATGAGACCGAGCATAAACGAAAATCAAAATCGTAAAAGATGCGCGGAAACTGCGGGATGCGCTCCGGATACTTTTCCTGCGTTTATGTACCCTTTTTCAACGTCTGTACCTGCGCGGCGGACAGTTCGGTAAAGCGCGCCACTTGCTCTACAGACATACCTCCGGCAAGAAGGTTACGCGCGATTTTTTCTTCCGTTTCCGCTTTGCCTTCTTCTCTGCCCTCTGCCCTGCCCTGGCGCAATTCCGGGAATATTTCAGTAAGCGCCTCTTCCCGCGTCAGCAATCGCTTTGCCATATTTTTAGCCTCCAAAAATATCTTCGGGTTTGCCCGTATGAGTATATCTAAATAAGCGCCTGTATACATCCTGAATTTATCGTCCCTGCTCTTCTCCAGTATAACGCCTGCCGCATCCACTCTCAAATTCTTTGAAAGCGAACTGATCCAGAGGTTCTCGCTCTTCGGCAAAAGCGGAGACTCAAGAATTTGTATCGGGAGGTAATCCCCCGTAATCAGGTAAATACCGGGCGCGGGGTGCGCTACCGTATATTTTCGCTCTTCTGTAAGATAATGCAACAGCACACGCGGATGCCTGTTGCCCACAAAGGTGATACTTACATCAGAATAGTCAACGCCCGGGGTATTCGCGGCATAGTTACACGCATACGCGCACACCTGCAAAAAATCCCGCACGGAGAAATAATCACCCGGACTTTTGTATTCGATGATGTTATGCCCGCGAAATATGCGGGCAATACTTTTGTCGATTATCACATCTTTCCGCTTTTTGACAATCAGCACATCAATTCTCATTGGCTCTGACGTCAACTGATGCTCAAATGTGTATTCGAGATCATCGCGATACTCATACAATTCAAGCCGGATGGCGTCGTAAAACGCCTGATGCCAGAGCAGCTTCTCATGTTTGCCGGAATCTTTCTCGTATGCCATAAGCGGCCTTTCCATAGGTATTACGTACTATAGAAAGGCGCGGGGTGTGCGGTGGGTTCGCTTTTTAAAAAGGATTGAGCCACGAATGGACTTACCCCAGGAATTTTTCCAGTTTTTATTCTGGTCTTTATTCGTGAATTTCGTGGCCAAAATCTTTGCTTTGTTTTTACTTCGCGGCGGAACGGCTCTTCGGAGGTGGGTGCTTCGGTTCTTCCGGTAAACGGCAGAGCGCCAAACAGATAATAGCGGTCTCTGCTCATTCCATCCCGTATGCAATAACCGTTCCCAAAACAAAATACAGCCTCATGCCCACCCAGTCAGCAAATCGCGGCTCTTCCCCTCGCTTTAGTCACTGCGAGAGAAACGCAGTTTCTCGAAGCAATCCACTGCAACATATGTACAGCCTGGATTGCTTCGCTACGCTCGCAATGACAGGTGGAATACAACTCGCGGCGCAATGACAGGTGAAATGCACATCGCGGCGCAGATACGTCAGTGCCGTAACTTCCCCGCAAGATAGCGTATCGCCTCGGCGTAGCCATGGAAGCCCATGCCCGCGAAGGTTTTCTCGCAGGCCTGCGCCGCGTAGGAGATATGGCGGAAGGCTTCGCGCTCGCGGATGTTGGAGAGGTGTACCTCGACTGCCGGAAGCCCGACCGCTTTCAATGCATCGAGGATGGCGATGCTGGTGTGGGTGTAGGCCGCCGGGTTAATCACGATGCCGTCAAAGCGCCCGTAGGCGGCCTGGATTGCGTCGACTATCGCGCCCTCATGGTTGGACTGCATGCACTCCGCTTCGACGCCCGACTCCGCGCATATTTCCTGAATGTATTCGAGCAGCGCCGCGAAATCCTTCCTGCCGTATATCTCCGGCTCGCGGAGGCCGAGCATATTTACATTCGGGCCGTTGATCACGAGTATTTTCATATAATTACCTCCAGAATTTTTCTTATCGCATGCTCTTCGTTCAATCCCACCGGAATGGTATAGTCGCTCCATGCCCGGTAGAGGGGGAGCCGCTGCTTCGCGAGGGCGGGTATCCCCACGCGCCGCGAGAGCGGACGGCCGTCGGTACTCAGGCTGCCTGTTTCGCACTCGAGGTATACGATCAGGCTGTTTTGCCGCAGGAGATCGAGATTCTCGGGGCGCGTAACAACGCCGCCGCCGGTCGCGATCACCATGCCGCTTTTTTTCGCCTCTTCGCGAAGCGCGCGCGTTTCCAACTGCCGGAAGGCTTCTTCGCCATCCTCGTCGAATATCGCGGGGATGCTCTTTCCCGCAAGCGCTGTAATCCGCTGGTCGATATCCACAAAGGGGCGCCCCGTTTCTTCGGCAAGCATCGCGCCTGTCATGCTCTTTCCGCAGCCGGGCATACCGATCAGCGCGATATTGCGCGTCCTCTTCAGGATCGCGTCGTGGATCGTATCCACAAGCTCCGGGCGCGCCGCTCCATGCGTAAACAAACGGCTTGCCATCTCCGCCTGGGCGACCAGCATCGCAAGACCGCCGGTGCGCGGGATACCCAACTGTTCGGCCTCGAGCAGGAGGCGCGTCCGCATCGGATTATAGATCAGATCGGCGATTCCTTCCAGTCCCGAAAATCCGGCGAGACCTATGGGGCTCGCGTCGGTATGGGGATACATACCGACAGGGGTGGTATTGATGATGATCGCGGCGTCGTGGTGCCGCGCGATATTGCCGTAGTGGTTCCCGCCCCGCCGCGAGATGGTTATGATCGCAGACGCGCCCTGCCCCGTAAGCGCTGCCCGCACGGCCAGCGCGGATCCGCCGTCGCCCAGCACCAGCGCCTTTTTTCCGCAGGGATCGATCCGCGCGCGCGCGAGCATCACGCGAAACCCATGCGCGTCGGTGTTATGCCCATGCAACTCGCCATGCGCATCCTGTATGATCGTGTTCACGCTGCCGATCATCCGCGCCTCGTCCGAAAGCGTTGCGCAATACGGCAGCACCGCCTGCTTGTAGGGGATGGTGACATTGATGCCGTCGAAGCGCTTCGCGGCCATGAAGGAAGCGAGATCATCGGGCGCTATCTCGTACAATGCGTAATCATAGTCCCCGAGAAAACTGTGTATCAGCGGCGAGAAGCTATGTCCGAGTTTTTCGCCCAGCAGGCCGAATGATTTTTTCATATAGCTCCGTTATGGTAACACATAATACGTATAGCGATTATCGCCCACTTTTTTGATGAGTCCATCGTTCGTCATCCCGCGCAGAAACGCGCGGACACGGCCATCGCTGAGCCCCAGGATTTTTTTGAGATCAGACATTTTCGCCCGGTTGTGTTTTTCAAGATACGCAATGACAATACGCTTTCTATCAGCAGTCTCATCCGCGCTTGCGACCGATAGACGACCGCTTGGCGACCGCTTGGCGACCGCTTGGCGACCGCTCGGCGACCGCTTGGCGGTCGATAGGTTTTTCCGCGATTCTATTGAACGTAACTTTGAAAAATCCCGAAAATTCAAACTCAGGCTCAGGTACCTTGGCTTCCTTCGCGGCGTTTTTCATCCGCATAACGCCCGTCCCCATTTGTTCGATATACCCGATTCTGTAGAGCATACTGGCCAGAAAAGAATTGCGGGTGATGCTGACTGTTCCGAAATTTGCGCGGGTGATACCTTTGCAAACTCCGCCGGGACTTATGATGTCCACCCGATCATCAAAAATTTCAACCATGACCCGCGCGCCCTTCTCAAAATAATCTCTGTGGCACACAGCGTTGACAATGGCCTCGCGAAGTGCATCCTCTGGCAGTTCGAGGTGATTTTCACGCCGCAATTCTTCAATTTTATACCCCATGCGAAGATGCTTTTTAAGAAACACCATCGCGTCATCAATATTGCTGACAATATCTCCATTCAGTTCCTTGGCGTCCAGTATATATGCCTTATCCGCGCCTTTGTACAAAGCGCAGACAATCCCCGCGTGACGGAATACAACGTCCTCATCATTTGCTCTGAAAAACAACGCGCCGACGTTGGTGAAATACAGCCCGCCGTCTGCCATGCCCGCGCAATTTAAAGCTTTCAAAATGGATTGCTTATCCAGCACGTCGCTGATCTTGGCAAGCTTAATATATCGCTTGTATGCCGCTTCATTAAACCGCTCGGTGATGGGTAAATCATCGCGAATGATTTCATCATACCGGACACACCCTTCGCTCTGGAAAAATTCAATAATGTTATCGCGCTCCAGTTTTTGCGAATTGGGTCCGGAGCGCAAATAAAAGCCCCTGGCGCATGAGTATGGCTTATGCTTTCCTTCGGGAACTACTATCACCATGATATTGTGTATAATTTCAATTTTCACATACAGGCGCGGCTCTATTTTGTTGATGGTATCCTGAATGCGCGAGCGGGCAGAATTACTCGTATCCGTACCTGTAATTTCGCCCTTATCATTTATGCCAATAAAAATCCTGCCGCCCGACGCATTGGCAAAAGCGCACACCTCGGAGGCAAGCGATTTATCCGGCGATTCCTTGAATTCAACCGTATGACTTTCGCCTTCGCTGAGAATGACGTCCAAATCGTTCATCGTCTATCCCATCCTCAATGGTTTGCCTTAATTGTAGCATACGCAGCCGCTCGCAAGCGAAGGTATTTACTATAAAAACGCATAGCCCCGCCCAGAGCTAATCGTCCTGGCTTCCCCCCCGTCGCGTACAATAAATTTTCGCAAAACCAAGTGTTCTGCGGAATGAGTGCGGACGTGTGTACGGTCAGGTTTTGCCGACGTCGAGGGTATGTACGCGCGCAAGCAGCTCCTCTATGCGCTGCACAATACGATGCTGCTCGGCCAGCGGCGGGAGAGGAAATAATTGTTTTTTTACAACTTCGCCTGTTACTGCGATAAAAGTCGTACCAGTAGCCTGTTTAATAAAAATATTTTCATAGGCTTCTAACAGTCGAAAAATAAAATTAACTGATATTCCTGCTAATGGCTGTATGGCGCACAATCCACGACCTATGCACAATTCTCTATCTGTCATATTCACCTTGCCAACAGGCGCGCGGACACACAGCAAAACACTTCCAGCGGGAGCTATTTTCGTCGGTTCTGCGGTGGTTTGGTTAGATTTCGCAATAATAGAGGTACCAAAAAAAACTTTCCCCTGATGGAACTCTATTCCGTGCATGGACTCACTTACACTCTTCCCATCTGGCGATTGCCCCATTATGACATTAAAAACATCTCCCAGCCGCGCCCACTCCCAGCTCTCCGGTATCGCAAACGGTATCTCGTCCGTTATATCGCGCACCGTGCCATTGGCCAGCCGCTCATAAAACGTATGCGGCGCATCTTCGCCATCCCGAGGAGCGCGGTAAATAATCGTCGCCTTCGGATCTTTTTTTATCTTGCCCGTTTTTTCGAGCTTCTTTCTTTCGGCGCGGATACGCACCAGCAGCGCAGAGGCGGGTTCGTCGGCAGGATCCTGGGAAATGAGCTTGCCCTGCACCGCCGCCCGTAGGATGGATTTTTTGAGCCGCGCGGGAAAAGCGGCGTCGAGCGCGGTTAATTTTTTTTCGGCGGCGTCGCAAACGGCAGCGCGCGCAAGCAACTCTTTCAGACGCGCGACAATGCGATGCTGCTCGGCCAGCGGCGGGAGGGGGATAAGAAATTCCATCAATTTCGTGGCGCTTAAGCCTTCACGGGAAACGCCTACTTGTACACCCATTATCAAATTCTGAATATAACCCGAAATAAGAACCGCATGGATCAAAGAGTTTATGCCCGGATCGCACAGGCGAATGATCATGACATGCTGATTGATGTTTGCCCCGCCAAAATTGTCCGGAACTATCGCGCATCTCCCGATAGACGCTCCGGTTATGTTAAGCAAAATATCATTGGCATAAACAAAACTCCCAAGCCGTCGTTGATTGATGGACTCCGGAATATATGCCACGTTATCAAGAAGCAACCCATCATTATAAACATTCTGGGAGCGTATGAATTTTATGCCACTGTTTTTATAAACTGTCCTGCCGCCGGTAGGGGTACTGCCTGACCCTATCTTCGTACATAGCGATTTCAACCGCGCCCACTCCCAGCTCTCCGGTATCGCAAACGGTATCTCCTCCGTTATATCGCGCACCGTGCCATTGGCCAGCCGCTCATAAAACGTATGCGGCGCATCTTCGCCATCCCGGGGAGCGCGGTAAATAATCGTCGCCTTCGGATCTTTTTTTATCTTGCCCGTTTTCTCGAACTTCTTCCTTTCGGCGCGGATGCGCACCAGCAGCGCGGAGGCGGGTTCGTCGGCAGGATCCTGGGAAATGAGCTTGCCCTGCACCGCCGCCTGTAGGATGGACTTTTTGAGCTGCGTCATGGCTCTCCATCCAAAATGGCTGCAATCTCGGCAAGGACGCGATCAAGCCGGGCTGTATACTCCGCGCGTTTTTCGCGGTACTGCCGCATGAGTTCGCGCGGCGGGAGGATCTCTTCCTCCTCATGCGGATATCCACATACATCAAGATTGTAGCCTCGCGCGGCAAGCTCCTCCGCCGTATATTTTTTTGCCTTGTCAAACCCATCCAGCGTAATCTCAACGCGGTTATTCCACCATTCCGCAGCGGGCGCGAAATGCTCCGGGCGCATGGGCTTTGTTTTGGAAAAATGCCTGCATCCCTCCGGCATATCCAGCCTGTAAAACCATGTTTCCGCCGCAGAACCGGCGCGATCAAAAAACAAAATATTTGTGGTAATGCTGGTATAGGGCGAAAACACGCTGCGCGGCATACGCACAACGGTATGTACATTAAATTCCTCAAGCAATTTTTTTTTAATGGCAGTCTTGGCGCTGTCCGTGCCAAACAAAAAACCATCGGGGATGATCACAGCCGCGCGGCCGTTTTTTTTCAGGCGGTGCATGATCACCGCCATAAACAGGTCGGCGGTTTCGCTGGAGCGCAGGTCGGGCGGAAAATTATTTTTGACGGCGTTCTTTTCGCTGCCGCCATACGGGGGGTTCATCAGCACCACGTCAAAGCAGTCGCTGTCATTATAATCGCGGACGTTCTTCTCCAGCGAATTGCCGTGTATGATAACGGGGTTGTCGATATCATGCAAAAGCATATTGGTCACGCATAAGAGGTGCGGCAGCGCCTTTTTTTCCACGCCGTATATGGCGTTGTTGAATGCATCCCTGTCGGCCGCCGATTTTTGCTGCGCGTCCAGCAGCGAAAGCGCGGATATTAAAAATCCGCCCGTCCCGCAGGCAAAGTCCGCTATTTTCTCGCCGATCTTCGGCAAAACCATGCGCGCCATAAAATCGGTAACGGCGCGCGGCGTATAAAACTCGCCGGCGTTGCCCGCGCTCTGGAGACTGCGCAGGATGGTCTCATATATCTCGCCAAAGGCGTGGAGCGCATGGTACTCGCCAAAGTCAAGCTCGTCGATAATATTCACAACCTGGCGCAGCAGGATACCGTCCTTCATGTAGTTGTTGTTGTCCTCAAACGCCGCCCGGACGATTATCCGGCGCATAGGCGTATTCTCATCCATTTCCAGATTTTTCAGCGCAGGGAATAACGCATTATTTACAAAATCGAGCAGCGCATCGCCGGTAAGCGCCGCGCCGTCCTTATGGTCGGTCGCCCAATTGCTCCAGCGGTATGTATCGGGGATAATGGATCGGTAATTATCCTCAAGCCCTGCCCATTCCTGTTCCTTCGCGTCGTATACCTTCAGGAATAATATCCAGGCCATCTGCTCAATGCGCTGCGCGTCGCCGTTTATACCTGCGTCGTTGCGCATAACGTCCTGTAGCCGTTTCACAAAATTATTCAGGCTCATGCCATAATCCCCATCATGTACTAGGCTGCGTAGATTGCATCCTGCAATGCCTTCACCGCGTCGAGATATTCCTGCTTCCCGCCGAACGCGCCGAATATTTTTTCCGGCATACCATATTCGCGGAGCGGGTATGCTTTCAGAGTTTCCATCTTTTCCAGATCGGCTATGCCATTGTCGGCATATTTATCGATCAGGGCGGACAAGACTTCCCGGGCGGTACCTTCATACCGGCTTAAATAACCGCCCGCGCGGACATGGGCGGCGCGCTCGGCCTTCGTGAGCGGCTTTCGGTCAAAGGCATAATGGCATATCAGATCAAAATCGTCCAGATCGGGATTGCCCGCCAGTTGGCGCAATTCCCCAAGCAAAACGCCGCGCCCTTTCAGCGCGTCTGCGATGGCCTGCTTGCGCGCGGTCGCGTTCCACTCCCGTAAAAAATCATCCAGGGTGGCGTATTCGCCCAGAATATTTCTTTTTGAATAGTCCACTATGCTCTCGGTAATGAGCTTGCCGTCAATATCATAATACTGCACTCTTTCGTTTATAATTATAACCGACACAGGGGTAACTACGGGTACGAG
>JAITCI010000008.1 GCA_031283155.1 Spirochaetota bacterium | reverse complement strand
AAAATATATGGGCGATACGATTTCTTTATCGGAAACGCAAATAAAAAGTATGTTTTTTGTAAATCGGTATAGAGAACGTAAAAAAACAGAAGAAGCAGATCAGAAAGCACAAATAGATTATATAGCAGAGTATATGTCTACACAAAAACTAATAAAAAAAGTCAATAATGATATTATCATACTGCCGGAAGGATTAAAAAGGATTGATGAACTCCAAAAAAATCAATCCAATAGCAAACAAGCATTTGTTGCCATGTCTTTTGCTAAAGAAATGACTGATATACGAGAGGCAGTTCGGCAAGGGATAGAGCAAGCAAATTATATGCCGCGCTTTATGGATGAGATAGAACACAATAAGCAAATTATCCCTGAAATGCTATACGAGATAAAGCAAAGTAAGTTTGTTGTAGCCGAGCTTACAGGCCATAATAACGGCGCGTATTACGAGGCGGGCTATGCTAAAGGCTTAGGCAAAGAAGTGATCCATGTTTGTCGAAAAGATACGTTCGGAGCAGACGGACACTTTGATGTAGCACAAATATCCACTGTGTTATGGGAAACTGAAGCAGAGTTGTCTGAAAGATTAGAAAAACGGATCAAAGCAACAATTAAGTAGATTGTACGCCTGTCATATTTTTTGTGTAAATGACATTGCATCATAAGAACAGAAGCTGTTCTTATGATGCAATGGGTACGGTTATGACAGTTGGAGCGCCCTTGTTTTTTAACCACCCGCGCCTGCGCATTTTTCATATACGCTGCCCCGCGCAAACAACCTACTTCGGCGGGCGCGCGCCCTGCGTCAAAATTGCACCCCCGCGCTCGCTGCGCGACCGACATCCTGTCTACGCGGGGTGTTTACGCCGTGTGCGCAGGCTCAAGCAGCGCGAACAGAAATGCGGTGTATACAGGCGGGCGGGCAGCCCAGATCGCTGGCTCTCGCAAGAGCGTACATTACCCACAGGGCACAGGCCATGTACTTGCCGTGTACGGCGAGTGTGTACGCTTTCCCTCGCTGGCGCGCGGCATCCTGCCGCAGCGAGGGACACGGCTTCCGTGCCGTAGACGCCCTTTGGTCGTGGCCGAGAAGAAAATTATAGGCGTCGCCGCTTTGCGCGCTTCGCGTCGCGTCGATACTGTTCGTTGCACAAGCAACGTTAAAATCATTCCCTACAGTCGCGCCCAACGGGCGCTACAGCATCGGGACACGACGTCCTGTCGTAGCCTTCCGGAAAAAAATTGGGCGCTGTAAGATTGAAAAAGAGAACGGGAATGCTCTTCTTTCAATTAGTCATACCGATCCGCTGATAAACGCTTTCCTCAAAAAATTTTCAAAAATATGGAACCTAAGCCTTCCTTCGGGACTTTCTTAAGCAGAAAGCTGCCTTATGAGGAGCCATTTTACCATGACCAAACTCGATTATTCATTTACGGACGATATGCTGTTCAAAATGGTTTTTGTCCGGCATCCCGATCTGCTTATACGGCTTGTTGTGGCGTTGCTTGGCATACGGCCGGAGAGCATAGAGCAGTTTGACATTACCAATTCGGAGATATTACCGGAAGCCATTGGTGATAAGTTTTGTCGATTGGATATCAATATGGTGATTGACGGGCAGCGAGTGGATCTGGAGATTCAAGTCAGGGATGAGGGCGATTACCCGGAAAGATCGTTGTATTATTGGGCGAGAGAGTATTCCGGCGCGCTCACCGAGGGCAAGAAGTACGAAGAATTGCCGCGCGCGATTGTTATGAGCATCGTTGCGTTCGATCTGTTTGATTGTGTCGAATTTTACTCTGAATTTCAGGCGCTTGAAACAACACGACATGAGTTATTGACAGACAAGATGCGCCTGTGCTATTTTGAGTTGTTGAAGCTGCCAAAAATTATTGGCGCGGACGATGAATTAAAGCTGTGGCTCAGTTTGTTCAAGGCGAAGACGGAAGAAGATTTGCAGCGGATACAAGCACTGGGGGTGCCAATCATGGAACAGGCAATCGAGGCGTACCGCCATACAAAAGCGATGGACGAGTTCAAAGAGCTGGAGCGTCTGCGTTCCCGCGCGCGGCACAATGAGGCTTCGGCGTTGTATCATGCAGAGCGTAAAGCCGAACAAGCAGAGCGCGAGAAATGGCAAGCTGTGGTTGCGGAGAAGGATGCATCTCATGCTGCCGCGCTTGCGGAGAAGGCTGCGGAAATTGCAGATAAAAATGCGGAGATCGCGGAACTTCGTTCTCGGTTAGGCGAAGATAAATAAAACCAATGCTTGGCTGTGGCGCTCTTCCCAAATTAAACGCAGTTCCGCCTGTTTTCTGGCGCCACAAGAATCGCAGAACAAATATAAAACGCATGAGTGTTTTGTTATAAGAGGGGGTGCCGTAGGCTGCTCCCCGCGCAAGAGCGTACATCCATGTACGCGCGCGGGACGCTCCCATCCGGGCCGCAGGCAGCCGGAGGCAGGGGGAGCATATACCTTCGATTTTATAGTCATTAAGAAAAATTACTTGTACGAAATTATTCCGTTCCCCCTCAAATGTTGTCCATAAAGGCGCAGCTCTCGCCGTTATTATTTTTTCTTCAACATTTGTCTCCTGTAGCTTCTCGGCGGTCGGGCACCGATCCGATCAGGAGATTCTTGAAACGGCAGCGGGTAAAGCCCGGATTGACAAACTGAAATTCAACGACGATACAGGGCGCGGTGCCGCTTAAGCCGCAGGCGGTTTTTACCGAATCTATAGGTATGACCTACTGCGTACTCGATAAAAATGGCAATCTGCTCCTGCACACAAAAGTGGAGAAGATCGCGCGCCGCCTTGTTCGCGATAATCCCGAACGCTCCTATCGCATTGTCCCGGGCGTGGGAACGAATCTGTTGCAGAGCGCACTCTTCGCAGGCATCCCCAGGGCATAACGCAAGCCTGGGAATAAAGCGGTTGTGTTCTTGCGCCGCTTCCGGAAACAGGATATCGGGCGCAAGGATTCAGGCTCCGGTGTCTTTTGGATGCAAGCATCCAAGTGCGTGTTCTGCCCCGCGTTCGCTTTGCGCGCTCCGCGACGCACGACATTACCCTTAGCCCCCTTGCGGGGGTAAAGGCACTTCGCCATTCCGAAGCACGTACTCCTGCTTCGGAAGCAACTCGGGGTACCCGGCAGGGAGTACAAGCAGTGGGTTGGGCGCTTCACTTCGTTTCGCGGAACCTCCATGTTCTATCTATTCCAATCCTCATAGGCTGAGCGGCGTCCCTGAGGTTCGGGTTGCAGGCGGATGCAGAGATCATCGGCGTTCCGATCACGATCAAGCGCGTTCCCGCGCAGCGCATCCCTGCCGTCGGGCGACATACTCTCGGTGGTCGAATCCGCGCGCGCCTTGCGCTCCAGACTCTTGCCCGAACCGGGATCGGGCGCGGCCTTTATTCCCTCATACGCCGCGGCGAGGCCGTACCCAACCAAATCGATGACGCCCTCCGACTGCTCCGGCGTACTGTTCCGGGTGAGCCAGATACTGTTATTCGCGGTCAGGGTGGCGCGCGATTTAACAATCAGGGCGTCGGCTGTGGCGCGGAGTCCCGCCATCGCGCTTTCGTTGGAGATCAGGAAAAAGCCCTGCGGCGGAATCAGGAAATTCGCGGGCGGCGTGGCGGACGCAAAATGCGCCTCCTTGCTGAAATCGCAGAGGAGTTCCGCCTTGCCGCTTGCGCTCGCCCTGTAGAGGCGGAAGCCCTGCGCGAGATCGACGCACTCAAGCCCCGGGTTATAGAGTTCGATAAACTCATCATTCGCGGTGCCGCCCTTATACCCGCCGTGGCATATCTCCGAGATAACGAGGTGGTGCACAAGGCCGGTTTGCGCATCCGGTTCCGTACCGGCGGTCGTCGCGAACAGGAGAATATGGATCGGCAGGAGATTGCCGAAGGTATCGCGCGTTCCCATGAGCGTAACGATATAGCAGTTGTCCGGCTTTAATCCTTCCCTGATCGTGAGTACGAAGAGATCCGTAAAGCGGACGCCGCGATCCAGCGTCACGGGAATTTCATTCCTGCCGTCGGAGAGGGAATACTCGATGGAATCCAGATCAACGGACTTGTTAAACCGGATCGCGATACGCGCGAG
Organism: Spirochaetota bacterium; assembly: GCA_031283155.1. Classification (GTDB taxonomy): domain Bacteria; phylum Spirochaetota; class JAGLSM01; order JAGLSM01; family JAKPMW01; genus JAKPMW01. Next base: position 11,685 of record JAITCI010000008.1, on the reverse strand, counting down.
CGAGGGCGGAACCTCAAAATCCTGATCGCGCGGAATCTGGGAAAGCACAACCGGCGGCGTGCGATCCGGCAAAACCTGCGGGGAAGCGGCGCCGATTATAAATTCGCGTTCCACGCCGGAAAAAGACTTGCCATCCGGCGTCCGGTAGCCGCTGAGTTTGAGTTTCATTTTGCCCGGCGCGAGACTCTCGGGGCAGAGCATGAGCCGGCGGTTGCCGTCGCACCAGAGCGGCTCTACGGTCGGCGCGCTGCCGGACTCCCCGCTTATAACGAAAGCGCCGGACTTTGGGTCGCAGGGCAGGCTGAAATCGCACGCGATATAGGCGACAGACTCGGGAACCGTATCCGGCCAGCCATCCGCGCTGATCTCGGGAGCGGAGAGAGCGGCTTCAGATGCGGGAAGTCCTGATTCCAGCGAAAAGCTGCCGCATGAGGCAAAACACAAAAAGATGAGTACAAAGGCAAGCATACAAACCTCCAGACTGTGTATTTGTATACAGCAAGGCGCGGGGATGCCTTTTGGTGCGCATTTTTCACAATTTTTTTTCCGGTTATCGTGGCTATATTTTTGGGAGATGCCCCTCGCGGAGGAAGAATGAAAATATCGCGTTTGCTTATGATTCCGGCGCTGCTCGCGCTTTCTTCGTCCATGCAGGCGCAGGCGATAGCGAATCCCCAGCGTCGCGAGATGACCGCGCGCCTCGCGAATCCGCAAACCCCAAAGCAGGAACTTTTGCTCCTCTGTGATCTTTTGAAAGACGGCAGGGTTAAGGTGATCAGTAAATATTCTGATTTGCATGACGGAACCGGCGCTGAATTCCGTATATCAGAGTTGAAACTTGCGCAGGGCAAGGGGGAGTTCGGCGAAGAGCTGTTTCGGCTCAAAACGACGGACGATTATTGCCTCGGGATTGAGTTAAAGGACGTCAATGAGGATGGGCTTCCCGATATTCTCTTCTATACAGCAAGCCGCGATCGCGCGCATGAAAATCTGTATATCGTGTACTATGAGAAGGAGGGCGGACGTTTTCAGGTGCTGGGACCGGACGTACCCTTCCGTACTCTGCAGGCGCGCTATGGTTTTCAGCCGAAGACCTCCGGCCTTCCGGCGGAACTCACGGTGGATTCCGTTATTTCCTCGCCGGAGATAATTTTTGCCGCGCCGAATCCGGCGGCCGGGCAGCTTCCGCAGTTCTGGCTCCGGCAGGTATATCGCGTGGTGGAGCGCGGGCTTGTACTCTATTCAAGCGCGTCTCTCGAAACGCCGTATTACGCCCTTTCGTGCCTGGTTTCGGCGCTCGGCGCGCGTGATTTTTTTGCTTCGTACAAATATGTTTTTATGGACAGCGCCTACGAAGACTACAGACAAAAGATACAAAAGGATCTGCCGCTGCTCTGCGCGCGGCAGACGGGCGGACGGTTTCAGTTAAGCGAGTGGAGCTTGGAGATGAACCGCGATACGCGCACCCAGGGCTGGATCATTTTTATACACAGCTTTCAGGCGGAGGGGCGCGAGCGCAGGATCACCTGGCAGGCGTTCATGCGCAAAATCTATGACGAGTGGAAGATCACTTCCATCAGAAAGCTGCAGGAAACATGAAGGAAGAGATCGCGCGCGAAACACGCTTCTGGAATGTCAGGCTCCGCTCAATGCATGCCTATCAGCCCGGTGAGCAGCCAAAATTCAGTCCGCAAACGCTGAAGCTCAACACCAATGAGAATCCGTATCCGCCCTCGCCCAAGGCCATTCGCGCGATGCGGCAGGCTATTGGAGCGGATCTTCGGCTCTACCCGCCGGCCGACTGGCAGAGTCTGCGGCAGGCGATTGGCGAGGAGTACGACGTCTCGCCTGCGCAGGTTTTTTGCGGCAACGGGAGCGACGAGGTGCTCTCGCTGATCTTTCGTTCCTTTATGAATGAGGGCGATCTGCTTGTTCTCGCGTACCCCACCTACTCGCTCTATCCCGTGCTCGCGGAGGCAAACGGCTGCCGGACTGCATGGGTAGATACGCGCGAGGATTTCTCGATTGATCCGGATGCGATGCTTGCAGAGGCGCGTACTGGAGAAGCGCGTATGGCGATCATCGCGAATCCGAATGCCCCGACCGGGATGCTGCTCGACAAAAAGCAGATTCGGGAGTTCGCGGAGCGCTTTAATGGGCTCGTTGTGGTTGACGAGGCCTATATCGATTTTGCGGGCGAGGGCGCTTCCTGCTTCTCCGAACTCGGCGCGCTGGATAATCTGATCATTTTGCGCACCTTCTCCAAATCCTTCTCGCTCTGCGGGATCCGCGTGGGCTATGCCTTTGCCGCGCCGATCCTTGTGGAGGGGCTTATGGCCATGAAGGATTCCTATAACATCGACCGCGCGGCGCAGATCGGCGCGGAGGCCGCCATCCGCGACATTGCCTGGATGCGCAAAAATGCTGCGCGCATCTGCAAGACCCGCGCAAAATTTACACAGGCGCTTTGCGCGCGCGGTTTTGAGACGCTTCCGAGCGCGGGCAATTTTGTGTTCACGCGGCACCCCAAAATTTCCGCCGCCGAATTGCAATCGCGGCTCCAACAGGAAGAGATATACGTCCGGCATTTTGAGGCGCGCCGCGTTTCCGAATACCTGCGCATTTCTATCGGCACCGATAAGGATATGACGCGGCTTACAGGCGCGCTCGACCGCGCATTGAACGGGAGCGCCCCGGAGCACAGCCGGGGACGTGCGTAGGTACGCAAGCAATGGGGCAGCACTGCTGCTCTTGCGCTGCGGTGTTTCGTGCCGAGGGCGCATTTTCGGCGAGGAGTGAGCTATGCCCAAAGCCGTTATCACCGGAGCGAGCGGAAAACTGGGGCGCGTATTTGCGCTGACTCTCGCAAAGAACGGCTATTCGCTTGTTTTGCACTGCCATACAAACAGGGAGGCGCTTCTTCCGCTCAAAGAGGAGCTTGCGCGGATGCGGTGTGCTGTGACAATCGCGGTCTGCGATCTCGCGCAGCCCGATGACCGCATGGCCTTCGCGCGCGCGTGTTTTGACGCCGAAACCGAGGTGCTGATCAACAGCGCCGCGTGTTTTTCGCGCGAAACAATGGCGGAGACTTCCGCAGACGATGCTGTCGGTGTTTTTGCGCTGAATACCTTCGCTCCCTACGATCTCTGCCGTTCTTTTGCCGCTCTGCGCGCGCGGCTTTCCCCCGGTTTGGCTGTCAATATTCTCGATTCCAAGATATTTCTGAATGCCTCGCGCTATGCCGCCTATACCCTCTCGAAAAAATCTCTGGCTGATATTACCCGTCTCGCGGCCTGCGAGTTTGCGCCCCAGCTTCGGGTGAACGCTATCGCGCCGGGCTGCCTCTTTCCGGAGGGCGCATCCTGGACAGAGCGCGCGCCCCTCGGGAATGCGGGAACGGTGGAGGATATTGGGTACGCGCTGGAATTTTTTTTACGGGCGAAGAGCGTTACGGGGCAGATACTCTGCGTTGACGGCGGGCTTTCGCTTGGGTAGCGTACACCCTGATGATCCGGATGCGGTTTAAGAGGGTGTACGCAAAAGAGAGATAGAAGAGGTCTGGTCGCCGTTTTTTGGGAAGCTCCTGCAAACACTTCGCGTTTGCAGGAGTTCTCCGTGCTTTTCAAGCACTCCGAACCAGACCTCTTCTCATGATCTCCTCCAAGTAACTCCCTGTAGGCTTTCGCCTGATTTCAGAGGACTTCCTGTCTTATTTGGCGGGCGGCCGCAGGGAGCTTGCTGTTACCTGGTCGGATTTTCTCCAGTACTGGCTGCGCCCAATACCCATAAAACCGGAACCGCGCATCTGCAGCGTGTCGATCTTATACTCTTTGCCGTTTGCCGGATGGAAGATGATTTTGCAGTTCCACTCCGCGCCGTCGCTCGGATCAATGATTTTGCCGCCGCTCCAGGCACCCGGTTTGTCCATGGAAAGACCATAAATCCAGGGGGAACCCACGATGGGCATTTTGTTGACCCTTCCCGCAATCGGGAAGCCGGCATAGCTTTCTTTGCAATCTTTCGCTAAAGCAGTCGGCTCGACGTCCGCGAGGGACATGATCTTGCCGAATAATTTGCCCCCCTGCTGATAGATGTACCATCCGGCGGTCACTTTGCCGGTTTTTTCGTCTACGCTGAGCCAATAGCCTTCCACCGGGTCTGCGGCGCAAACAACTCCGGCGATGAACAAAAACGCGAGAACTAAAGGAATACTTTTTTTCATGACTGTCCCTCCTGCCTGGATTGTGCTGCTGGATTTTTAGGGTGAATTCGGAATTCCCTGAATCATACTACACTTTTAGCACACCAAAGTTGCCATGTCAAAGGATTTTTCATTGCCAAGCGCCCGTACTCCATGATATGCTTGTTATGGAATTTGATGTGCAGGGAGCGGATGATTCATGGGAAACAAGATCAACAGAGGCGGTACTATCAATCTTGCGGATAAGGAGGTTGTTATCTCTCAGGGGCAGTCCGTGGACGCCTTGTGCATCCTGACTGCCGGCAAGCTGGAGATGGTGCAAACCCCTTCCTCCGTGGATACCGCCGCGATTGAAGACCTGCTTGATGAGGAAGGGTATCGCCTCGGGTTTTTAAGCGCGAATACCTTTCCCGCCCTCGATTCCTTTATCACCAAAAAGCCCGCTTCCTGCAGCTATCGCGCGGTCGGTCCGTCAACCATCAGCGCGGCACCCATGATGGGCGAACAGCAGCTGCAGGCATTTATGACCGGCAAGCCCGATTACGCCGCCGCGATGGCGTCTTCGCTCATGATGACGCTGGACGCTGTTTGGCAGGCAAAAACCAAATTACAGCGCATCCATAATCCGCTTTCGGTAATGACAGAGAACGCCGGGGTATATTATTGGGCGCTCAGGGACGTGCTGACGCTGCCCACCATACCCAAGGGGCATTTCTTCAAAACCGCCGAGCAGAATATCGCGGCATTGCGCAGGCGCGATGTGCCTGTCAAGCCCCAATTCGATACTATATTTATGGAAGCGGATCACAGCGCGCTCTTTGATTCGGAACGCATGGCGGGTCTGCTCGCGAACCAAAAACAGGTTGAGTATTACCGGCGTATGCTGCGCATGGCACCGCCGCTACGCAAGGCTTTTTTTACCGCCGACGCCTATGTGACTCTGTATACCTGTCAGGATATCTCGGCGTGTCTCGGACATATCTATTCCGATATTGAAAGCCTGATTGATCGGCTTGATGATCTCTTTATAGAATTATACCACACAGACAAGGAAAGCATATTTACGGAGTTTGCGCACGCGCTCAGGGAGGTCATCAAGCAGGGGAGCGCCAGCCTTCTGCCTTCGCAGATCATCGATTATCTCAAGTTCAAGACTACCGGCCTGCTTCAGGATTTTGAGGAGAGTTTCGGCAAAAAGCCCGAGATTGATTTTGGGTATTTTGATCGGGTTATCCAGCAGGTCGATTCTCCGGACGCGCCCATGCTGGATGAGCCCGAAGGGCTGCCCTCGGATATCGCGGATCTCCTTTCCATGGACTCCAAAGAGCCGACAGATACGGGCGGGGTGGTGCAGGTGGCCACAGTGGAGCCCGCCGCAGTTATCGATATTTCCAGCCTTCCGCCCGAACTCAAGAACTCCCTGAAGCGGATCCTGGATTTTTCCGGGATCGCGAAGGAAAAGGCCACTGCGTTTACCGCGAATATTGAGAGTTTCCGCAAGCTCAAGGACAAGGCCAGTCCCGACGACAGCATCCGCAAACTGCGCCGCAGTATCACCACCGTTTATTACGAAATATATGAAGAAGTATTCAAGCGTATGTTCAAGGAGCGGACGAAGGATCGCCTCATGGATATGTTCATCAATTTTGGTTTTATGGATGAGCGTTTGCTTGATCCTGCTTCAACCATGAAGCTCTTTACGCTCCAGGATCCCGCAGGTTTTAATTCCACATATCCCGTATACACGATGTTTGAATGGCTCAGCGCGATCTACAAGCGCGAGAAAGAGCCGTCCATTGATGAGTTCGGCAACGACTATATGGGCGTTTTCCGCGAGATGAAAAAAAGCGGGGATATCACCGACGCCCAAAAAACGGAATACGAAAATAATCTCGACAAGCGCCTCCATCACGAAATCAACAACATGGTCAAAACCTCTCAGCGGCTTTGCTATGGGCAGCTTGCGATATATGTGCCGATCCTGTATCAGGATATGTTTGTGCGCGCGCTTGATCAGGCCTTTGTCACGCGCAGGAGTGTGGCGGACGAGGTGCGCAAGCTCCTTGAGACTGACTACTCCGCTTTCCACCGCGAGGTTCTGTGCCGCAAGCCGGAGGCGGGGATTGAGCGCGAATTTGTGATGCGCGGAACCATTCCTGATTTCATTCTTTCCCATACCTTCGGATCGCGCCAGTTTATGTGGCAGGATCTGGTCGGTAAGGACAAGCGCAGCCCCGCGCGCATCATTTTGCCTATATTTTGTTCCGAGGATTTGGAAAATCTGATTGTTGACGGCGTTGGCGCGCTGCGCTGGGAACTCTGCAAAACCATGCTGGGCGCCTCCTGGAACGACGTTTCCCAGAGTTCCCTGACCGCCGATTACTCCGACTATATCCAGTTTTACCGCAAGAACCGCGATCTCTCCGATGAGTCCAAGGACAAGATCAAACAGCAGATCCAGAGCTGCCGCAATAATATGCGGGATATTTTTGTTTCGGATTACCGCCTCTGGATCAAATATGAGTCGCATGGTGTGCTGCGGCTCAACAAGGTCGTTCGCGGGATTTTATACCGGCATTGCAGTTTCGCGAAAAATTTACGCGCGCAGCTCGAGAAGCAGCCGATGTATACCGATATTGCGGTGCGTTTTGAGAATATCCGCAACCGGAAAGTGACCGAAATCACAAACCGTTACCACAGGTATACAAAAACAGGCGCGGAACTCGATCCCGAACTCGCGGATCATCTGAACTTTTATAAGGATCTCTGAAATACTGCCGCAAAACGAAGGGTTTGGTTTTGGCGTCTCATTCGGCGTCCTGCTGCGGCTCTTTAAGAGGTGATGATACCCCCCCCCATCGCTGCACAACGAGCGCCATAAATTCAGCGCGGTTGGTTACGCCGAATTTCTGATAGATCTTGCTGATGTGCAGCTTGGCGGTACCCGGGGCGATAAAGAGGCGTTCGCCGATTTCCTGTTTTCCCAGCCCCTCCGTAACCAGTAAATGGGCAACCTCAATCTCCCGCTGGGAGAGCCCGCGTTCCTGGAAAATATCTTCAATATTGGAAATATCAAGGGGCGATACTTCCGACGCCGGCCGCTGTTTGGGGAAGAGCAGCCACCGGAACGCCAGCAGCATAAATACCACGGCGGCTATCACTATAAACAGTACCCTGTACTCTGTGCCTTCGGGAACAAAGGGGTTGACAACCGGTGCGAGACCGGCGAAAGCGGCGGTAAAAAATATCACTGCGGCCATTCCGTAAAACCAGAATCCTCCGGCGTATAATTCCACAACAGCGGTGGTAAAAACCACCCACGCGGTATAATGGGCGGTCGCAAGCAGGGTACTCATGATCATATTGACCTGCGGGTGGCTCTCAAACAGCGGCAGACAGGAGATCAGGATGAACAGAACGACGGTTGGCGGCGTAAACCGGCGGATGAAGCGGTCGGTGGAGCGCCCTGCCAAAAGCGTCAGGAGCAGCACCGCCAAAGCAACTGTTATATAGTGCGGATGGTACACCGCTATGTCGGCGTACAGGGGGAGCATCCGCATATTCAGCACCGCGTTCAGAATGGTAAAGACCGACGCCAGCCCGATCAGCCGGAGGATCATCGTCCGGTCTGTTTTGATGATGGGATCTGCACATACCGGAGCGCAGTCCGCTTTCCGGAGCAGAAATACGGTTATGGCCGTCGACGCGCCCAGAATGATAATGCACCACTGGAGAAGATCGAATATAAACGCCGCGCCCAGCAACGGATCGCCGGCCGCGATATGGGTTTCGATCAGCGGCACGGAATAATACCGCGCGAGGACAGCGCCGAGCAGGGCGGCACCGGCAGCCAGCGAACAATATCTGCCCGTCCGGTTTCCATGACCGTTTGCCGGTACTCGCAGCCATGTCAGATAGAACAGACCATAACATACAGTGGTCAGCATTCCGACAGAAATCGCGATACCGGCTCGGACTATCGCGGAATCGAGAAATTCGCGGAAACCCAGGAAGTGGAAGATGCTTTCCGCCGCAACCAGGGCGGCGATAAATGTTATGCCCATGATCGCAGATTGGGCTTTTCGCGGGACGGGCAGGAACAGGGGGCAGAGAACCGCGCCTGCGGCCGCGCCCGCAAAGAAAAAAGCGCCCACCGCGTAGCCCCTCTGGAACCAACCGGGAGGCAAAAAATACACCAGCGCGAAACACAGATGGGTACACAGCAGAATGCCAAAGAGGGACAGGGAAGACAAAAACCGCGCAAGCGGGAGGGCTTTGAGTTTCATACAAGCCTATCGTACCATAAAACGCCCTGAATTTGTACAAATATGCCTTTCGGCATAGGGTTTTTCGCCCGCTTCCATTATAAATATACCTTTCGGCATACATACAGCCTGTTTTCCCGCAGATATACTCCCCTGCATACACAAAGCCGTTGGCTTTGATGAATGTCATTGCCCGCGTACGGCGGGAAACAGAGGGGGAAACCCATGGATCAAATCAAACCGTTTTGGATTTTCGTTTTTGCGCTTATCATCGTGTTCAGTTTCGCGGCCTGCAGCGGCGACGACAACACGGACCACCAGAAAAGCAGCGACGATGGCGGCTACATCCCAGGAGGAGGAGGCGAATCCAGCGAACCCCCCGGCGGGGGGACTGGCCTCGAGGCGCAGTTGTCGTCGATGTACAACTATCTCCTGTATGCGCCCTCGCCGGTCAGCCTTGCGGTAAGCCTGGATCTCGGCAATATGATGTATTCGGAGAGCGTTTGGAAGCAGCTTGTGGATGTGCTTGCCCGCGCAGGCGCATATAATGTGGCGCTTGACCTCTCTGCGTGTACCATGGAAGGCACAACCTTCTATATTAACTATGCCGGGGATGTGGCCGGTGCCGGGCTGCGTATGCTGGAGTCCCTTGTGTTACCCAATGCCGCGGTCAGCATAGTGGGGACGTCGGTTGTCAGCAGCGAGCTGCAGCTCCTGTCGCTGGAAGGCGCGTCGCTCGCGGTTATCGGCGACTACGCCTTTTACGACTGTCGCTGGCTCGCGCTCACGAGCCTCCCTGCGGGTATCAGGAGCATCGGTAATTACGCCTTTTACGGCTGTTCGGATCTCATGCTCATGCACCTGCCTGCGGGTGTGACGAATATCGGCGACTATGCCTTTTACGACAGCTATCCGCCGCTCGCGGAACTGCCTGCGGGCGTCAGGACCATCGGCGCGTACGCCTTTGCCAACAACTATCTCCTCTCCTGGTCGAGTCTGCCCGCGAGCCTCGAGAGCATCGGGAACAGCGCTTTTCAGGGCTGTAGCTACAGAGGCTTTACGCTCTCGAATCTGGTTATGAATCTGAGTTTAACGAATATCGGCGACTCCGCTTTCAGGGGCTGCTCCTACTTCAACCCCGCAGGTCTGCCGCCGAATCTCACATCCCTCGGGAACGCCGCTTTCCAGGGCTGCGATGAACTCGCGCTCGAGAGCCTGCCTCCGGGACTCGTGAATATCGGGCACTATACCTTCAACAACTGCCAGAAACTTGTACTTATGAGTCTGCCTTCGGGGCTGACGAATATCGGCGCGGGCGCTTTTGCACATTGTTACAAGCTCAGAGTCACGAGCCTGCCTGCCGGCATTGTCAGCATCGGCGGTGAAGCCTTCAAAGGGGTCAATGGCGAGGGCATGGAGCCGACTGTTCTCGCGCTCACAAGCCTGCCCGCGAGCCTCAGATACATCGGCGATGAGGCTTTCGCCCAGTGCAGGAATCTTGCGCTGACTGCTTTACCTGCGGGCGTCACGAATATCGGTGCCGGCGCTTTCCAAAACTGCGGCTCAGGTCTTAGGCTGACAGAACTGCCTGCCGGGATCACGAGCATCAGCGACCACGCCTTTGAAGGATGCTACAGACTTGCGCTGACTGCTTTACCCGCAGGCGTGACGAGCATCGGAATTTCCGCTTTCCACGACGCCATCGGGCTTAATCTGGCGAGCCTGCCCGCAGGCGTCACAAACATCGGCGATAGCGCGTTTTACAACTGTTACGAAAGGCTCGCGTTCACAAGCCTGCCCGCAGGCGTCGTGAGTATCGGTCAGCGGGCATTCTACAACTGCCGGAAGCTCGCGCTGACAGCTCTGCCCGCGAACCTCGCGAGTATTGGCCCCAACGCCTTTGAGAGCTGCAAGGATCTGGCGCTGACGAGCTTGCCCGCGAGCGTCACGGATATGGGCGAGTGGGCGTTTTATGATTCGGGGCTGACGACGATAACGCTGCCCGAGGGCATAACGGCCATTGGCGACCATGCTTTCAATAACTGCGATTCCCTCACAACGGTATCCCTGCCCGCGAGCATGGCGAATGTCGGCAACACCCCATTCTCAAACTGTATGCTTCTTTCCACTGTGACCTGTCTGGCTGCGGTGCCACCTGCGGGAGAGATGCAGTTCTCGAACACCGTGGTCATTCGCGTACCGTCGGCCAGCGTCGCCGCCTATAAGGCCGCCCCCGGTTGGAGCGCGTACGCGGAGTCGATAACGGGGATATAGGAGTATGTAAAATTTCAATTTTGAATATACCGCCCGTGCGCAACCCCGGGCGGTTTTTTTGCCATCCCCTATTATAATAAAAGACCAAAAAACTACAAGACATTTGGCCACGAAATTCACGAATAAAAGATCGAATAAGGCAAAAACAATGACTTGGGTAAATACAAAAACCAAAACCACTACAGTGCAGTTCCCCCGATGGCAGGGAGTTAAGCCCATACCCGTGAGCTTTTTCACCTCGCTCTGTTTTTGTCTTTAACCCCTATCCTCCGTCTTTTTGGTTTTGATTCGATTTTTTCGCGTGATTCGTGGCTAAATGATTTGTAGCTTTTTGGCTTTTTCCGCAGCCAAAATTGCGCTCCGGCAAAAAATATCTCCCTGTTCTGCGGCGTATTTCGCCATAATTCGCGGCTATTGTATTATTTTTTTAAGCATCATGCAGTATTTGGAGCGCCGCCTTCGTTGTATACAGTAGGGAACCCTGCTTCAGGCATGGATCCTGAAAACAGGACACAAGGAGCCATTTAATGGAAAAAACAGTCGATGAAGGAAAACTGAAGGCGCTCGAGGCGACAATCCTGCAGATCGAGAAGCAGCATGGCAAGGGCGCGATCATGCGTCTTGGGGACGAGTCGCGCGAGGCGGTGCCGGTGATCCCAACGGGTTCCATATCCCTCGATATGGCGCTTGGTGTGGGCGGCATCCCGCGTGGGCGCATCACGGAGATATATGGGCCGGAGGCCTCGGGTAAAACGACCATCGCGCTCTCTATAGCCGCCGAGGCGCAGCGCGCGGGCGGGGTGGCGGCTTTTATCGACGCGGAGCACGCGCTTGATCCGATATACGCGAAGGCGCCCGGCGTGGATACCGACAATCTCTTGGTATCCCGGCCCGACACCGGCGAGCAGGCGCTTGAGATAGTCGATGCCCTGGTGCGGAGCGGCG
>JAITCI010000047.1 GCA_031283155.1 Spirochaetota bacterium | reverse complement strand
ATTCTTTCCGGGAAGTCAAAGGCACGTATTGGGTATACCCTTGAGTGGTAATGAAAAAGTTCGGTCCCACTCCGCAAAATAAATCAAATTTTTGATTCAATTCATGCCTGAATACAGGTCCAAGAAGTAATCCGATCTGATCACCAACATAATCGGTATACTCCGGCTGTATGCCATTAACAGTACCTATATTCGGATAACCGGCAAAGCTATGCATAAAAAAACCGACTGTATGCCCATCCCGGATGGAATAGAGGAGCATATTCGCTCCGGGGGCAGACTTATGTGCTTTTACCTTCTGTGTACCATCAGAATACCTTCCCCAAAAATTCCCATATTCAAAACCAAATGCAAGGACTGATTCGCGCCCCTTTCCCGCAGGGGAATCAGGAGAAGGGTTGATTCCACTTGGCTCCGCTTCCGCTGAAAATACAGGAAAACTGAGACAAAAAACAAAAATAAATACGGCAAGCGTTTTCTTATACACAGTATATTCCTTTCTGCATTTTTATAACATATGTTATAACGCATTTTTCTTATATCTTATTTACAGATGAGAATAGCAAGCGAATATCCGGCGTTGTGCCGAATGAGAGGAATACCCGATTTCTGCATCAAATAGTAACGGCTCTCCTGTGGTTCCCCACCCCGAAGCAACAGAATATACTGATAATATCCATATGTCAACTATAAATTTTATGCGTTTTTTCTATGCGCTTGTTGAGGTTAGGGCGTGTCCCTAATGTATCACTTGGCAATATTTTTGTCATTGCGAGGCGTAGCCGATACCCTTGCCCCCGCAGGGGGTAAAGGCACAAGCGCAATCCAGGTTGCAAAATGCCATAGTGGATTGCTTCACGTTCTTTCAGAACGTTCGCAATGACGAAAAAAACCACTTTAGGGACACGCCCTAATCATCCAGCATGTACACAGAGACTCCCAAAATCGCGTCCATTCCGAAAAAAGACTTGAGCGCGGCGCTGTCTGCCAGCCGGAAAATCCGGAAAAATAGAACGCGCTCGACCGTGTATTATAGTGGAAAGATTGAGTACATTTTTCCGCAGGATGCGCGGATGCGCGCCCCCAATCTTCTGCAAGGAAAATGCCATGCGCCTCCTCCCCGTCCTGATTTTCTGTTTCTGCGCGGTCTGCGCCATTCTGCTCGGCGCGGCAGGCGCGTCGCCCATTCCCGACGCGGGAGTGCCGATCATGCCCGCGAGCGAGGTCAAAAAGGGGATGCAGGGCTATGGGCTGACCGTTTTTGAGGGCAGCGCCATCGAGCGCTTTAACGCGGAGATAGTCGGAGTGCTCTACAACACCGGCGCGCGATCCGATCTGATCCTCGCGCGCCTCTCCGGCGGCCCCTTGGCGGAGACGGGCGTGATCTCCGGAATGAGCGGCAGCCCCGTTTATATAGAAGGGAAGCTGATCGGCGCGGTGGCCTACGCCTGGGGCATGACAAAATCCGCGATAGCCGGGATCACGCCTATTCAGGAGATGCTCGATACCTTCTCCTTCGAGGGGCGTCCGGCGCCCCGCCCTTTCAAAATGGAAAAAGCCACCAACACCGAGATCAACGGGCTCTCTTACCCCCAGCAGGGATTGAACAAGGTCGCCACGCCGCTGGTGATTGCCGGTATCCATCCCGAGGTGTATCCGCAGCTTGCGAAGGCCATGGAGAGCGAGGGCTTCCTGCCCATCCCCGGGGGCGAGGCCGGAAGCGGCGTTACGGCGGAACAGGCGAACCTGAGGCTCGCGCCGGGGAGCGCGGTGGGGGTGCAGCTTGTGGGCGGCGATATCAGCATGACCGGCATCGGAACCGTCACCTGGGTCGGCTCGGGCAAGGACGCGAATGCGGTGCTCGCCTTCGGCCACCCGATGATGATGCGCGGCGATTCCTCCTTCCCGATGACCACGGCCTGGATCCATACCGTCATGCCAAGCTATAATGTTTCCTTCAAAATCGGTTCTTCGCTCGCCTCGGTGGGCGCGATTCAGCAGGATCGCGCGGCCGCGATTGGCGGGCGCGTGGGGGTTCCGGCGGATACCATCCCCGTTAAACTTGCTTTTCAGATCGGAGACCGCAATCGCGGATACACACTATCCTTCATCCGCGATCCGCAGCTCTTCGCGCGGCTCTTCTCGTCCACGGTGCAAAGCATCATTCTGGAGAACAGCGCCCAATACGGGCTGATAACACTCGGCATCGAGTACGCCTTTACCCTGCGCGAGACGAAGAGCGGGCGGCGCGAGACGATCCGGATTAAGGACGGCTTCGCGAGCCTGATGAGCAGCGCGGCATGGCAGGCCAGTCTGCAAGCCCTTGTGCAGCCCATTATGGAGGCGATCTTCTCCGAGCGCGTTGACGCCGCGATTGACGATATAGCCATTACCATCACCGCGCTGCCCGAGATCGCGGCTGTGGAGATATCGGGTATCGCCGCCGACCGCAAGAAGGTGCGCCCGGGGGATCTGGTCACGCTTACGGTTGAACTCACGCCCTGGCATGAAAAGCCCTTTTACGAGAAGGTGCAGATCAAGGTGCCGGAGGATACGGCCAACGCGAAGATCTTTTTTATCGCCTCAAGTACAGCGGCGGAGCGCTACTGGGATCGATACTTTGGGGAGGGCAAATATGATCATTACTCCTTTGACAGCCTCGTGCGCGCGCTCTCGATAAACCATGATCCCACGGAACTCGCGATCTGGACGGAGCTGTCCCAACTGGGGATTGTGGCGGGCGACGAGCATCTGCCCAACCTTCCGGACTCGCGCTTTTTAATGCTCGCGCGTTCCAATACGCCGCGTATGCGTTTTCTGAACGGGCGTCTCCGCTCGCTGAATCCCACCAGTCATTTTCTGTACGGAATGCAATATGTCGTTCTGGACATGACGGAATAAAGAATATCGGTTGAAAGGATAGAATCGAATGAAACGTCTCGCACCAGTCTCCATAAGCCTGCTTGTTATCCTGTTCGCCTCCGCCCTCCCTGCGGTCACCACCTCATACTACGAAGAGGCGGGGGTGCGCGATTTTGAGAGCGGCCTGTTTGAGGGCATAGGCATTGACGATAACGGGGAACTCTGTCTCGCGCCCCAAGCGCGCGCCCTTTTTGACAAGGATGAAGAGTTTATCTGGGATATCGCGCGCGCGAAAAACGGCGACCTCGTAGCCGCAAGCGGCAGCAAGGGAAATATCTGGCGCATTACGGACGGAAAGCCCGCCCTGATAACGACCCTCGGCGCCGCTGCCGCCTGCAGCATCGCGCTTGCTCCCGATGGGCGTATCTTTGCCGCGATCTCCGGCCCGGCGCGGATTGTCCGGATTGACGCGGACGGCAAACAAAACCTGCTCGTGAAACTCGAAAATAGTTATATATGGAAGCTCCTCTATGGAACGGACGGCAAGCTCTACGCGGCCTGCGGCAATCCCGCAACCCTTGAGCGCATAGATCCCGCAAGCGGCAAGGCGGAGCGCCTCTTCGCGGCCAAAAGCGAGGCGCATCTGCTCGCGATGGCGGAGGACGCCCAGGGCAATATCTATCTCGGGAGCGATGGGAACGGGACGCTCTACAGACGCGCGAAGAACGGGCAGATGAAGACCCTGTTTTCCACCTACGAAAACGAGATCGCCTGCATGACCATCGATCCGGAGGGGCGCGTGTATTTCGGGACGGCAAGCCAGCGAAGGATGGAGACCGATTCCAATTTCAATTACGATACCGATTCTATCGATATCCGCGAACGCGAACAGCGGATGGAGGAAGCCCGCGAGCGCGAGGAATCGGATTCGGACGAGAACAAGAAAAAAAAGAAGCCCCTCAAAAATTCGGTCTACCGCCTGAACCGCGACGACTCCGTAGAAAAGATCTTTACCTTAAGCGACGCCTCCTTTTATTCCCTCGCTATAGATGATTCCCGCGCGCTCTATATCGGAAGCGGCGATCTGGGGGTACTCTACCGCGTTGACGCCTCGGGGCGATCCAGCCGCGTTCTGCGCGTTGATGACTCCCTCATCCTGTGCCTGATCGCCCATGGAGCAACGCTCTATGCGGGTTCCGGCAACGACGGGCGCGTGTATGCCATCGATCAGTCGAAGGCGCTCTCGGGAACCTATACCTCGCGCGTGTTCGACTGCCGCGCCAATGTGACCTTCGGCGCTTTTTCCTGGAACGCCCTCGTTCCGCCCAGGGCAAGCCTGACAATCTCGACGCGCAGCGGCAACACCAATCCGGTTGACGAGAGCTGGAGCGCATGGTCTCTGCCCTACACCCAGGCTTCCGGCACAAAGATCACGAGTCCGCGCGCGCGCTTCGTGCAATACCGCATCGAGATGAAGAGCCCAACGATAGAAACTTCGCCCAGGCTTTATTCCCTCCGGATTCCGTTTGTACACGATAACCGCGCGCCCCGGGTGCGTTCCGTGGTGCTGACGACCTACGCCGATTCCAAGATCACCAAAAAGGTGAAGCTCAATCCCGGACAGGCGCTGCTTACCTGGCAGAGCGAGGACGACGACGGCGATACCCTGGAGCACACCCTGTACTTTCGCATGAACGACGATCCTGTCTGGCGATTGCTGAATATCGAGGCGCAGCCCAACCAGGCGGCTCTGAATTCGGGGGTTCTCCCGGACGGCTGGTATCAGTTTCGCGTCGCCGCGAGCGACCGCCCCTCGAATCCCGACAGTCTCGCAAAAACAGCCTGGGCCGACAGCAGGCGGGTTTTATTGGACAACACCCCGCCCGTGATCAGCATGGTAAGCGCAAAAACCATCAGCGGGAAGGTGCTGATCACCGGCACGATAGAAGACGCGCTCTCGCCGATAGGCATGATCCACTATTCGCTGAATACCGAAAACTGGGTATATATCCCGCCGCGCGACGGTATCTTCGACTCCAGAATCGAGAGCTTTGAGATCGAACTCCCGCTCGCGGACTCGGCGGCCCTGCTGGACGGCAGCAATATCATCTTCATCCGCGCCTGCGATCAGCAGGAGAACTGGGCTGTGGCGCAGCTCATATTTACCGCGCGGCTCCCCGACGGCGCGATAGGCAAGGGGAATGATCGCAAATATATTTTCAGCGACTGACGGGATCAGCGCGCTTGGATGAGAATGGAATGCCGCCCATCGGAAAAATTGTGCATCGGATTATCATTCTGGGTTCGGGGCCTGCGGGACTGACGGCTGCAATCTATGCCGCGCGCGCGGGTCTCGCGCCGCTCGTGATCGAGGGGGACGCGCCCGGCGGCCAGCTCATGATCACCTCGGAAGTGGAAAATTTTCCGGGCTTTCCGGAGGGGATAGCCGGACCGGAGCTGATCGCGCGTATGCGCGCGCAGGCTGAAAAATTCGGCGCGGAATTTCTGCCCGGGGCGATCAGCGCCTGCGATCTTGCCGCGCACCCTTTCGCGCTCACCCTGGGGCAAATGACGCTCTTCGCGGAATCTGTGATCATCGCGACGGGCGCGCGCGCGCGGTACCCCGATATTCCCTCCGTGACGCGGCTTATAGGGCAGGGCGTCTCCGCCTGCGCCACCTGCGACGGTTTCTTTTTCCGGAACAAGCGCGTTTTTGTGGTCGGGGGCGGCGACAGCGCGCTTGAGGAGGCGATCTTCCTGACGCGCTTCGCCTCCTCGGTGACAGTAGTACACCGGCGCGACGAATTCCGCGCCTCGCGGATCATGCAGGACAAGGCGCGCGCGAACGAAAAGCTGCAATTCCTGATGAGCCATACGCTCGCGGAGGCGCTGGGCGGGGAGCGGCTTACGGGCGTTGCCCTACGCGATCTCAAGAATGGCAGCGAGCAAAGCTATGAAGCGGACGGGCTCTTCTTCGCGATGGGACACGATCCGAACACCGATATATTCAGGGATTATCTCGTGCGCGACGAGGCAGGCTATCTCACACGCGAGGCAGGCCGCGCGGGATGCGCCATTCCCGGGGTATTTATCGCGGGAGACGTCGCGGATACCCTGTACCGCCAGGCCGCAACCGCCGCTGGGGACGGCTGCCGCGCCGCGCTCGAGGCGGAAAGATTTTTGCAAGGACTCTGACTAAAAAAGACGCCCGTTCATAACGGGCGTCTTCGTGTTCCCCGGAGTGGGCGAATCGGAACTACCACTCTTCAAATGTTTCGTCAAACTCCTCCGCAGCTGCCTCCGCGTTCTCCCGGATATCAGCGGCAGTCGCGTCTGTATCTTTCTGCACCTGCGCCGCAGCGTCGTCAATAAACTCTGCCTCTTTCTTTATCGGCGTTTCGGTTTCATCAACTGTCCCGGAAGCCTGTTCCGCCGGTGAAAGAGATTGTTCTGTCTCAGAAACTGTTTTCTTCCCGGGCGTATCCTGCTGCGCGGTCTCCGTCCTGGGTGAATCCTCCGGAACGAGAGGCAGAAGAATGATCTCTACACGGCGGTTCTTAATGCGGTTTTCCTCGGTGTCATTCGGGAATGCGGGATGTTCTATGCCATAGCCTTTCGCCGTTATGCGCGCAGGATCCACGCCCAGCACGTCCACAAGAATTTTGGCGACCGAATTGGCGCGCTTTTGCGAGAGCGCCATATTAAACTCCGGGGTGCCGCTGGTATCGGTATGCCCTTCAACCAGAATCTCGTTTTTGATACCGGCGAGCCTGCCCGAAAAGCCAATGAGCGCTTCGCGAGCCGCCGGTTTGAGATCGGCGCTGTTCTTGTCGAAAAGCACTCCGCCCAGGGTAATAATGACTTCCTTTTCTACGACTTCCACTACCTCGACCTTTTCCGGAACTTCCACGGGCTTGGCGTTGCTTCCGCCGCAGGCGATGACCAGAAAAGAAACACACACGAGAATAAACGCTAAAACAAAATTATGCATAACCCCCACCTTCATGCTTATTGAATGGATTCATTCACAACTCTCTTAAATACTAGGTTAGTCCTGGTTAAGCGGCAGGATTGTCACCACTACCCGGCGGTTCTTTTTGCGGTTTTCTTCGGTGGTATTCGGAAACGCGGGATTCGCGATCCCATAGCCCTTTGCCGTTACGCGCGAAGCCTCTACGCCCAGTACGTCCACAAGGCATTTTTTTACCGTATCGGCGCGTTTTTGCGAAAGCGTCATATTAAACGCCGGGGTGCCGCTGTTATCGCAATATCCGTCGATCAGAATCTCATTTTTGACGCCGGTAAGCCTGCCTGAATAACTCTTCAGCGTTTCTCTCGCTTCCGGTTTGAGATCTGATTTGTTTTTATCGAAAAGCACGTCGCCCAAAGTGACAATGACTTCCTTTTTGACTTCCACGGGTTTGGCGCCGCTTCCACCGCAGGCTGCGGTCAGCAAACAAACACACATAAGGGTAAAAAATAAAACTGTATTTCGCATATACTCCTCCTGGAAATATAAATGTTCGCAACTCTCTCGTGCCTGTACAGTACCAATATCGGTCAGATCCGCGCGCTTTCCATAAAAAACCGCACTTTTACCAGACTATATATAATTTAGCTATTCTTTCATTGAGAAAGTACATGGTTTACCTTCAAATAAAGCCCTGGCTCGACTTATTCCGCCGCGTCATGTATACTCACACACAGGGAGTTTCCCTTATCTACACCACTTGCTTCAAGGAGTTTATTATGCGTCTATCATTCGCACTCATGTTTATCGCAGCCGCTTTTACGATAGCGCTCGCGGGCTGCGCCAAAGCGCAAAAACCGGGCGAGATCCGGCTCGGGCCGCTTGAGATCAAGATCCTTGCCGACGCGCAGTTTGATCGGGACGCGGCTATCCTCGTCAGCCCGGAGAACCCCGATCTCCTGCAAAATATCCCTGCGGACTTCAAAATGGTCAGCGGAGTCAGCGTTATTCTCGCGAAATGCGGAAATGAAACGGTTCTCTTCGACGCGGGGCTGGGAAAAGAGAGCGGCGGAAAACTGCTGGACTCCCTGCAGGAGGCTCAGGTCTCCCCCGACGACATAACGGCAGTCTTTATAACCCATTTGCATTTTGATCATTTTGGGGGGCTTGTGCAGGGTGGGAAGCCGAGTTTCCCGAATGCAACGGTCTATCTCGCGCAGGAAGAGGCGGACTATTTCCTGCGCGATATTTCGGATATCCCCGAGCAGGAACGCGGACGTTTCCAGGGCGCGATCACCTGCTTTGCCGCGCTTGAATCAGCCGGGATCCCGATAGTCAAATTCCCGTCAGGCAGCGATCTCACGGAATATTTTGGGGACTGGAAATTTTCCTTCAAATCGGAACAGGCTTTCGGGCATACCCCCGGGCACACCATATACAGGCTGAACTCGGACGGCAAGGAAATCCTGATCTGGGGCGATATTTTACACGTGATTGACATTCAGCTCAGTTGGACGGACATCTCCGCCACCTACGATATGGATACCGAGCTTGCCAAAGGCGTCCGGCGGCGCGTACTTGAGGACGCCGCCGCGAGAAGCATCGTCACAGCCGGCAGCCATACCACCGCGCCCGGGCTGTTCCGGATCGCGAAAAAGGGTGATGGATTTATACGGAAAGAGCTGTAGCCCTCCCTCGCCAGACGTGCAACATCCATGTTGCGGCTCGGGACAGGACATCCTTGTCCTAGGCACACGAAAAAGACGATGAGCGCCCGCTGTGGGCGCTCATCAGGCGCGCGCCTATTTTTGCGCGTGCGGCATAAGAACCACCTCAACACGGCGGTTCTTTATGCGGTTTTCCTCGGTGGTATTCGGAAAAGCGGGATTCTCCACGCCAAAACCCTTCGCGGTTACACGCGATGAATCTACGCCCAATACATCCACGATGAGCTTTGCAACCGCCTGCGCCCTCTTTTGCGAGAGATCCAGATTAAATGCCACGGTTCCGCTGTTGTCTGTAAACCCCTCGACCAAAATCGGATTATCGACGCCCTGGAGTCTGCCCTTATAATTCATAACCTCTTTTTTGGCTTCCGGAGCGAGTTCGGCGCTGTTTTTGGCGAAGTGTACGTCGCCCAGAATCACAACGACTTCCCTTTCAATAACAGGCTTGGAATTGCTCCCGCCGCAGGCAATAAACAGAGAAGAAACGCAGATAAAAATGACCATCGCAACCACACTTCGCATACACTTCCTCCTTGTGTTGACGCCTTTATAAAGGCAGTCGATTGTATATTCCGTCCACACCTTTCAGCGCGGATAGCCGAGAGATTGAACGATAAACACCCGGTATCCCGGCGGTAATTTGAGCAAACCATCCAGGGCGTCGACGCCGTTTCGCTTGACCACGTTCGCGAGGCCAACGGAGGCGCAATAGAGTCCCACATTTTGATAGAGCGAACCCACGTGCATCCCGGAGGCATAGTATTCGCTGTCGGCGGCAAAGATGAGCGTGAGCGGCGCGCCGTATCGGGAGCGCATATCACCCGCCAGCTCGCGCACAAGCTGGTGTTTGGGGGCGTCGTAGCGGTATACGCCGCTCTCAAGCGTGACATACACCTCGACGAGCTGCCTGTTTTGCGAGAAAGGCGGTGTGCGGTGCCCATCGGCGCGGTTCACCCCGCAGCAGGCCCAAAGGAGATCGCTTAATTCCTGCTCCGTGATCGCACGATTGCTGAAGTCGCGCCCCGATTTGCGCAGGGAAAGCGCCTGCATCAGCGGCATTCCGCCCTGGGTATCGGGCTTTGGCAGCACCATAACATCTGCTGCTCCCGGCGCGGGCTGCGCGGTGGAATCGCGGGCGCACAGGGAAAAATACAATACGCCCAGGACAAGGATACAGATAACCACAATGAGAATCGTAAGATTTCGCTTTTGCATACATCGCTCCTCTGTTTTTTACAACCCTATATGCCGGGGACTGGCTTTTTTATTTGCATACATACATATAACCATATATACAATGTAATATATATGAAGAATTTTTACCAGCTCTGTATAAGACTATTATTGTAGAAGTGCTTGCTTTTTGTTTTGTGTTCTTTGCAATATAAGATCAGAACTTCTTTGCGCCCCACCCTCCGCTATTCGTTTTGGCTTCCCCCCCGCTCGTCCGCAGGGGGTGATGTTGGCGGGGGCTGGCGGCTTACCCTTACTACCCTTTATTTGCTTCGCGGCGCTGCTGAAGCCGCAACTGCTGATTGAGACTTGCGTTTTCCTCGTACAGCAACGCCTCATCATAAGAGCACAATTTTATATATACTTCTTTCCCGAGATCATAGTCTCGATAGCGCAATATGAGGATATTTTTGCGCCGATAAATTCTGTTTTTATTGTTACCTCTTTCGGATTTCCGGATGCTCCCTCAAATGAATGCGCCCGCCAATCCGAAAGCGTTATTATGCCATCAGAATAACTCCAATTTCCTTCCCAGCCACCGCATTGCCGCCCATAATTCTGCCCTGCGCGTCCTTCTGAGTTAAACCACCACCCCACGGCGGAGGCTGTCCCCTCAACTCTTGACCAAGACCCTATTATCGGTATTACATCTGCGGGTACCGTTTCCGAGAAAGGCGCGCCAAAGACATAATGCCAAACCCCTCTCTCTTCCCACAATGGCATGAATATTCTATACCAGCAATCCGTAATTTCATCAATTGCGTCTTTCTGCTTTCTCTCAAGTACCACAACCCTTGCCCCATACGGGAATGTACACACTATCGCCCCCAAAGAAGAATACACGGGCAGCCCTTCCCTTGCTGTGACCACCAGTACCTGACATTCGGGCGTTTGGGCAACCGCCAGTGTTTGCGTTT
>JAITCI010000050.1 GCA_031283155.1 Spirochaetota bacterium | reverse complement strand
CCGGCGTTTAATTTCGAGGAGGCGCGACATCTAAAAATTCCTTTTTTTATTTTTTTATGAATGCCCTGAGTTTGGCTTCGAGGGCGGTATCCAGCGCGCCCTTCTCGGCAATCTCGCTGCGCATGGAGGCGTATCTCTTTTCAAAGGCCGCGAGGAAACCCTTCTCAAATTCCGCGATGCGCTCCAGCGGGATCTCCATGATGAGTCCATGCGTCCCCGCGTAGAGGATGAGTACCTGATCCGCGAACTCCATGGGGCAAGCCTTGTTTTGCTTCAGGAGTTCCACCATGAGACGTCCCTTCGCGAGCTGCATTTTTGTTTCCTCATCCAGATCGGAAGAGAACATCGAGAAGGCTTCCTTCTCGCGGAATTGCGCGAGATCGATACGCAGGGTACCCGATACCTGGCGCATCGCCTTTTTTTGCGCGCTTCCGCCCACGCGCGAAACGGATATGCCCGCGTTGACCGCCGGACGGATGCCGCCGTTGAATATATCCGCCTCCAGAAATATCTGCCCGTCGGTGATCGAAATAACATTGGTTGGGATATAGGCGGATATGTCGTTCTCCTGCGTCTCCACTATGGGAAGCGCGGTCATGGAACCGCCGCCCAATTCGTTGGAGAGTTTTGCCGCGCGTTCCAAAAGGCGCGAGTGGAGGTAAAAGACGTCGCCGGGAAAGGCCTCGCGTCCGGGCGGGCGGCGCATCAGGAGCGAGATATTGCGGTAGGCCGCCGCGTGCTTCGAGAGATCGTCATATATAACAAGGGTATCGCGCTTCTTTTCGCACATGAAATATTCCGCGATGGCGCATCCCACGTAGGGCGCGAGGTATTGGGTGATCGCCGGACTGGATGCAGGCGCGTTCACGATAACGGTATTCGCGAGAACATTATGCCTCGAGAGTTCGGCGACGAGCTTCACCACCGTGGCCTGCTTTTGCCCAATCGCGACATATACCGAAAGCACGCCCGTGTTTTTTTGGTTGATGATGGTATCGATTGCGAGCGTGGTTTTGCCGGTCTGCCGGTCGCCGATGATGAGTTCGCGTTGCCCGCGCCCTATCGGGACGAGGCTGTCAACGATCTTGTATCCCGTTTGCAGGGGTACGCGCACCGGCTGCCGATCTATCACGCCCGGGGACATACGTTCCACGGGATAATGCGCGGCAAAATGAATAACGCCCTTTTCGTCGAGCGGATTTCCGATGGGGTCGATAACGCGCCCCAGGAGAGCATCGCCCACACCGATATCCATAACGCGCCTGGTTCGCTTTACCCAGCTTCCTTCGCGCACGGCGGTGTGCCGCTCGAGTATTGCGCAGATCACCTCGTCCTTCTCCAGGTTAAACACAAGACCGAAAATATTATTCGGGAATTCGACCATCTCGCCGTTTTCTACGTGGGGCAGTCCATGTACCCGCGCGATACCGTCGGCGGATTCGATAACGTATCCGGCCTCGTCGGAGGTGGTATCGATATCAAAGCGCTCGATTTTTTGCTGAATGCCTTCAATGGAGAAGTCTTTCATTGCCATAGTGTGCTCTTTCTGTCTGTTTACTTCGCGCTGAGTTTCTTGTTGAGCTGCTCCAGCGCGGTACGTCCCCCCAGGTCGATCATCTGATCGCCGCATTGAATCAAAAGCCCCGAGGGGAAATAGGGCGAGACGTTGCTGTATATGAATATCTGCTTGCCAAAGAGTTCCCTGAGCTTGGCGGTGATGCGGCCAATCTGCGACCCGCTTAAGGGGATGGCCGTTGTTACCTTGGCATAGAGGCAGTTCCGCATGGCGGTGAGGGTCTCAAAAAACCGCGCGCTGATCTTTTCATAATATTGGATGTCTTCGTTTATTATGAGCTGCCGCAAAAAATTGTAAAAATAGGTATCAAAATAGATAATCATCATCTCGTCGAGCCAGCCCAGTTTCTCTTCCGTACTGCGTAAAGGATCGATGATCATCTCTTCGATATCCAGATTGCGCCTGTAGAGTACCTCAAAGAGAAAAGCGTCGCGCACAAAATTATCGAGGGCGTCTTCATCCTCCAGTATGGTGATGAGCATGGGAAGATCGTAACGAAAGTTTTGCACTGCGCCGCCTCTTAAATTTTAGTCAGCTTCTCAAATTCGCGGATACGGTTTTCGAGTATCTCCGCCTGCTGCTCCGGGGTTAAACGGGTGCGCAATACCTTCTCGCAGCCCAGAATGATAAGCCGGTTGATGCGATCATCAACGGACGCGAGAAAGTGCTCGGTCTCGCGCGCCATCTCCGCCTCGCGCTGTTTCCGCATCAGGGCGATCTTCTCCAGCATCTCGCGTTCCAGCGCCTCGTAGCGGCTGTGCGCCGTTTCGCGGGCTTCGGAGAGGATGCGCTCGCGGTCGAGTTCCAGAGCGGTGAGGCGCCGGTTCAGGCTGGCCGTGATCTCCTCCGCCTTGCGGGCTTCGCTCGAGGCGCTTTCCAGATCATGCGCAATCCTGTTCCGGCGGTCATGCACGATGCGGACCAGGGGGGGGATGACATATTTCGCGAGCACGATCATGGCCAGGGAAAACGCGACAAGCGTCCAGATGATCATGCCGGGTTCGAAGGTAAACACCGTCCGCCTCCTTATTCCGCGATGGTTTCCGTGATAGCGGGAGGGGCATCCGGCGTGGGCGCTGCCGGTTCGCTCTGCCTGCCCAGGAGAATCAGCGTAATGACCAGCGCGTAGAGTACGCAGGCCTCGGCAAAGGCGATACCGATAAACATAAGCGGGCGGATCCTGCCCATTGCCTCGGGCTGCCGCGCGATACCCGTGATCGCGTAGCCCACTATAATCCCGATTCCAATCGCCCCTCCAAGCGCGCCAAGACCAATCGATAATCCTGCTCCGAGTGCATCCATGAATCTCTCCTTTAGTCTGTCAGATTAGTGCTCTTTCGCCTGCGCGAACATGAGCGCGCCGAGAAAGGTGAATATATATGCCTGGATGAAACAGATAAAAAGCTCAAAGAGAAGGATGGCAATACTCCCGCCAACGGAAAATACCGGGATGATAAAATTATGCGCCATGGCGGCAAAGGCGAGAATCGTTAAAAAGAGGGTATGGCCGCCCATCATATTGGCGAAAAGCCGGAGCGCGAGCGATATGGGCTGGAAGAGCAGGCTGATGAATTCTATCGGGAAGAGCATCGCCACCATGGGGCCATGAATGCCTTCGGGGATGATGCTCTTGAAAAAGCCGAATGGCCCGTGATACCGGAAACGCATACCCAGAGCCATCACAAAAAAAACAAAGGAGAGCGCGGCGGTCGTGTTCAGGTTGCCGCTGGGCGACGCGCCCCCGGGTATAATATTGACCAGGTTGCTGAAAAAGATGAACAGGAAGAGCGAGAGGAAGAGGGGCGTCCAGCGCTTGCGATCCAGATCGTTTGGTTCCAGGATCTGGTTTTCGATGAAATCGAGGGTGATCTCAAAAAGGTGCTGCACAAGGCGGTCGGGAACCTCGGTCATCCGGCGGCGCGCGAATAGCCCGAAGAGTATTACTAGTATGGAAGAAACAAAGATCCAGAGTACCTGCGCCGTGATGGAGAGATCCAGCGAGCCGATATGGAATGGTATGAGAACCACTATCTCGTGCTGCATACTTCTCTGCCCGCCGATCCACTCTTGCGGCTGTTACGCCGCAGAAGGACGGGAATATGAGTCGCGTGGCAACGCCATGCTGAATCCCAATTCATGCGAAGCCTTATAAAGCTAGGAAGGGAATATCGGCTTGGCAAGCAATTAAATTGCAGGGCTTTTATGCCGCATTCTGTAATAGCGGGAGCATTTTTTTGGCTATTGATTTCGCCATCCGTATTTTTTTTACCGATATATCCGCTATATGGGACGGAGCCGCATCCGCCGTATCGAGCGGGTTTTCTTTGTCTTGAAGAGAAGGATCAAGCCCGAGCGCTTTCGCATAATCGGCCTCTGCCGGCTTGCGCTTGCCAATTTTCATGTACGCCCAGGCGCGGCCATACCGAGTTTGGGCGGATTCGGGTGCATCTCCCATAGCGTTTATGGCTGTTGTATAGTCGTCAATAGCCTCTGTATACTTGCCTGCTTCAAAATTCAAATCTCCGCGATAATCATACATCACGGGAATCATAGGCTCCATGCCGCAAGGCATCTCTATCGTTTTGGTAATATGTTTGATCGCTGTATCATTTTTTCCGTTGGAGAAATGTGAAAGGCTTAAACATAAATTCACAAACGGATTATCCGGATCGGATTTCAGCATTTTTTGTAACCTCTTGAAAATCCGGCGGGGTGTTTTATCACAGCCGATACATGCGAATGTATAAACAAAAAGTTCCAGACTTTGATCGAGCTTTATGGCCTTGTACCCATCCTTCAGCGCCGGAACGCATGCCCCCCTGCGAAAACGCACGGCACTCAGACAGGCATACGCAAGGGCAAATTTTGGGTCGTCTTTTATGGCTTTTTGGGCGACTTGCTCTGCGATACCAAACTCTTCTTTAAGAAGATGCGCTAAACTCAGACAGAACAACGCTGCGGCAAACTCCGGATCAAGCGCCAGAGCAGTCCTGGCGTCCTGTGCAGCCTTGTCGTACTCTCCCAGTAAAATATAAAGACCACTTCGGTTGGGATAGGTATGTGTGAATTTCGGATCAATTTCTTCTGCGGTATTATAACACGCCATTGCCGAATCAAAATCGCCTTTTATCATATACACGTTGCCCCTGTTTATATGCGGCGCGGCAACAGTTGGCCTGTACCATTTCATGGCCTCTTCAAAATCATCACCCGCAAGATCATACAGTCCATTATCGAATCTGCCAATGCCTCTGTGGTTGCATATTTCGGCATATAGCGTATCTTTTTTTGTGCTTTCTTCGGAACGCATGAAATCGATTGCTTTGGTATACGCATCATCGGCTTTTTTGAATTTATTTTTTTTCTTATACATATCGGCAACAGCCCTGGCAAGGTTTCCCTGCGCCCGCCAGTAATGGGGATCAAGCCGTATTGCCTCGCGGAAACACCGCGCGGCGCGGGTATAGCTTTTTTTTACGTAATACGACACCCCTAACCGAGTATACCCATTGGCGGAAGGGGAAAGCTTAATATGTTTTTTGTAATTTTCAATGGCAGCGGCATAATTTTTATTGGTATTATGCTGCCAGTCTCCGCGAGATTCATACGCGCCTTGATGTTTGGGGGCAAGTTCAACCGCCAGGTCAAAAAACTTGCCAGCCTTTATATTATCTCCATTTCGGGCAAATTCCAAAACCAGGTCTGTGTATAATGGCGTATATACAGGATCTTTTGTAATAGCTGTTCTGAAATCCTCTTCCGTATGGGCATCCTCGCTCATATCCTCATAAATCTGACTGAGCCTTATATACGCTTCCGCGCTATCCGGGTTATCCGGGTTATACTTAATTACAATATCAAGCAATTTGATTTTTATATCGTTTTTTTCGTTAGGCAAAAGTGAAATAAGCTGCCAGCAATTCTTCAATGCTTTTTCAGGTTTGGATTCGGCTGCCGTGCTGAAACTTTTAAGAGTCCGGACATATTCTTTATTGTGTATATAAATCCGCGCCAAGCCGTAATGGGCGTCCGCATACTTCGGATCGAGCTGCGCGGCCTTGTAAAAATCAGCTTGCGCCGCCTTATAATCCCCGATTTTATTAAGGTTTATTCCGGCGCGTTCGCAATACACAAGAGGGCTTTCGGGCACACGCGCAATCAGCCTCTGATAAAATCTTAAAATTTGCTCTGGATTGATACACCAGATAAGATCCTGCAAAAACCTGCAGCATCCGTCAATATGTCTCGTATCCTCACTGACCGCCTGTTCCCAGCTTGCCATTGCCTCATCATAATATTCTTTTACTTTAAACAGTTGCGCCCGCAAAATATGCGCGTCCGCATATTTGGGATCTATTTGAATTGCCGTATGGATATAGTCCAATGCCTTTTCAATCTCTTCATTTTCATAACAGTATTCGCCAAGATTGTAATTCGGCTCGGCGTAATCGGGGTTCAGCCCGATTGCCTTGTTAAGGTCGTCTATTCCCTGCTGGATATTTCCGGTTATAAGGTTAGCCAATCCGCGGTCGTTATATGCGGGAGCGCAGGCGTGATCAAGCTTTATTGCCTTATTGGCGGAACCTATAGTTCGCTGATAGTTTTTTTTTAATAAATGCAGGCGGCTCTGAACACATAAGGCCGGAACGTACTTGCCATTACATCTTAATGCCCTTTGTATATCCTGCTGCACAAGATCTGTATTTTTTTCATTCGTATAGAGGTATAGGCTGGCGCGGTTGGTATAGGCAGCCGCACTTGGCTTCATGGCAATCGCTTTTGAAAAATCCGCCAATGCTTTATCAAAATTTCCCTGCCTGAAATAAATATTTCCGCGCTTGTTATACGCAGCGTCGTTATAAGGGTCGATCTCAATGGCGGCGTTCATGTCATTGAACGCCTGCGTATATTCCGGCGTGTCGGTGTGCGCGCTTATGATTTGGCGCAGCAGCGAAATTGCGGGCGCTTTGTCCAGCGACTTTTTGAGCTGAATTTCCGCCAGGCGCCCTTCTTCGGCAGCCTGAAAGCGGTTCATGGATTCCTGCTCGGCTTGCAAAACGGCGAATTGCAGGTCTTTTTCTTCCTGGTCGGTTATAATTCCATATTTCTGTAATTGCCTGAAAAAAATCGAAAAAATGTCGTCAGTAGCCATTTGCTTTGTACGCTTTCATCGTATTTTTTCCATGAATATCACAAATCTTCATCTTTTATTTGATCTTTTATTTGTTTATAAATATATCTTTTCGCTCTGCGGACTACTGTCTGCGCTGTATCTATTGCTTTCTTTTTCTCATAATCATTTTTCGCTTCAGATATCTTTTTTCGAAGTTCTTCGCACTCTGGACACTCATCAACGATAGTCTGGGTATTCGTAATTCCGGATATTACGATGAATTTTCTTAATGCCCTTGAGATACTTTCCGGCTGAGCGTTTAAATGATCCAATATTTTATTTTTCAGCGCGGGATTTTTTTTAAAAACAGCATCAAATTTTTCTGTATATATTGCCTGCGTCATATACTCTATGTTGTGATATCTGCAGAAAGATTGAGCTTTTGTAAGAATATAAAACACAACATTACTTTCGTCCAAATCCCCTTGCCATTGTTTATTTTGATTATCTTTCCACGCCGCTGTTGTATTCTGCGAATTCATGTCTTTGTATGTATCCTGCCAATCTTTTAATAATACAAACCAGTTAAATTTATCTGATTCTTCTTTAGCGACAAAGACGGACTTGAATCTTGGGCACTTCTCGCACAGGAGGTATTCGCATCTTTTTAATGACAGAGCGCTCATGGAAAAATAGCAGCCTCTCTGGAGTATATAAAACAAAACGCAAACCTCAGTGGTGAATCCCCCCCACCCCCATCGCAGCCCCGCAAGACGTTTTATGGAATACAAATTCCTTCATAAAAGGATATAAAATTGCAGACAGCCCGATATATTCGAAGCATGTGTGATCCGGGCCGATAGTCATCAAGCGCGAGACCAACTTTATAACATCCTCATAATTTATGGCGCGTATACGATCCAGCCAGTCGTCATTTTTCTTTGCCATCCGCCCCTGCCTCGAGCGTATGGTATCACGAAATAATATTATCTGCAATACGTGAAAAAGTTACCGGTTTCCTCCGTACCGCGCGATTTGCCGGCGCACCCACTTCCCGTAGCTTTCCGCCGTTCGCGGGAAATCCTCATATTCGGCCGCAATTTTTCCGTCGTTTACGGCTATGATATACGGGACGGCGGTATACCCAAACAGTCCGTCAAGCATAGCCACAGAGTCCGCGTCCACTTTGAAAAAATTTGCCTCGCGAATCTCGGCGGAGACCGCCGCAAACACCTGGGCAAACTCCAGGCAGGAGGGGCACCAATCAGCCGTAAAGTCGAGAAATATGAGCTTTCCGGCGGACGCGCGGGCAAAATTGGACTCAGTAAGGAGGGAGTATCTGCCCCCGCCTGTTTCGGATTTTTTTGTGTTTTTCATCGCAGATTCCTTTCCAGTTCTTCAATGAAATTTTTCGCGGCTGCCTTCATCGTTCCAAAAACGGGATCCAGCGATTTGGTGCAGTCCAGAACAAGGACAACGGCTATCGCCTTTCCTGCGTCATCGGTGTTTTTCGTATCCTCCATATCCGCCCTGAACCCTGTAGTGCGCGAAACGCTTATCTCCACCTGTATGCCGTCGATATTGAGTTCGTCTTTGGGATTTCCGGGTTCCTTATACATCAGTTTGTATAACGGTATGTGTATCTTGCCGGTTTTGCTGTTGCGGCTCCCGATACTGCGGCTTTCGTCAAAAGATATCCATGGATTTCTTGGCTCCACCACCGAGAGCCTGTTGCCCACCAGGCTGCAAAATATTATCGCCGCCGGCGCGGGGAGCCGCCCGTTCCCTTGCGCCGGCTGTATGGTTATCCTGAAATATTTTGGGTTGGCTGCGGTAAAATTTCCCGGGTTTGTGATCAATTCCAGGGTTTTTACAGTGGTCATCACCTTATTTCTGATACGCTGAAAGGCAGGAAGAATCAAGGTTGAATTTGTTGCCGACGCATAATCACCGCCATTGGATACCAATCTTGTGCGCAGTTCCGTTTCGCGCGCTATGGGTCTGTCTCCGGTGGTATACCCTATCGCATGGGCCTCAATATCCCTTTTTGCCTGCAGATCCCTCTGCGCCTTGTTATACTCCTGCCCGTAAGGTATGCGTGCGTAGGATTCCTTGTCGGTTGAGCAATTATCATCGCCATCCGTGAATGTGATGATAAATTTGTGATCAAAAGGGGGCAGCGCGGGGACGTCAAACAGTTTTAACGATTCGGATACCGCATAGCAGAGTGCGGTGCTGTCCTCAAAATTGTTTTGGCTGTTTATAAATTTTTTTGCCGCGGCTGTATCTGTCGACAGGGGATATACCCTTGTTTCCCTGTCAAAGGCGACAACGCCCATATGCAGCGAGTTTAACGTCGGGCGCGGCTTGGGGGGCAAAGGTGGTTTCGGCTTATTGCGGCACCCCGTGAGCAGCAATCCGCAGATGAGCAGCGGTACAGCCAGACAGCGATACATATTTGAAGTTGTTTTCATATATTTTCCTTTATTTGGCTGATGTTGTATAGTTCTCATTCCTTTTCATCCGCGCCGCGTACAACCCGAAACCCGTAATCGGTACCCGTCTTCCAGGGGACGGCATGGAGCTGATACGCCGCGCACAGGATCTGCGGCTTGGACCTCCAGCCCCCGCCGCGCAGAACGCGGTATATGATTGGGTGCGGATCTGAGGCTTCCAGCCCCGGTAAAACAAGGTCGCAGAGCTTTGGGGTACTCCAGCAAATTTCAAAAACATTGCCGAGCATATCATACAAACCGTTGGCATTGGGCGCAAATATGCCTGTCTGATGCGTTTTACCGCCGCTGTTGTCCGCATGCCATCCTTCGTTTATTGCCGCGTCCATGCAGGCGTATTCCCACTGCTCTTCGGTAGGCAGCCGATATCCGTCTGCGCTGCCGTCTGCGATAACAGCGTCCCATGCCTCGCTTTTATGCAGAGGTACGTTACCCCACTTTTCCGGATTTTTGCTTCCTTTTATGATATATACAGGCGATAGCCCCTCCAAAATACTGAGCTTGTTGCAAAACATAATCGCGTTATAAAAGCTCACGCAATCCACAGGCCGTCTGCCCTGAATCTCGCCCGCCGCCGCGGGAACGCCGTTTTCCACGGAGAAATGACTTGGGTTATGCTGCATAACAGCCTTGAACTCATCCTGCGTAACCGGAAATTTTCCCATAAGATACGGGCGCTCAATTGTTACCCTGTGCGGTATTTCTTCATCGGCGTTGCAAACCAGATGCCCTACAGGGCGGCTCATCGTAAAAGTACCCGGCTTGATTTTTACCATCTCAATCAGGGTTTTATCGGCAATCTTTCCCATTGGCATTCTCCTTTCGCGTAATCAGGGCTTCCGCCGTTTTTATTCGCTTTTGGTAAACGTCAGCCGCATAGGCGCGGCGGAGGGCGCGGGTTTGACCAGTATGTTAAAGGCTGTCTTGTCGTCGCTGAATGTGAGTACGCTCGACCACTGAATATTTTTCTGGCCGGGAATTTTGGCGTTTCTGAAAAACGCGTTCAGCTTAAAGAGCGTGCCGTCGTAGGCATAGTTTGCCGGAGCGTCCTGGCTGGCCGTGCCGTCGTCAATCTTTACGAGGCAGCGCCCCTTGCCCGTAAAATTTATCTCGTAGGTATATACGATGGAGTTGACTTCCGCAGCGGCTGTCCATGTTCCGGCGAGTACCTCCGGTACCGGAAAACGCGCGATGAAACCGGCGGCAAAATCCTTAACCCTGCGATCATATTCATCCCAGGAATTGAGGTTGAGTCTGTCGGAAAATGTAACCCTTGCGGTTTCAACGTCCGTCATGGTGACAATCAGAAAGATCTGGCTGCCAAGATAGTTGAAGCTGCCGGTGAACAGCAGATCCGCGCCGATCATTTTTCCCAGGGCTTTCATGCGCGCGGGATCCGCATAGTCGCTGTTCTGGAACTTGAGTTCATTTTTGATGTGCTCGATGTTTTTGCGATCCACGATATCCGCGCGCTCGGAGCGCACAAGCTCGTTGCGGAAGAGATCGGTCATCACCGCGGCCCTTTGCGCCGTGATGATGCTGTTGGACTCAAAATCCAGGATCGCCACGGCGGGGTTGGCGGAGAGCGCGGTCAGGCCTGCCGCCAGGATACAGAATGCGAGAAGTAATTTTTTCATGGAATACTCCTTTATGGATTTTACTGGACAGTGAAAGAACGGACGGCAAGGAAATCTTTACTGTCGGTTTTTTTCCAGACTCTTGTTAACGACCCAAAAACACCATACGCTTTAGCTATACTTTCCTGATCTGAAGACCAGTAATCTAAGAGATGATGGGATGTATTGGCCTGGATCAACTTGAGTTCTGCCAGCGTTGGGAGACGCCAATCATGGAAACCGCCCTCCTGATAGCTTTTTGCCATAGCGCGCGCGTCGCTCCATTTCGCTTCGCCAAGAGATCTCGAGGTACATTCCAGATACGTTCCATTCACAGCGGAAAAAACGATCCCGCCGCCCGGTCCGGTTTCGCCGTTCTTATAAACCTTTGCGGGTATAGCAGTCGCTACCAGTTTATTGATAATTGGTTCTATTTTATAATAGGCGTCTTCCTCGTTTGTAATTTGCATATCCGCGCCGCCCTTGGATATCTGTGTGTTAACATCGAAAAATTCCACAGTAACCAGGATCATGCTCCCCAGCCGTTCAATTGTACCGCGCACAAGCCAATTTGCGTTTGAGGCTCTGCCCAAAGCCGCGATTTTTTCCGAGCTGGACCAGTCTCCGGCTTCAAATTGCTGCGCCCGGATTTGCTGATCAACAATATCGCGGTTGACCACCTCAACTTTTTCGGTATTGCGCAGACGCAGGAAAAACACGCGCGTGATAACGGCCGCGTTTTCCGCCGAGATGCCCGAATAGGCTTCAAAGGGTACAACCGCTACCGTTGGTTTCTCCTGCGCCCGCAGATCCGCTGCGGCAAACAGCGCCAGCAGGCACGTCAAAATATTTGAACATATAAATTTTCGCATCGTTTTCCTCCTTGCGTTAATTAACCGAGAAAAGACATGGCGCCTTGCACACATCTTCCACGAAAAGACATGGAGCCCGGCACACATCTTCCACGGCCTGATCCTGTGCAGCCGGATACATTTCCGAATATGCTGCTATCTGAAGCTGAGATTCATCATCGCAATCTGGGTCAGCATCCGGACTATCCTTGTTCAATTTGGCCGGCTGGATGGATATGAACACAATCAATATGGAATTCAATCTCTCACGCATGCGCGCCTCCTTGTGGTTACGGTAAGCCGTTCCTCCGATTGTAACGCGGATTTTTATCCAGATCGCAAATCCGACATCGTTATTTTGAGCCGCCGTGTTTTTCCGCCTGCCGCAAAGGTGTATTTTCCCTGTAAATTGCTTTTCCGCCGGTCGGGCGGATTTGGGAATGCTCATTTCTTTTTCCTCCTCAAGAGTTGGGCATTTGGCACACTGCGACCGGAGTATATCCCCATTCCGGCGGAGCGAATGAAATCAGACAGACATTTTTACATACCTTTTTTATCTCGAAAAAAACCTGAAACAAATCTTTGTCTGATTGGACAGAAAGAGCGGTAATAGCGCCATAATTATGGATGCGGATTACCGCAAAGGAGGAACTCTATGACCCATAGAATAGCGATACTCCCGGGCGACGGGATCGGGCCGGAGATCATGCAGGCCGCCGAAACCATTCTGGAGTGCGTAAGCAAAAAAACAGGCGTACAATTTGAATGTGAATGGGCCGAGGTTGGCGGCGCGGCGATAGACGCCTGCGGCAAGGCGATGCCCGAGTCCGCGCTGCGCGTTTGTGAAGACGCCGAAGCGGTATTGCTGGGGACGCTTGGCGGCCCAAAGTGGGAAAATCTGCCGCCGGAGGAGCAGCCGGAGCAAGGCGTCCTCTTGCCGCTTTGCAGGCAGTTGAAGGTATGCGTACATATCCGGAATTTTTTTATTCACCCAGAGGCGGTTTCCTGGTCCCCGCTTAAGGAGCAGTTTGTTACGGACTGGCTGGATTTCGAGTCGGTTTTGTTTTGCGAACCCCCCCGGTCTGCGCCGGAGATCTGCGTTCGGCGCTGCCCGGATATTATGCTTGTGTCTACATACGGCGGCGCGAAGAGCGCTGTAGAGCGGGCTGCGCGTTTGGCTTTTGGTATGGCAATGAAGCGGGGCAGAAATCTCACCTTAACAGATAATACCAACGTACATCCCGGCATGGCATATTGGCGCGAATGCGCGCGCGCGCTTGCCGCAGAATACCCTGATGTGCAGCTTGACTATATGTACGCGCATGACGCCGCAGAGCAGCTTATCCGAAACCCTGTGCAGTTTGATGTTTTGCTTACTGACGCCATAATCGGGGATATTTTAGGCCATGAGTGCCTGGCGGTTACGGGTATTAAAGGGATGGCACCCTCCGCCTTTTTGGATAAATATGGTTTTGGCATTTTTACGCCCGCCTGCGGCCCCATGCACGGCATTGCCGGAAAGAATATCGCCAATCCCATAGGGCAAATACTCTCGCTCGCAATGCTATTGCGCCATTCCTTTGGACTGGAGGATGAAGGTAAACTTATCACGATGGCCGCCTTCAATGCCATTCGCTGTGTCTGCGAAACGTTCAACGACGACTCTCTGGAGAAAAAAATAACCGGCACAAAAGAAATGAGCGAACTCGTCAGCGAAACGTATATGAACACGAAGATAATCGATGGTTCCGATCCCGCCGCCCTTGAGAAGGGTTTGGAAGATTTTGAAAAAGCTATCAAAGATTTATTGGAAGAGGACGAAGAGGAAGATGAAGATGAAAGCTTATAAGTGGGGGTAGCGGAAGCCCGAGAGAAACGAGGGCTGGAGCGAGGGGGAGGCTCTACCTGCTATAAAATGGGATATACAAATTTTACAGGACTCCGCCAAACCGCCTCCCCCAACGCATGATGTACTACCGGAGGCGGACGATCAGATCCTTCGTAAGCCGCGCGCGCATACCTTCGCGCACCCTGTTCAGGAAGGGTATCCGGGCGATGTAATCGGGGTACGACCAGGGATGGCGCTCAAAACTCTTTCCGCGCCAGGCGAGGGTGATCTCCGCCCATATACCCTGCCCAAGATAGATGCGCTGCGCATGATCCTTGGTGCTGGCGAGAATCAGCTTTGAGAGGGTGAGATACCCGGGGTCGAGGTTGATAATTCGCTTTTCGCTGCCCGGAGCGGATGTCTGTTCAAGCGCGTTTGACCAGAGTTTATCCTCCATCAGAAAACGCTGTTCGCGCGGTTCCGCGAAGATGATGATTTGCTTAACGAGCCCGGTGCCAAATTCGGCAGCGTAATAGTTTGTGAAGGCGTCGAAACTATACTCGGGCGAATTCTCCAGTACCGCGCCGAAACGTGCGCGCGCCGCATCCATGATCGCATCTATGGGCGCGTCCGCCTGCCGCATCACGGCCAGGAGCGGCAGAGCCAGGGGTTCGGTATCGCGCGCAATCGCCATGCTTAATTTTCGCGAATGTCGCGCCTCGGGGGTATTTATTTTTTGCGAGCCTGGTTTTACGCGCTATTTTTACCGTCATGGAAAAGATCATCGTTCCGCTCTGCCGCCCCGATATCGACGAGAGCGACATCGCGCGCGTCGTCGAAACCCTCCGGAGCGGCTGGATCACCACCGGCCTCCGTGTGCGCGAATTTGAGCAGGCGCTCGCGGCATGGCTCGGCGTGAGCCATGTGGTTTGCCTAAACTCCGCCACGGCGGGCATGGAACTCGTTTTGCGCGTACTCGGGGTGGGCGTCGGCGACGAAGTGATCACTACTATATATACCTACGCGGCCACCGCCAATATCATCCGCCATCTGGGCGCGCGCGCCGTGCTCGTCGATACGCTCCGCGATGATTTTGCAATCGATCCCGATGCCGTTGCGCGGGCGCTCGGTCCGCGCACGAAGGCTATCATCCCCGTTGATTTTGCGGGCTGGCCGTGCGACTATACCGCCCTCGCCGCATTGGTTCGTTCCGCGCGCTCGGGCTTCTCCCCGACCGCCGCCAATCCCTGGCAGGAGAAAATCGGTCGGCCTGTTATTCTTGCCGACGCAGCGCATTCCCTGGGGTCGCGTTATGCCGGGGAGCGCGTTCCGCTCGGCGCGGATTTTGCGGTCTATTCTTTTCATGCCGTCAAAAATCTCACCACCGCCGAGGGCGGCGCGGTAGCATATCGTTCCCATTCTTTCGGGAGCGCCGCAGACGCCGACGCCTTCGCGCGGCAGCTTCGGCTCATGGCGCTGCACGGGCAGTCCAAAGACGCTCTCGCGAAACTGGACGCCGCCAACTGGGAATACGATATTGAAATGTGCGGCTACAAGCATAACATGACCGATATGCAGGCGGCGCTGGGGATCGGGCAGCTCGCGCGTTACGACGCGCAGCTTGCGCGGCGCAGGACGCTTGCGGAACGCTACCATCAGGAATTGCGGGGCGCGCGTTGTATTCATCCTGCGTGGCTCGAATCAGCGGGCGGTGCGCGCGCATCGGATGTGCCTAGACACGAGTCATCTTATCATCTCTATCCGCTGCGACTGGAGGGATATGGGCTCCCCGAGCGGAACGATCTCATCGCCCGTCTCGCGGAGGATGGGATTGCCGCAAATGTGCATTTCAAACCCCTTCCGCTCTTTACCGCGTACCGTGATGAATACAGTATCGCAAATTACCCGAATGGATACGCGCATTACGTCCACGAAATAACATTGCCTCTCTGGCCCGGAATGAGCGAGCGCCAGATGGATTGGGTAATCGCGCGGGTTAACGCCCTCGCGCGCTGAAATTCCGGAGGTGTCTCTTGCGTTATCAGGCGGTTCTTTTTGATCTCGATAATACGCTCTACGATTATGATCTTTGTTACCGCGCGGCGGACGACGTAATCTTTCCCCTGCTTGAGGAGCGCACAGGCCGCCCGCGCGCCGAACTGGAGGCATTGCTGCAGGAGTCGAGGCGCTATAACCAGATCACGCTTGGCGGTACGGCGGCCGCGCATAACCGGTTGCTCTACTATCAGCATCTGGTTGAGCTTCTTGGCTTTAAGCCTTTTGGTTTAGCCGATACAATTTGCAATCTTTTTTGGGATACCTTCCTCGCGCGTATGCGGCTCTTCCCCGGCGCTCTGGAACTGTTAAGCGCGATCCGCAGTAACAGCAAGATCTGTCTTGTCACGGATATGCCGGTAGAAACACAGTACCGCAAGATCGCGCGCCTGGGTCTTGCGGACGCCATCGACGCGATTGTCACGAGCGAAGAGGCCGGCGTCGAAAAGCCGCACCCTTGGGTTTTTGCGCTTGCCCTGCGCAAGCTCGGCGTTCCGGCGGATCGCGCCTGCATGGTGGGCGATGATTATAAGGATATCGAGGGCGCGCTCCTCTCGGGACTCGACGCCTGGTGGGTTCCGCCGCAGGGGCAGGTACAGGCGTATCCGGAAGCAGTGCGGCAAAGCGAGGAGCTGCGGCGGCAGTATTGCGCGAACAGGCTTATACTCGCGCGCGATCTCTTTGAATTACGCGATCTGCTCCTTGCCGCAGAGAGCCGCGAACACAACGAATAAAAAAAGCAACTTGGCCACGATGCTGTTCGCCGCGCAAGCGACGCCTATAATTTTCCTATCAGCCGCGTTCGTAGAGCGCTATCACACGAATAAAGGATCGATGCTGTTCGTCGCGCAAGCGACGCCTATAATCCCTCCTTTCAGCCGCGACCGACCGAAGGGAGGGCGCTATAAAAAATTAAAAAATCCTGGGTTAAAAGCCAAAACCAAAAAGCTATGAGGGGAAGCTGTGGCTTTGTTTTTGTATTTACCCCCTTTTTGTGTTTTATTCGTGTTTTTTTATTCGGTCTTTTTCGTGGCCAAATGCCTTGTCGTTGGCTTTTTCGCTATTAATGGTTAATTACTATAACTATTTAAGTAAATCTGTTATGTTGTTTTTAGCCATTCACATAAACAAATGTATAGTAAAGATAATTGAAATTTTCAGCGTTTTTTACTTGACGTGATTGGGGGGGG
>JAITCI010000088.1 GCA_031283155.1 Spirochaetota bacterium | reverse complement strand
ATTGAAAATAAGTTTTGTCATTTGGATATCAACATGAGGGTAAACAGGCAGCGGGTGGCTTTGGAGGTGCAAGTTGCGGATGAAAAGGATTATCCCGAAAGATCGCTGTACTATTGGGCAAGAGAATATTCAACGGCGCTCAAAAAAGGGAAGCAATACAGAAAGCTGCCGCGCGCGATCATTATCAGTATCCTTGCGTTTAACTTGTTTGATTGCAAAGAGTTTTACTCAGAGTTTCAGGCTCTTGAGGTGAAGCGCCACACTTTATTGACAGACAGAATGCGCCTGTGCTACTTTGAGCTTAGAAAGCTGCCCAAAATTATTGGCGCTGATGATGAATTAAAGCTGTGGCTCAATTTATTTAAGGCGGAGACGGAAGAAGATTTACAGCGGATAGAAGAACTGGGGGTCCCGATCATGGAGCAGGCAATTAAGGCTTACCGCCAAACAAAAACAACGGAAAAGTTCATGGAACTGGAGCGTATGCGCGAGCTTACGCAGTACAATGAAGCCTCCGCGCTGGATTATGCGCGGCGCGAAGCCAGAAAAGCCGAGCGCGAGAAGTGGCAGACCGTGGTAGCGGAGCAGAAAAAAGAGCTTGCGGAGAATGCCGCTTTGATCGCGGAACTGCGCGAGCAGCTCGGTAAAAACGGGAAAGGCGTTGGCGAAAATTGATCTGCACTGCAAGACGCAGGTTTTTTTGAAACAGCGGGACGCGCTCCGGCATGAACAAGAGCCGCTGTTTACAGGTGTACCCCGCGCTCTTTTGACATCCGTGTCAGTACCCACAGGGCATAAACGCGGGGCGCTCGCCTCCTGCTCGCGGCGGCTGAACCATACGCAAAAAAGACCCGCGCGCCAATGCTTTCGCAAGCGATTACTGTTCCCAAAAAATAAAAAATGAAACGCCTGCAAAACACAAAGGGCTGCCCGAAAGGCAGCCCTCCTAAGCAAGGTCCGCATCGGTTACAGAGCGGTATATAAACCCCGTAACTCAAAGGTTTTGAAGCCGCCATCCCCTGCGCCGACGGCCGCCTGCCCGTATCCGCTGTTCCCATCCTGCACAATACGGATCATGAGTGTGCCTGCCCCGCCGGGGATCGCTTTCCCCATAAACTTATTATCCGCATTATCAACACCGGAGGGACCCATAGTAAGAACCGCTCCCGATGGAATATCCGCAAACGCGCCATTGTAACTGTACTGTATTTTGAACTGCCCCGGGCCTGCGGCGGTACCGGTCAGATTCACGTCACACACAAGATCGGAAAAGGTTCCGGCGAAAGTTGAAATCTCCCAATAATTGCCTTCGGACGGGTTTGCCCACCCTCCCGCAGAATACAGAGCGGGGCTTGTTGCCGCGGTTATTGCAACGGCGGCGGCACCTCTCCTAAGAGTGAAACGCTGCGAACCGGAGTAGAGCTCGGAAGTAAAACTGAAAAATGAGCCGATACCGGCGGAGGTTGGCAGCGGGATTGCCAGAATTTTCTGGGGAGGCGGCGCCTCTCCGGGGATCGTTACCACAAAACCCGAACTGCGCACAATGCCCACACAGTCTACCGCGCTTATTAAAACAAAATATGTTCCCGCCTCGGCGGCCGTTATTGTTGATTCCGTTCCCGCAGGCGCTATGCCCACATTCACGAACCACTTATAGGACAATGCGCCGACTGCGCTTCCTTCATACGCGGCTTCCAGCACACAGCCCACTTCCGCAGCCCCGCCGCCCCGAACGGTAATACCGGCTGTCCCGCTTAAACCCAGGCTGGCTGAACCTATTACCCGCGTAGACGCATTCGGCCCCACAAGACCGGAATATCCCACGGCGCTCACCTTCACAAAATAGTCCCCTTCACGGCTCGTTATAATGGAGTCGGCTTGCGCGCCGGGAATATCCGCGCCATCTATTTCCCACTGGTAGCGCAGGAGGGATTCGTGTATATCGCCGGAATATACGGCGATAAGCCTAACGCCGGGCTCATAGACGGCTGCGGGCGGTACAGGCTGGATAGAGACAGTCCCCGAAATCGGACTGCCGCCGCCGGAGCTGGATATGCCATCAGAACTCCCGCCGTTCTCTGTGGGATCGTCACCGCTGCAGGCCGCAAGCCCCAGCATCAAGAGGAGGATACCTATTCCTACTGCTCGTTTTGTACGCATTACCGCTCACCTTCCTTATGATATTTTATTTTTAGGGTGTACCCCTAAAGTGTTTTTTTGTCATTGCGAGTCTTGCGAAGCAAGACGATACCCTTGCCCCCACAGGGGGTAAAGGCACAAGCGCAATCCACTATGATATTTTACAACCTGGATTGCTTCGGCTACGCCTCGCAATGACAGAAAATACGCCTCACAATGACAGGGCATAAACGCTTTTCACCCTCCTGGCGGCGCTGGGGCGTTTACATCGTGTAAACGAAATTCCGCCCAAACGGGATAATGGTCGGAGATGGCGTTTTCGGTAAACTGGGTACCGGGGGTGGTAGAGGTAGGTCCGGTGCCTTCGCAAATAGTCACGTCATAATGCTCCGCATATTTCATAACGCCCCAGGTTCCGGTATAGAATGCGGCAAGCGGCATCGAAAGCTGGATGCGGTCGTAGGTTTTCCCGCCGCCGACGTTTGTTGTGATCCCATTGCGGATAACGGTATACCATTGGGGGGGGGCAAAACCGTTCAGCCAGCCCTGCGCGGCCGTCCCCGGGCTGTAATAGGTGGTATCGGCGTTATAATCGCCCAGACATATAAGCCGCGTTTCGCCGTAGCTTGCGGCAGCCTCGGAGAGAGCGTTCAATATTGATGGAATTTCCCTTGAGGCAAACCCGGGCGAGGTATGGACAGTCATAATCACAAAACTTAAGCCCGACTGCGTAACGGCTTTCGCAAGCAGCGGAGCATATCTGAAGGCGTTTGTACCATACGAATTTGTACCGGTGTACAGCCGGGATTCAGACAGGGTAACGGATGAGGTTCGGTACACAAAGGCGTATTGATGCCCGCGCACGTAACTATACGCCCCCATTCCCGCAAACCCGTTCACGCGGGCGACGTAGGCATTCATGACTCTTGTTGCGGTGTCATCACTCGGATCCCAGTTACTCCCCACTTCCTGGAGGGCCAGAATATCAAAATTGGTCGCCACGGAGGCCATAACGCCAAAGGTATTATACCGATCCTGCTTCGCCGGCCCCATGATTTGCCCATTCATCGAACCAATGCGCAAAATGGTGTTCCGATCATGAACATACAGCCCCGCCGCCGAGGTGGTGGAGTAATAGGGCGAGCCGTCATAACCTGCGCTACTGCCCGCGCCCGCAGAGCTTGCGCTGCTCGAATTTTGCGCGCTGATCGAAGAGACGCTGCTTGCGGATCTGCTGCCGGATACGGCGCTGCTTGCAGAGCGGCTGGAGGATAGGCTGCGGCTGGAAGACGCGCGGCGGCTGGATACTCCGCCCGCATCGGGCGGTTCGTTGGAACCGGAACACGCCGCACTGAACGCGGTCATGCAGGCGAAAAACAAAATTGTGAACCGCATTGTATATGTGTGCATAAGCCCTCCTGCTCCGCCATGAGCATGGAGGCATTATAGAACATTTCGCGGCCAAAATCATTGCTTTTCGCGCGAAAGCAAGCGCCGCCAGAACATAAATAAAACACCCATCTCGTGGGCGTCGCAATGCGCCGCGTACTCCAGAACGCGCGCGTACACCCTCTCTTCGCGGCTAATCCCGGCTTGCGCGAGTACGGATTCCGTTGTTTGCATGAACACGCCGAGGCTGCATTCGTCCGGAGCGGTAGCCGGTTCCGCTTCTTGCGCCGTCGTTTCCGCCGCGCGCGCGAGCTCATAGGCAAAAACCATGACCGCCTGGGCGAGGTTCAGCGACGGATAGGGCTGCGCAATCGGAATTGCCGCGACAATGTGGCAGAGCAGGAGTTCCTCATTGGTTAAGCCGTTTTGCTCGCTGCCGAACACCAGCGCGGCGTACAGATCCGGATCCTGCTTTTCGGCCAGAAATCCGGCGAGCGCGCGCGATTCAATGACCGGGCGCAGACGCGAGCGGTGCCGCGCGGTTGTTCCGATAACAAGATCGCACCCCGCAACCGCGTCTTGCAGGCTGGGATAGATCCGCGCGTTATCCAAAATAGTTTCCGCACCGACAGCAAGATACCGCGCGCGGGGATCACGATGGATACCTGTGCCGCCGCCCGCAACAAGCGCAAGTTCGTCAAACCCGCAGGTGACAAGCGCGCGCGCCGCCGCCCCGACGTTTTCGGGTACAGCGGGATGCGAAAGGATACAACGAATGCGCATGGTTTTCTCCCGTCCGTCATTGCGAGACCCGCAGGGACGCGGCAATCCAGGGCTACACTGTCAAAGTGGATTGCTTCGCGCGGAAAACCGCGCTCGCAATGACATACCGCGAGCGCACGCGGGACAAGCCAGGCGGCTTTAGAGCCGGGCAATGCGCGCGCGAAAATTACATAATCGATTTTACTCTAATGATATACGAAGCATAATCGGATAGTGATCCGAGATCCTGGGTTCGACCCCCTTCATCAGAATCTGCGCCGAATCGGGAATATAGCGCGCCATAAGTGCGGGCGATATGATAATGTGATCCAGAAGCGATTCCCATGTACCGGTATACGCCTTCCAGGTATAGCCGCCGGGCATCGGAAAATACGTGGCGTTGATCGGGGTAAAATCGTTCGCTGTATTCGCGGGATTGTCGGACTTGAGCGTAAGATATCCAAGCGTACCGGTGTCCAAAAATTCTTCCGCCTCGGTGGTATTCATATCGCCCAGTATCGTAATATATTCGGTTACGGGATTATGGCTTGCCTTGATGAGCTCCTCAAGCGCTCGCGCCTGCGCGCGGCGGCGCTTTATGTCCTGCGGCAGGGTGCTGCTTGAGGTCGCTTTCAGGTGCCCGCCGTAAAACCAGAAAGCCCGCCCGCCAACGTCCACACAGGCGCGCAAAAAATATCTTGGCGCGTTCACAGACTCGCCCGAAACGGGATCGGTATAGTAGCCTCTGAGAACCTGCGAAAAGCTGACAATCCTGAAGCGGCTCCAGATCGAAACCTCATCATGCAGATAATCGTCATCATCGGGATTACTCGTGTTGGAGGTTGTGATCCTGTTGGTCATCGAAATGCCGCGATTGGCGAGTTCCGCGCCAAGCATACGCATATCCCAGGGCTCGCACTCGCAAAAAACGATCACATCAATGGCGTTCGTCGCGATTATATCCGCCACAGTTGCGTAGGTCCCGGTGCGCGCCGCCTTGTCGCTGTTAAAATCCTCGGCGTTAAATACGGCAATGGTAATCTGTGTTCCGGGTTCCGCTTCGGAAAACGCGCTTGAGGAAGATCCCTGCGAACCCGCGCCGTCACAAACGATGGCAAAGATGCCCAGGGACAAGAGAAAAAGCAGAACAAGGACAAAAAAAATTTGACGGCGTTTCATGTGCTATTCTCCTTCAGAACCACAACTGACAGAGTACCCCGTAATGATCACTCGGACTCTGCTCCAGGCTGCCCGTGTTGACCATTTTCATCGAATCCACCACATAATGATCATTATAAAGCGCCGGACTAAGAACAATGTGATCCAGCGGACACGATTTATCCCACCCCGGCATTGTCGTCGCGGGATAAATATATTCGCGGGTTAATGAAGTAAACCAGG
This sequence comes from Spirochaetota bacterium, assembly GCA_031283155.1. Lineage (GTDB taxonomy): Bacteria > Spirochaetota > JAGLSM01 > JAGLSM01 > JAKPMW01 > JAKPMW01. Next base: position 9,346 of record JAITCI010000088.1, on the reverse strand, counting down.
CTGCCGAATCAGGCTGATTTTTGTGTTCAAGCAGCGAAACAGCGCATCCGGTGGGATTGCCTTTGGGTATTTTTGTCGCGTCAAACCCGCTTGCCGGGGTATCGTCGTTAGAGGGCGGCATATCGCTTGGCCAGTCCAGGGCATTCATGGTGTTCATATCACCCATAACAACGATATAATCGGTTTTGACATTATGGTTCGCGCGGATATAGCGGCCCAGCCCCGTCGCCTCAGCAACCCGCCGCTGTACGGAGCCGCTGTCCTGCCCGGACTTGAGGTGGCAGCTATAGAACCAAACCTCATGCCCGCCCGGGAATGTAACTTTATAGCGATAGATGGTGCGCGTCGCGCTCCATGTGATGGCACCGGATCGCCCAATCTCGCTCACGTCAGACACGGGATAGCGGCTGTAATACCCAATGCAGTTATAGCTGTCGCTTCGGCTCGAGAAGTGATAAAAGGGCATTGGCCAGGAAACCGCGCCCAAGGCTGCCGCAAAATTGTCCGCCTCGCCGGGGTTGGCGTCGGTTACTTCCGCCAGACCAAGAACGTCAGCATCATTCGTTTTTATAATTGTGGCAATCTCGCTGAAATACGTTACCGTGCCATACGGACGGGGGGCATTTCCGGAACCCACCCCCCTGTCAAATTTTTCTACGTTATAGGTAAAAATCGTATACGCGCTCTTGGCGGGAGCGGGCGAATAGGAACGCGAGCTGCCGGATGCGGAACTCATGCCGCCCAATACGCTGGATGCGGAATCCCCGCCACCCGATGCACTGAACGCGGAACTTACGCTGCTTTGTACCGGATTCGCGGACGAATCAGAAGGCGCCAGATTGATCGAACAGGCTGAGAGACCAAGCCCAAAAAAAATCATAATGATACACATATACCGTATGCTCCGCCTCCCTGCAATTCTGCATATAACTCTTTGCATGAACAACGCGCGCGGATATGCTTAAATTTCCGATCACAGAATAAATATACTCCCAAAGGCGGTGCAATATGGCATTTGATACAATGCGCAAAGATTACCAGTCTCGCAAGGATGCCGCAAAAAATCTTGCGGATGGAAAATTCGTGAAGCGCGAAGACTGCGTCCGCCTGCTCGAAACCATCATCAAGCCCCGCGACCGCGTTTGCCTTGAGGGCGATAACCAAAAGCAGGCGGATTTTCTCGCGCGCGCGCTTGTATCGGTCGATCCCGCCAAAATCAACAATCTCCACATGGTGCAGTCCTCAATCGTGCTGCCCGAACATATTCAGGTTTTTGAGAAGGGGATCGCGAGCAATCTCGATTTCGCTTTCTCCGGGCCGCAGATGAAAGAACTCTACGAACTCGTGGTTTCGCGCAAGGCAAAAATTGGCGCGATCCATACCTATCTCGAAATTTACGGACGCTATTTTCTGGATCTCTTTCCGAACGTCGCGCTGATCGTCGCCGAGGAAGCCGACGCAAACGGAAATTTGTACACCGGATTTACTACAGAGGACACCCCCACCATCGCCGAGGCGGCGCATTTCTCTTCGGGCATTGTGGTCGCGCAGGTCAAAAAGCGCAGCGCGGCGCTGCCGCGCGTGGACATACCGGGCGATTGGGTCGATTACGTTATCGAAACGGGCGAAGACTTCTGGATGCAGGCGCTCTTTACGCGCGATCCGGCGCGCATCAGCGATCAGCAGGTTCTGATGGCCATGATGACGATCAAGGGGGTGTACGCGGAGTACGGCGTGGCTTCGCTCAACCACGGGCTCGGCTTCCCAACGGCCGCCGTGGAACTCCTCCTGCCCACCTACGGCAAGGAACTCGGTATCACAGGCCGCGTTTGCACCGACTGGGTTTTGAACCCGCACCCCACGCTCATTCCCGCTATCGAGGCCGGCGTCGCGCGGCGCGTATACGCCTTTGGCGGCGAGCCCGGCATGGAAGACTACGTGAAAGCGCGTCCCGACGTATTCGCAATCGGTCCCGACGGCAATATGCGCTCCAATCGCTGCGCGGCGCATATCGCGGGACTCTACGCGATTGACGCCTTTGTGGGTGCGACTTTACAGATTGATCGTTTTGGGAACAGCTCCACCGCTATCAAAGGGCGCATCAGTGGATTTGGAGGGGCACCGAATCTGGGCGGCACTCCCCCAGGCCGGCGGCATATAACAGAGTCCTTTACCAAAGCGGGCTACCAGGAGAACGGCGTTCATTATGGAAGAAAATTGGTTGTGCAGCTTACCCCCACGAAGAGCGAAGGCAAGGGCATCCCCGTGTTTGTTCACGAACTCTACGCCGAAACATTATATAAGGAAGGACTCTTCGCCGCGCCGCCGATCATGATCGCGGGCGACCAATTAACGCACGTCGTCACGGAGGCCGGCGTCGCCTATCTTGATCGCGCGCGCGATCTGAAAACACGGATGCAGGCCATCGCGGCAGTCGCGGGCGAAACCGAGGTGGGCGCGACATTAAGCGAAAAGGAACGCTCCGCCCTGCGCGCGAATGGGATCGTCAAAACGCCCGAAGACCTCGGGATAGATCGCGGGCGCGCAACGCGCGAACTCCTGTCGGCGCACTCGCTCCAGGATCTCGTGGACATCTCGGGCGGGCTGTACAAGGTACCCGCGTCGATAGCGAAGGAGTGATTCGAGCCGCGAAAAAAGAACGAAAACAACAAGACTTTTGAGCAACGAAAAAAACCGAATAAAAGATCGAATAAAACCCTAAAAAAAACAATGATTGGGGTGAAAACAAAACTGCCGCAAAAAAAACTCGAAAAAACAAAACAAGGCAAAGCCAATCTGGTGGTAAATACAAGACAAGGCAAAACCAATCTGCGAGTGGACTTGGTTTGGTATTTACACCCCAGTCATTGTTTTTGCCTTTTTTGTATTTTACCGTAAGTATTGTTTTTGCCTTATTCGATTTTTTATTCGTGTTATTCGTGGCCAACTGTAGTTTTTGGCTTTTTCGTGTTATTCGTGGCTAATTGTAGTTTTAGCCTTTTTCGGCGCTATTCGCGGCACTGATAAAAAATGAAACCTGAAAGGACACACAGGACTTTCTGTATAAGCAAGCGAGAAAACTTATAAGGGAGTTCAAATGGAAACCGATAACAGGGATATACTTTTCAAGGATGAGTGTTATAAAATAAACGGCTGCATATATGCGGTCTATAATAAACTTGGCGTCGGTTTTCTTGAAGCTGTCTATCAGGAGGCTTTGGAGATAGAGCTGAAAAAAGAATCAATTCCTGTTGTTACACAGCAGCCAATTGAAATATTTTATGATGGTTTCCCTCTGTCTAAAAAATATATAGCTGATATTATATGTTTTGGCAAAATACTCCTGGAAATAAAAGCTGTATCGGAAATTAACAACTGCCATAAAGCGCAATTACTAAATTACCTAACAGCTACAAGATGTGATTTGGGGATATTGATAAATTTTCAATCTTTTCCAAAAGTCGAAATACACAGGATGCTCAGGAAACGATAATTCATACAGTGGCTTTTTGAGCTTTTGTATCTTGGCTAATGTAGTTTTCAGCTTTTGTATTTTACCATAAGTATCGGTTTTGTCTTGTCTTGTTTTTCGAGCTTTTTGGCGGTAGTTTTGTTTTTACTCCAATCATTGTTTTTTTTAGGTTTTTATTCGATCTTTCTTTCGTGTTATTCGTGGCTAATTGTAGTTTTCGCGGCTGAAGATAAATCCATAGTGATCCATATTCACCTTCTCGTTGACGATCTCCACATGGGCTATAAGCGGCATACCGATCTCCGGATTTTCGGCTTCAAGCCGCCCGCTCGCGCGGAGCTTGTTCGGAAATTCCACGATGCAAAAGTCCAGCGACTTGACCGTGAAACCCTCGGGCAGCGCAAATACCCGCGTCCAGGAGAGAAGGGTGCAGGGGCCTTCGAGAATCTCTTTCTCCCATTCCGGGGGAGCGTTACCGGCGGAAGCGAAAGGATTGCGGCGCGTGTGGCACACATCGCAGATCAGAACGCTCGGATAAAATCGCTTGCCGCATTTCGGGCATATCAGGGCGTAGACATGATGTTCCGGCTCGCCGTAGTGTTCAAAGTTTATGGCATTTTCACCGCTCATGGGATACTACCTTTCATGTTATCGCTCCGCAGCTGCGGCATTTTGTTATCGTGAACATATAGTCACAACAACGTTATTCCCAAAGCCGCCGAAATTGACCGCCATGCCGTGTTTCGGATCCCGCACCCGGCGCTCCGGCTCGGCCTGCCCGCGAAGCTGCTTAACCAATTCATAAATCTGCGAGACGCCGGTCGCGCCCAGGGGATGCCCCTTGGCCTTGAGTCCGCCCGAGGTATTTATGGGCAGCCTGCCGTTAACGCGCGTCTCATCGCGCCGCAAGGCAAGATGCGCCGTGCCGCGCTCAAAAAATCCCGCCTCTTCGGCGATGGCGAGTTCAAGGATAACAAAGGCGTCATGCAGCTCGGCGAAGGAAATATCGCGCGGCGTAAGCCCAGCCATGGTATAGGCGCGTTCGGCGGCAAGCCGCACCGCGTCGAGAATCAGCGGATCGGCGCGCAGGTGTACGCAATGCGTATCCGTCGCCGAGGCGATCCCGCTGATTGTAACCGGCGGCTTCGTGAAATGGCGCATCTTAGGGGAATCCTCGGCGCACAAAAGCAGCGAAGCGGCGCCGTCCGAGACGGGACATATCCCGTAGAGTCTGAGCGGATCGGCGATGATTGGGTTGGCATGATCGGCGCCATCGCTCTCGCAAATCGCCTCAAGCGTGCAGGGCGTTTTCAGGTGCGCATAAGGATTTTTGGCGGCATTCTCGTGGCTCTTCACAGCGATCAGAGCGAGGTCGCGTTCGGTAACGCCATAGCGCTGCATATAAAGCCGCGTAAAAAGGGCGGCCAGAGAAGGCAACGTCATTCCGTAGGCGTACTCGGCCTCGTGGTGCAGCATGGACGCGACAAAATCCGTGCTGATCCAGCGCGTGACCGCGTTCATCATCTCGCCGCCCGTCACAAGCACGGCGTCGGCCATGCCGCTCTTGATGGCCATAACGCCCAGCTTCACCGCGCTTGCCCCCGAGGCCGGCCCGTTTTCAACGGCCTCCGCCATACAGGACTCCAGCCCAATCCGACTGACCAGCGCGGAGGCAATAGCGCTTTGGATGTTCACCCTCCCCGCGCCCATATTCGCGACAAAAACCTGATCGACTATTTCGCGGCGCTCCGCCAGCACACCGGCGTCCTCAAGCGCGTTTAAGGAGGCGTGCCCCATGAGGTCAACGAGATCAAGATGGTGCAGATTGCCGAAAACGGTATGCCCGATCCCGACGACGCAAACCTTTCTCATATTCGTGTATACCCCGGAATCTGCGGATACGCCGCCGGAGGCCGCAGGATCGCGGCGCTCTCCGCAAGCGCAGCGTCGAGGGGACGCGCCCCGGCAACCATGCGTTCGCGCGCGGCTTCGTAATTTTCGCGCGTGAGCACGTGGGTCGGCACACCCCCGCTCTCATGCCGGATTGCCGGATATTCCGCCGCGCGATCCAGAAGCGCGTACTCGATCATCAGGCGCTTTAACCCCACCGGACTCTCGACTATAACCCAAACCTCTTCCTGCTTCAGGAAATCAAAGTGGTGCTCCATTTTCGCGGCAAAGAGATGCGCCCCAACGCGCAGCCCGCGACGGATCGCGATGGTGTGCAGGCTCATCCCCAGCTTCTCGTCCACAAGGCGGCTTGTTACCAACCCCGCGATCTCGCCGTCGATCACGCCCGCCAGCGCGAAGAGATTCGCTATCCGGTAGTGATACCAGCCGAGGAGTTCGGCGGCCATGCGCGCGGCCACCAAATCGTAATAATGCGTTTTGACCTGTATGAGCGGGAACACCGCCTCGAGAAGCGCGCCCACCTCTTTCCGCTCGCACTGGCGCACCACCATCCGCTCCTCGCTCGCAAGGATGATGCTCTTGGACGGGTATGCGCACAGATCGAGTTCAGGCGGTCTGTTTTTTTTCTCCAATTCGTCCGGTATCATGGAATTATCTCCTCAGGCGCGGAGTTACGCTTTGTGGGCGGTGCGATGCACGATCTCATGAATCCAGTATATCAGACGCTCATCGTCGTTGAAAATACCTGAAAATTGCAGCCCAAAGGGAAGCCCCTGTTCGGAGCGGTTCCCCGAGGGAACGGTGATCGTGGGCATTCCGGCGAAGGTCCAGGGGAGGTTCATAACGGGGCTGCCCGTAGACTCCAATCCTTTGGGCGCTTCGCTCGGGGTGGTGGGACTGATGAATATATCGCAGCCCGCGCTCTCCATCGCCCTGCGCATCCGCTCGCGCAATTCAAGCTGCCGCTCCTTCGCGAGCGCGACCCGTGCCGCAGGAATGGCGCGCCCCTCCTCGATGAGATTGATGGTGGCTTCGCGGTACAGGTGGCGATAGGTATCAAACCAATTGCAGTGCGTTTCGGCCATCTCCACCGCGATCAGATCATGGTGCAGCGCGTTGATCTCGGGAATATCCTCGAGGCAAACGAGATCAACAATTTCATATTCAAGTTCGCGTAATGCTTTCACGTCGTCCCGGAAACATTGCAGGGTCTCGCCGCCCGCCTGCTCAATATATTTTCCTGCGGCTAACGCGATGCGCGGGCGGCGTCCTACACCCTTGCGGGCAAGGGCGTCGTTCCAGTTATCGCAGAGTACGCCCGCTACGATGCGCGCGCCATCCATGTCCTGCGTAAAAAACCCGACGTGATCCGCCGAGGGCGAAAAGGGGATCACCCCGTCGCGCGCGATGCGATCATAGCTGGGCTTCACGCCAATGATGCCGCAGTAGGCGGCGGGACGGCTGATGGAGCCGATGGTTTGCGTTCCTATCGCAAGCGAACAATAGCCGGCCGCCACCGCTGCCGCCGATCCGGACGAGGAACCGCCGGGAGTGTGCTCAATGTGTACCGGGTTGCGCGTAGGGCCGGAATAAAAATAGGCAAACTCGGTCGTGAGCGTTTTCCCGAGAACCAGCGCGCCGGCATCCTTCAGCTTTGTCACCGAAGAGGCCTCCGGTCCGTCAAAGAGCATCGGCGGGAGATTGGATCCGCAGGTGGTCTTGTAGCCGTCCGCGCGGAACATATCCTTTACGCCCACGCAGATCCCGTAGAGCGGCGGGCGGCGATCCTGCTCCGGAAAACGCTTTTCGAGTTCGCGCGCCTGCCGGAGAAGCCGTTCGCGCCGCCCGGTCTCGGGCACAAGCGCGTTGATCGTCGGCTCGCTCCGGTCGATAACGTCGCAGATGTGGTTAATGGAAAAAAGAAGATCCATCTTTCCGTTTTTAAGCTGCTCAACAACGTCGCCAAGCAACGCTTCCGCACTGTACATTCTTGCCTCCATTGCGCTTCTTTAATATCACTGTGTAACCGCAAATCAATTCAGTTCTTTTTTTTATCCCCGCCCTAGCTGCATGGACGCAGCACTCCGAGCTGCGGCACGGATGCCGCACGCAAGCGAGGAGAGCGTTCAGCGGTACTGGCTTCCCCCACCTTTTTGTACTCGTAATCTGCGCAAACGCAAAAATTTTCCCGCCATTTATGTGGCGTCATGTTCCTGAAAAAGAAGCTCCTCGCTTATTTCTTTGCCGATTTTTTCTCCTTTTAAATTGGATATGTTAATGACAGCGCCATGCTTCAAAAAAATTGAATAAAATTTATCAAAGTTATTGCCCCAGTATACCATACAACAAGCCATCGGAGCGCCTTTATTATCATCATCCCCGTCAATAATAAATTTCAATCGGGTATCATACAGAAAACATATCGCTGTGGCTTCCCCGAAAATAAAATGTTTCCAGTGAGCTGTATTTGTTGCGACGGGGATAAGAGCGAGAACTTCCGAATTATATTTTTTGTGGGCTGCCATACACTTTCTCAGCCAATTCTTGATTGTAGTTCCCCTTAATCTGTCGGCACCGTATGGCGGATTTATATAAATGGTTCTGAAATTCCATTCCAGCGCAAGTCCGTCATTTTCCGGCAGCATATATTCGGCATTTGCATGCACAATGGAAAATTTATTGGAACACGGATCCAATTCAATATTATTATCAAACATTTCCCTGACAGAATTAACATATTGAAGAGGCGTACACCAATGCTGCGACAGCGTATTCACTTTTCTTCCCGCACTCATACACAAACGCCCCACCAGTCTTTATTTGAGAGAAGAAGCAGTTCGTTTTTCAGGTCTTCCGGCGTTCTTTTTCCCGGAGTTATTACATTAAACCACGAGTTAATTTTACAAAAGGGGGTAGCCGGAAGCCCTCGCGCAAACGCGAGGGCTGGTAGCCCCGCATAAATACGGTGCCATTACCCACAGGGTACAAGCCAAGCACCATGCGGGGCGCTCGCGTTGCCTTGCACGCTTCGCGCCTGCGAGCGGGAGCATATGCCGCCGATTTAATAGTCAGCAAGACAAATCAACGTATGTAACCTCTCCGCTCCCCCTGCATTTCGTCCCACGCAAAGGCGCCCCGTTACGGCTCAACCGCAATGACGCGGCAGAGCGAAGACTCAAGCTCGATCCCGCGCAGGGGGAAGAGCCCAATCCAGAGCCGCTTATTGCTGACTTCGTTGATCTGCCCGCCGAGGTTTTCGGCATGTACCAAACCCTTCGGGAAGAGCTGCAAGTGCATCACCTGATAATATTCATCCGGCGGAAAGAGGGTATCCCAGTCCTTGCCAAATTGCTTCTTCATTTTTTCCTCAGCCTCAACAAAGAGCTTGGGATGCCAGTTGCGGATGATGGTATTCATCGGGTGATCGGCGCTGCCACAGTCCACGCCAATCCATTTGATTTTCATTTCAAGCGCCCATTTATGGAAGGACGGATCCGGCCCCGGATGCTTGACGAAATAGCGAATCTCGTCGGATTCCTTCTGATCCCAGGCATAGCGGTTGTAGCCCGTGTTGATGATCAGGATATCGCCCTTTTTGACCTCAACCTTTTTTGTGATCATCTCGGGCGTGTACAGGCTGTAGTCCTCCACATCCTTCGAGATGTCGGCCACCACGCCCGGCCCGTACCAGAAATCGAGCGGGGTATCGCCGATGGAGCGTCCGGCGGCATAAAAATGAATCTCGCCGTCGATATGCGTCCCCACGTGGTTGCTCGTTTTGATGATCTGCCCATTCGCGCCCTGCCCCATATGCGCGCCGGCGATGCGTTTGAAGTATTGCACCTGCAGCGGCATATAGCTCGGCCAGGGCGGGGTGTGTACGCTCAGCCGCTGGGTCAGATCGTAGATCTTCGCCTTCGCCATCAATTCCAGAAATTCCTGTGTGTTCATGCTTCTCTCCTT
>JAITCI010000062.1 GCA_031283155.1 Spirochaetota bacterium | reverse complement strand
ACTCTTCCTCCCCCCCGTGTGAGGGTGCCCCCCCCCCCCCCCCCCATCCAGCACAGCAGCGGGTTGGGCGGTTGCTTTGCACACTTCGTTTCGCGGAACTTCCTGTTCTTCCCCTTCGCAAGAGCGTACATCCGTGTACGCGCTCGGGGTAGCCGCTTTGCGCGCTCCGCGACTTCCTGTTCTAAAATTCAACAATGTTGCGGTAATACCAATCCATGCCATTCCGAATCTCCTCATCCGAAAGACTCCCGTTTGCCTTTCCGATACCAGCGCCTTCATTGGTTATAAGAATCCCGTCAAAAACGTCGTTTGCCCCGGAAGCAATCCGCTGCCGTTCCTCAAGAAGCGCCCGGGGAATTTTCTCATCCCAGACAAAATTATCGCTAAGCGGCAGGAGATCCACTATCCCATCCCCAAGGGAACCATACCAGGGCGTCGTCTCAAAACTCCCGTCCATAACGCTCTGAACAAGAGCCGTATAGTATATGCCCCAGTTCCATACCATGGAACTCAGCACAGCGCGGGGTGCCTCGGCAGCCATATCGGAATTATCGCCTATACTCCAAACGCCTGCTCTTTCGGCTTCAATCTGCGGCCAGGGCGTATCACAATGCTGGGTTATAATGTCGCAGCCGGCGGCAATTAAAGCGCGGGCAGCGCCGGTCTCGCCCATAGGGTCAAACCAGCTATGCGTAACCCTGACATAGACTTTTGCCCGGGGGTTGGCCTTTTCCACGCCCAGGGCGAAGGCGTTTACCCCGCAGGTCACTTCGCTGCTGTCCTTTCCCATGGCTGCCACAAATCCGATTTTACCGCTTTGGGTTTTCATCCCCGCAAGAATACCCGCGAGATAGCGCGCCTGGTAAAATCTGCCAAAATAGTTCGTAAAATTAACTTTATTATACTTATTTCCATTCGCGTTTGCAAAAATATGGTTTGGGAATTCTTCAGCGAGTTTTTCGCAGACGTCCATATAGCCAAAACTCGTGGCAATGATAATATTGGCACCGTTGGCAATAAGTTTCCGTATCGCGTTTTCGACAGCCCCGGGATCCATTTCATCCACGTTGGACTCATGGAGGATCTGCTCATCCTCAAGGCCAAGGCGGTTTTTCATTTCTCCGATGCCCGCCTTATGGGAATAACTCCAGCCGACATTCTCGTGGAATGGATCTGTCAGGTAAAGCACCCCCGCCTTCACCTGTTCTTTCGGCAGAGGCAATCCGGGTTTCCAGGCTTCCCCCTGTTTGCACCCGAAAAGCGCAAGGATACATACGCAGCAGGCAAGAGAATGTTTCAAAATATTCCTCCCTGGATTCTGTTACAGGCACTGAATACATATAAGGGTAACGTCGTCGGCAAAATTCTGTTCACCCTGAAAACCATTCAGGCTCTTCATAATTTCCTGATTGAGTTCCATGCAGGAATGTTTCCCTGCCTCGCTGGTGAGAAATTCCATCAGCCGCGCCTCTCCATACTCTTCGCCGCCGGAATTCGTCTGCTCAATCAGCCCGTCGGTGAAGAGCATAATCCGATCTCCCCTCTGAAGAGCGCATTCCTCAAGTGAAAAATTCGGATCGGGGACAACGCCGATGATCTTCCCCTGGCCGATGAGCGGAGTGCATACCGAGTTTCGCACCAGGCACTGGTACGGATGCCCCCCCGTGATATAGCGCAATGACATGGCCGCCGTATCAATATCCACGAGAACCCCCGTAAATTGGACGACCAAAGCCCTGTAGCTTGTGACAAAAGCGTTATTGATGCTTTGCAAAAGCTGAATCGGATCATCCAGAGCCTTTACCTTCTCGTACTCGCTCTTCAGCAGCATACTGATAAGGGCGGCAGGAACTCCATGACCGATAACGTCGGCAAGAAAAACGCGAAGACAGGACGCCCTGGGTTCGGAGATACTGTAAAAATCCCCGCCGACATCGTTAAGCGGGCTGTAGGCCACATGATAATCCAGAGCGCCGATATTCGACATTTCCGAGCTAAACATAAGCTGCTGGATTTTTCTCGCAAGAAAGAGTTCCTCTTCCATTGCGTCGCTGAATTCCTTCAGGACAGCCGCCTGCCTCTCCAGAATATGCCGCTGTTCCTCCACAAGAAGATGTACCTCGATGCGCTTGAGAAGCAATGCCGGCTGAAATGGCTTGGTGATATAGTCAACGGCACCCAGGGTAAGCCCCATGAGTTCGTCTTCCGATTCCGCCATGGCGGTAAGAAAAATCACCGGGATATGCAGCGTTTTGGGTTTTGATTTGAGCACTTTAATCGTTTCGTAGCCGTCCATCTCCGGCATCATAATATCAAGAAGGATCATAACGGGATTATTGCACTCCAGAAGCTCAAAGAGTCTCGCGGCTGAAGGCGCGGTGGCGACTCTGTATTTTTCCGACAGGAGATTTTTGCCTATCTTGAGATTGGCCGGATCGTCGTCAACCAAAATGACCAGGGGTTTTTCATTTTTCATATATCGTCTTTCTCCGGCGCGTCTGATTCAGGATATATTGCCGCATCAGCTGTCTGTATTTAAAAATTCTTCGGCGATTTTTGCGGCGCTCGCAAAGTCAGCCAGCAAAACCTGATCCGAAACAGCCTCAAAAACTTCTTTTATTTTCGCGGTGGGATTTTTCCCGTCGATTTCTTCCAGGATACGGTCAATATCGGAGGCGTTCCGTGATTTCAGCGCCGCAAGAAGATCTCCCAGAAGCGGTAAAAATTCCGCGCTGCCGCCATCCTGTTTCCCGACCTCCTGCGAGTCGCTCTCGTCCAGTGAAAGTTCCCATGCCTGAATCTCCCTGAGCAAATTGGTCAGACACTCAGTAAAGAGAGGGAGTCCTTTTTGAACAGTGGTCAGTTCCCCGGTCATGCCCGCCGCCTCAAGCCGGGCCGCTTCCGATGATAATTCCAGCGCCCCGATGCTTGCCATCGCGCTCTTGAGCGCATGAATGTGAATGGTGTACGACGACAGGGATTCAGTTGTAAGCGGCGTATCCCTGAAATACGCAAGCCGCTTATCCGACTCCTTACAGAAGATGCTGAGAACCTTTCTGTAACCGGCAAGCGTACCGCTTGTTCGCGCGATCCCCTGCTTGAGATCAATGCCCTGGATGGGCGGGAGTTCTTTTGCCATATTTTTCTCCGGTTCTTCGATTCTCGTCTCTTGTATTCTTTTTTCTTTCGGTATCCAGCGAACAAGTATTTCGTCCAGTTTGGAGAGTTCCATGGGTTTGGCAAGAAAGTCGTTAAAACCATTTTCGAGAAAAACCTCGCGCATACCTACAATGGCATTGGCCGTTAACGCGACTATCGGGAGAATTCTGAACCGATCCGGTGAAGACTCATCCCCTTCCAATGCCCGGATGGCGGCGACGGCTTCGATACCATCCATGCCGGGCATCATATGATCCATGAACACAATATCGTATTCGCGGCATTTTACAAATTCAATGGCTTCAACGCCGCTCTCGCACAGATCCACGACCGCGCGGTAAGGCGCAAGAAGACCTTCAGCCACGCGGAGATTCGTAATCATGTCGTCTACCACAAGAAGCCGCGCCGAAGGGAAAGAATACCGAATCGTGTTGTCTTCCCGTATGTCTTCATGAAAATCACGGTCGCCGGCTCTGCCGTTCAGGATATTGGCGACAGAGAGCGCCTGCATCGCGAGACTTACAAAACGCACGTTCATAATACGGGTCTCGCCCGGAGACTCTACCAGCAAAGCCAGGGACGGCTTCTCCCCGCCGGGAAATGCCTCGCCGGGACGATAGAGGGACGTCTTGACAAATTTATAGAGATCGTAATCGGCAAACACATAAAACCATTTCTCGCGCAGAAGAGCTTTCGAGAAAGCATCCTGATCTGTTACATGAAAATACGGAACCTTCAGATTTTCCAGGGTCCAGCGCATGGACTGCGCGTATATCTTCCGGCCTTCATACATCAGCACCTTTTTTTGTTCCGGCTCTTCTATAAACGCAAAGGGGGCACCCGCCTCGAATTCCTGACAAACAATCGCGGTAAAGGTGCTTCCGGCGCCGGGCTCGCTTGCAATAATCACGTCCCCGCCCATTGCCGCGCACAGATGCTTCGTAATGGCGAGTCCGAGTCCCGTACCCTCGATATTGCGGTTTCTTTTTGTGTTGACGCGGTAAAAATCCTGAAAGAGTTTCTCCTGAGCCTCCTGAGAGATGCCGATACCTGTGTCAACCACATCCATTCTGAGCCAGATATGTTTTTCATCGCGCTTTTCTATGGTGATGATTAAACCTATATGTCCGCGTTCCGTATATTTTACCGCATTGGACAGAAGGTTATAGAGGATCTGCCGCAGCCGAACCTCGTCGCCGATGAGGGAGTTTGGGATATTTCCGTCAATATTTGTAAAAAACCGGATGGGTTTTTCCGCGATCCGCATACGGATGATATTTACCGTGTCATTGATCAGCGAAACAAAAAGGTATTTGACAGGGTTGATCTCCAGCCTGCCCGCCTCGATTTTCGAAAAATCGAGAATATCGTTAATAATGGAAAGAAGGTTTATAGCCGCCCGTTTAATATCCTGCGCGTATCCACAGGATTTTTCCGGGAGATCCTCGCGGAGAAGAAGCTCCGACATACCAAAAATGGCGTTCATTGGAGTACGGATCTCATGGCTCATCCTGGCCAGAAATGAGGATTTGGATTCATTTTTTTCTTCAGAGCGCAGTCTTGCCGCATAGAGGCGCAGGAGGAAGTAACAAAGAACGAGGGAGAAGAAGATACCCAGCGCGCCAAGAATCAGGCCTGTGGTATTAACGTCCCTGGAAAACTGGGATGAAGAGACAACACGTCCCACATACCAGCCGTTAAATATCCTTTTAAAAAAAACGGTTATGGAATTACCATCGTTATCCTGCGCCCGTCTGGCGGATACCTCGCCGGTACTGCGCAGGGTCTGGGCTATTTGCGTATAGCCGCTGCCTAATTCCCGGAGCTGCCGCCTGATATATCCGCGTTTCGGATGCGCCATAACTTCCAGGTTCTGGTCAAGAAGCATACCGTACCCGTCATACGACCTGATAAGGGAAGTCACATAGCTGCCAAGCCATGAATCGCCCGAGGCCTCTTCGTTCTGCGGATCTGCGGAATCCGGCGGCATGGAGGCTCGTGAATACCGGGTGGTGTAAAGACCGGCGTTTAAGACAAGTATTCCTATGATCTCCCCGTTGAATTCGATGTTCCTGACCACAGAAAAAATGGGTTCGTTTGATCGGGGATCGCTGTAGGGCGCGGTGTAGACAACAGAATTATTGCTTCGTATTGCCGCCTGATACCATGGACGCCTCTGGGGGATATAATCGGCACCGGGGTTCAGATCAACGCTGTCATAAAACTCTCCATGTATAAACGCGAAAATACCAACATAACTCAGCAGCGCCTGCTTTCGCCTGAGCATCCAGTCGGTAGTATTTTTCAGGTAACTGAGTATCTCCGGTTTGGATGCGTTTCTCGCCAGCATTTCGCGCACGGCGTCGTAGGTATCGAGAAGGGTGGCTTCCGCATCCATGAGCCCGATTTTGATATTCGCCTCGGTAGATATGATCATTTCATCTACCCTGTCCAAAAGACGATCCTGCAGAATACGCCCGATGGAAAAATATGCCGCCAGCGCCATCACCGCGAAAGACACAAATACAAAAATAAATTCGCGGTAACTCCGCAACAGCACCGTAATCCTGATAACCTTTTTCATATTCCGGCTCTCAATAATGCTCCGCTGATTTCAAAACACAGCCTTCAGAGTTCTATGACCGTACGGTAATACCAGTTGATACCGCCCTTGATCTCATCATCAGAAAGACTCTCGCCTGCTTTCCCAATCCGCTTGCCGTCGTTGGTTTCCAGAATTCCATCGAATACATCAAACTCACCGGATTCAATCCGCTGCCGTTCCTCTTCCAATGCGCGAAGGGTTCGCGCTTCCCAGGGGAAATTTTTGTTCAGGGGAGCAAGCCCTACGAGTCCGTCTTTCAGGGAACCAAAATAGGGCTGCGTTGTAAAACTCCCGTCGATGATGCTTTGTACCAGAGCGGTACAATACACTTCCCAATTCCAGACGACTGAAGTCAGAACCGCATTGGGAGCGGCGTCATACATATCGTTGTTATACCCAATCCCGAAAACCCCGGCTTTTTCCGCCTCAATCTGGGGAATGGCCGAATTACAGTGCTGCGTGATAATATCGCAGCCTGCCCCGATAAGCGCGCGGACTGCGGCGACTTCTCCCATTGAGTCGAACCAGCTATAGGTTACTTTGACGTATACCCGCGCTTCCGGGTTCACTCTCTCTACACCCAGAGCAAAAGCGTTCAGGCCGCTCGCGACCTGACTGTTTTGCTTCCCCATGGCAGCCACGTATCCGATTCTGCCGGTTTTTGTTTTCATGCCGGCAATAACCCCGGAAAGGTAACGCGCCTGATACACCCTCCCAAAATAAGTGGTAAAATTGGAATCGTTGTATTTGTAGCCTGTTGCGTGCGCAAAAATAACCGATGGGAATTCCTGCGCCAGCTTCTCGCAGGTATCCATATACCCCCAGCTCGCGGCAAAGATAAGATTGACTCCCTGGGCAATAAAATCCCGTATAACGCTCTCAACGCTAAGGGGGTCCATATCATTCACGTCGGCCCTGTTCAGAATCTGATCATCACGCAGCCCGAGGGTTTTTTGCATCTCCAGAACACCCAAGCCATGTGCGTATGGGAGACCGGAATTTTGTCTGAAGGGATCGGTGGAATACATTACCCCTATTTTAAGCTTCCCTTTCGCCAGGGGTATTCCGGGTTTCCAGCCCGCTTCCTTGCACGCAGAAAGCGCAAACACAAAAAAAATGACGCAACAAACCAGCGAACGTTTCAAATTATTCCTCCTGCCGTTTGCCCCTCGCAAAAACGCGCGACATCCTGTCGCTGCTCGGGGTAGAACATCCTGTTCTAACCTCCGCCGAGCAGTACCGAAAGCTGAAGGGCATCGCCATCCCGCAGCACGGTATCGGAATCGCGCGTGACCCGTCCATTATGGGCGACCAGGATATGCGTATGCTGCTCGGGCGGATACCCGATCCCCACAAGAAATTCTCCCAGAGTGCTGCCATCATTCGCCGGAATGGTTTCTTTTTGCGCCCAATTCCCGCGCTGGATGGGACCGGAAAATTCAACCTGAATCTGCATAGATGTCTCCCGCACCCTTAAATAATACGATAAAAGTATACACGGCATTGTCCCCGCTATACCAGGCTATTTTTCCGGCTTCACGGCGCAGCCTTATCGTGCTATACTGCCCTTACCCATACCCAAGGAGGTCTTTATGTTTGAAACCATGGCCTTGATTCTCGGCGGAGGCAAGGGAACGCGCCTCTATCCGCTTACGAAGGATCGCTCAAAACCGGCCGTACCGATAGGCGGAAAATACCGCCTGATAGATATACCCGTCAGCAACTGCCTCAATTCCGCCATAAACTGCATTTATATCGTCACGCAATTCAACTCCGCTTCGCTGAACAAGCATATAAACCAGGCCTACCGTTTCGATAACTTCCATGAGGGGTTTATTGATATTCTCGCCGCCGAACAGTCCAATGAATCGAGCGATTGGTACCAGGGAACGGCGGACGCGGTGCGCAAAAACCTGAAACACCTGCTTTCCTTCCCGCAAATGGAACACGTATTCATATTAAGCGGCGACCAGATCTATACCATGGATTACCGCACGATGATGGATTTTCATGTTAAAAACGGCTGCGACATGACGCTCGCGGTCATTCCCGTTGTTGAAAAGGAAACCGCCGGTTTTGGGATCATGAAGCTCGACGGCTACCGCGTAACCGATTTTATCGAAAAGCCGAAAGACGCTGCTGCCCGCGCGGGATATGCAAATATCAATCTCGTGAAACAATATTTCCCCACGATTAACCCCCAAAAGGAATACCTCGCGTCCATGGGCATCTACCTCTTCAGCCGCGAAGCCCTCATCAAGATCCTCGACAACGACAAGCCCGACTTCGGCAAGGATCTCATCCCTATGGCCATCAAGCAGATGAACGTCGGCGGCTTTCTCTTTGACGGCTATTGGGAGGACGTCGGAACGATTGAATCCTTTATCAAGGCGAACATCGATTTTGCCTCGGACAATCCATCATTCAATTTTTACGAGAGCAAGGTCTATACCAACTCGCGCTTCCTTCCGGGTTCCCGTGTGAGCGACTGCCACGCGGAAGAAACCCTCTTAAGCGACGGCATCATCATCGAAAAGGGCAACAAGATCAAAAAGTCGGTGATCGGTGTGCGCAGCATCATCGGGAAAAATGTCACCATCGAGGGTTCGGTGGTTATGGGTGCCGACTGGTACGAACTGCCGGAACACAAAAACTATAACCGTAAGCACCAGATTCTCGACATCGGCATCGGCGATAACACGATCATCAAAAACGCGATCATCGACAAGAACGCGCGTATCGGGAAAAACTGCCGCATCCTGAACGAGAAGGGCACGAAGGAATTTTCCGGACCCACCTACAACATTGTGGATGGTATCGTGATCGTGCATAAAAACGCGATCCTGCCCGACGGCACGGTTATCTAGGGCGTGTCTCTAAAGTGTTTTTCCCCGTCATTGCGAGGGAAGTGAAACTTCCCGAAGCAATCCACTATGACATTTTACAACATGGATTGCTAACGCCCTACGGGCGTGACTGAAATGAAAATTGTAGGCGTCGCTTGCCTTGCACGCTTCGCGCCGCGACGATACTGTTCGTTGCGATAGCAACGTTAAAATCATTCCCTACAGTCGCGCCCAACGGGCGCTACAGTATCGGCTACGCCTCGCAATGACAGAAAATACGCCTCGTACCTTTGCCCCCTGTAAAGAGGTAAAGGCATAAACAGTGACAAAAATATTGCCAAGTGATACTTTAGGGACACGCCCTGGTGCAATGCGTATATTTAGGGTATCTTATTTACCACCTGGAGGTTACACCAATATGCACAAACAAAAACCCGCATTTTTTTCCGCCGCGATGCTGCTTATACTCATCGCGCTTATCCCGTTTACTGCCTGCTCGTCGGCGGCGCAAACGGATCGCCTGCACTATTCCGCGAGTCCGGCTGCCCTTGACTCGATGGTTTATCTGATAGACCTCAAGACGGAGAAAACAGGCTATCAACTGCTTTTGCTGACGCAAAAAATTCCGGGTGCCGCAGAAATTTTCTTTGCGGCGGATTCCACTCAGGGCAAGGACGCCGCGAATATCACGCTCTTCGAAAATGACAAAAAAACAGAAGCGCGCATACCGGATGGACATTCGATCAGCTTCGCCCGCGCGCTCCTGCGCGGATCCAACGGCGTGTTCACGATCGCGCCGCCCGAGCGGCAGGAAAAAGCAAAACTCTATCCATCCTCCGCCGGCGTGTTCACGCTCGACACTGCGCCCCTTTCCGCCGAACTCTTCGCCAAATCACGCACCCTGCGGCAGGAAAAAGCGAAACTCTACCAATACTCCGTATCCTGGCCGGAATTCGCCACCTCTGACAAAGCGCTGAATACCGCGATCAACGCCGCCGGCGCTTCCCTCGCGCAGGGAAAAGCCCTGACCGAATTTCTCGAAGCCGCCAAAGCCCGCAGCGAGAGCGACCTCCCCGCCTATGAATTCGAAATCGTGTACACCATCACTCGTTTTGATCAGGATTTTGCGTCCGTGCTTTTCCAGGGTTCGGAATATACGGGTGGCGCGCACCCCAACCACTGGATGAAATCCATAATCTTCGCCATAGGAGGAGAGAAAGGTACCCGGCAGCTCTCGCGGAACGATATGTTTCGCCCGGACAAACAGGATGAACTCATTACCCTCATAAGCGGCAAACTGCGGGAGCAGGGCGCTTCCTGGCCGGACGAAATCACACTGGAGAGCGCAGCCTGCACAATTACCCCGGGCGGAGTACACTTCTGGTTTGGCCCGTATGAAGCAAGCCCTTATGCGGATGGGTTTTACGACGTTCCCTTTACGTGGGATGAGATCGCACCGTATCTCGTTCCCGGGTGCTGATTTGATCCGAGCTTAAGGCAGCGATACGCAGGGGGGGGGGGGGGGATTGCATGAAAAGAATTTTTGCGTCCTTCGCGCTCCTGTGTATCTCTTTCACGGTTATGGCGGCGGCGCTGGACAACACCCACATAGGCGCAAAAGCCAATATTATGGGCAGAGCCTTTACCGGTCTCGCCGACGACGCCTCCGCCGTATTTTATAATCCTGCCGGACTCGCCTTTCAGAACGAGGGGCTGTCGCTCCAGGCGTATGGTATGTATACGCGCACCAGTTTATGGTACTATGGTCCAAAGGATCCGCCGCCCGCCGACGCCAGTCCCCCGCTCGAAGCGGACACAATCAGCCGAAGCACGGAAAAGGTGATCAATCCCGAGGTTTTTGCAAAATACCGCTCCGGCAAAACCGCGTTTGGCCTGGGCGTATACACCCCGTATGGCAGCAATAAGTACCACTACAATTACGTACACGCAGTCCCCCGGAATATCGTCGAACAAACCCTGCGCCTCACGGCAATAAGCGCCTCGTTCGCGTACCGCCTTGCCGATAATTTCTCGCTTGGGCTTTCCGTTTCCGGATATTATGGAAAATATTTTTACAATGGCTTTAACCTTTTCGGCAATCCGGGCAGACAGAGCCATGATTTCTCAGGCTTTGCAGGGGCAGGCGGCAATCTGGGCGCGTTATTCCAGGCCAGCGAAGCCCTCTCCCTGGGTCTTACGCTCAAAGCACCCGTGAAAATACACATGGACGGCGGGATGAGCCTCACGGAAGCGGGAGTCCAAACACAATATACCGGGAATACCGAATTTACACTCCCGCTCTATATCACACTCGGAACAGCGCTGCGCACCAGCGATACCCTCACTTTCACGCTCGATTTCAATTACGCTTTTTATTCAAAACTAACGGATATGCGCTTCGGCCTTACGGAATCAATAAGCGCTTCATGGAGCGCGCCAACGGGCTATACCGACGCGGTGTATATTGCAGTTGGGGTTGACGGCAAAGCGACAGCAGGATTGTCGATTCGCGGCGGAATACAGTTCGCGCCCACGCCGACCACCGACGAGGGACTCACCTACTCCTGCGATCTCTCGCGGCTCACCGAAGGCTTTGGGATAGCGTATAAATTTGCGCCGCAATTTGAATTGACGGCGAGTTTTCAGTTCTTTCAGTTCTTCGGAACACGGCGCGCCGTTATCCGGCAGCCCGACGCGATCTTTCCGCAACCGTATACAGAAAAATACTTTCATACCGGCATGATAATCATGGGCGGGTTTAATCTGAGCCTCTGAACACCAAAAGAGGGAGGCCAGCGCCTCCCTCTTTGGTGTCATCACATTTAAGACGAAAACAGAATATTTCTACTTTTCGAAATACTTCAGATTAATCTTGCCGGCTGCGACAGTGAGAGTTTCATCGCCATGGGTTACAGAACCAGTAAAGGTGCCGACTGTCTTCTCGCCCATAATGCCCCCGCGCTGAGTTATAACAACATTTGCTGTACCGGTATATCCTACTGTGGAATCGCCGTCCGGAATATCGATCGTCATCGTGCAGCCAGGCCAGGTATTTACCCAAGCGTTCGTATTCAAGCCATTTATCACAATCGAAATTTTCGGGGAATCATCGCGGTTATTCTTTCTTGCCTGTAGCGTAAGCGTATTTCCGACTTGAGTGGCTTTGCTTGAGGTATTCTGCCCCCAGCTAAAACTCATCGGCGCAACCCCTGAAACATTGCTTGTAACAGTAAACGATATGATGGAACCCTCGTAGTCAGGATCGAAATCGTCGTCATCGGCGGCCTCGCAGGAGACACAGGCAAGGGCGGCCAAAACAGCCAGGGTAATAACCAGATACTTTTTCATTTCTTTTTCCTTCTTTCTCTCTCGGAATTTTTTATTTTGATGGCGCAGCAACGGCATTTTTTATCGTGCCGTTTTGCAAAAAATCCGCAACCTCTTCCGCAGTCTCGATAGCCGTCTCGATCTGCGCCTCAACCGTCGAAGCGCCGAGATGCGGCGTTAAAATAATATTTTCAACGCCAACCAGCGGCGAATTTTTCGGCGGCTCTTCCGCATACACATCAAAAGCGGCACCCCCAAGCCGCCCCTCTTTAACCGCAGCGGCGACAGCCTGTTCATCCATGATACCGCCGCGTGCGCAGTTGATGAGCCGCGTTGTGGGCTTCATCATCGCGATCTCCTTCGCGCTGATCATCGCCTTCGTCTCCGGCGTCAGGGGAACGTGTACCGAAATGAAATCGGCCGTTTTCCAGATGGTCTCCAGCGTTGCCGGCTGCACACCCATTTTGGAAATTTGCTCATCATTCAGGAAGGGATCATAGCCAATAACGTCCATATCGCAGGCCTTGCAGCGGCGGGCGAGGTTCGCCCCGATCCTGCCGAGCCCGATAATCGCGGCTGTTTTGCCGGCGATCCGCGCGCCCTTCGCAAATTTCTTTTTCTCCCATACGCCCGCCTGCATGGAGGCGTTTGCCTGGGGGAGGCACCGCGCAAGCGCGAACATATACCCAAAGGCAAGCTCCGCCGTGGAAACGGAATTGCCGCCCGGCGCGTTCATCACGAGAATATTTTTCGCGGCGGCGGCCTTTTTGTCGATGTTGTCGGTACCCACGCCGGCGCGCGCGATGACCGAGAGTTTCGCGGCGGACGCGATAACCTTTTCCGTTACATTGCTCGCGCTCCTGATGATAAGCGCGTCGGCGTCCGCCACAGCGGCGCAGAGCTGCTCCTCGGTTAAGCCGGGCGAATAGACAACCTCAAACTCTGCATTCTTTTTGAGAATCTCCAACCCTTCTGTGTCAAAGGTGTCGCTGATCAGAATCTTTTTCATGCAATCCCCTCCTGTGCGTTTCAAACCTGGATCGGCGGAATGGTTGTTTTGAAATCGGTATCCGCCGCGCTGCGGCGTTTCACCGCGCGTTTTTCTCCGGCGCGCGATCCGTTTATGTTCATTAAGCCGGGAATGACGTGCCGGAGAACCTCATCCATATCGCGAACGGTACGGAAATATATGCCGCGCTTGATCTTCGCGTCAAGCTCCTCTATGTCGGGAAGATTCCCCTGGGGCAGAATGATCGTTTTGACGCCGAGCCGCTTCGCCGCAAGAACCTTTTCCTTTAAACCGCCAATCGGAAGCACCTTCCCGAGCAGGGTCAGCTCTCCCGTGAGTGCCATATCCGATACTGCCTTCCTGCCCGTAAGCGCCGAGATCACGGCGCTCGCTATGGTAATGCCCGCCGAGGGACCGTCCTTGGGGATGGAGGCCTCGGGCGCGTGGATATGAATATCCCATTTGGTGCAGTCGAAATCCACCCACCGAACCACCATGCAGCGCGCGAGCGAACACGCGGTCTGCGCGGATTCCTGCATTACGCTGCCCAATTTTCCGGTGAGGACAAGGCGGCCTTCGCCCGGCATGGCGCGCGCCTCGATGTCGAGTACCTGCCCGCCGCTTTCCGTCCAGGCAAGGCCATGCACCAGGCCGGCGCGATCTATCGCGAGTACATCGGAATTGGCGTAGCGCGGTTTTCCCAGAATATCCGGTAAATCCGCCGCGCCCAGCACTTTCCCTGCGGCGCTCTTCCCCTCAAGCGACTGAAACGCCTGCTTGCGGCAGACGCGCTGGATCTCGCGCTCGAGCGAGCGCACACCGGCCTCGCGCGTATATTCGTGAATAAGCCGATCAAGCGCATCCTCACCCAGGGTAAATGCGGTTTCGGGTAAACCGGCACATTCCATCTGCCGCGGTAAAAGAAAGCGTTCGGCGATACAGCGTTTCTCCGGCGCGGTATATCCCGCGATCTGAATGACTTCCATACGATCCGCGAGCGCGGGCGGAATGTCATGCACGGAATTGGCCGTGGTTATAAAAAATACCTGGGAGAGATCAAACTCCACCTCGAGATAGAGATCCTGAAACGAGGCATTCGTTTCGGGATCCAGCACCTCAAGCAGGGCGGCGGAGGGATCGCCGCGATAATCGCTCCCGAGCTTATCCACCTCGTCCAGCAAAAAAACCGGATTGACCGATCCAGCCTTGCGCAAGTGCTGCAATATTCTGCCCGGCATCGCGCCTACATACGTGCGCCTGTGCCCCCGTATCTCCGCCTCGTCGCGCATTCCGCCGAGCGACATACGCACAAATTTTCGTCCGAGCGCACAGGCGATGGCCTTCGCGAGGCTCGTCTTGCCCGTGCCCGGCGGCCCCACAAGGCAAAGGATGGAACCGCGCCCCTTTTCCCCCGCAAGCTGGCGCGAGGCGACATACTCAAGGATTCCGCGCTTCACCTCGTCCAGCCCGTAATGGCTCTTTTCGAGCCTGCGGCGCACCTTTGTGATATTGTGTTCTTCTTTGGTGCGGATACCCCAGGGGAGATCGCGCAGCCATTCGAGATAGGTATGCAGCACACTATATTCGGGCGACATGGCGGGAATGTTCTCAAGACGCTTGAGTTCACGCTCCGAACGCTTGCGCGCCTCCGGAGAGAGCGCGACATTTTTAAGCTGCCGGGCAAGCTCTTCCTGCTCATCCAGGTCCTCGGGCTTGCCGTCTTCGATAAGACCAAGCTCGCCCTTTACGTCGCGCAGGATCTCGCGCAAAACATATTTACGCTGCGCATCGTGGATGCGCTGCTTCGCGCGGTCATTCAACTGCTCGCGCAGGCCATCCGATTGCCGTAACTCTTCAAAAATTGCCTCGAGAGCTTTCAGACGCGCGCTTTGCGAAGGCTCGCCCAAAAGCGCGCATGCCACCTGCGGGGCAATGCCCGCCTCCTGAATAATACGCTGCAGCGCCTGCCCGATCTCGTCCGTGCGCAAAAGGGGTTCCACGTAATCATAGGCCAGTTCCTGCTTGATAAGCCCGGAACCCACAAGGCACGCCAAAAAATGCCGGATCGCGCGCGGACTGAGATCTTCGGTATCCGGAATGGCTATGACCTTCGCCTCGCCGCGCTTCGTGTCGAGACGATCCAGCCGCGCGGCAGCTATACCCTCCAGCCCGACAAGGCGCGCCTCCGAATCGGAATTCTCAACCGATTCCACAAAGGCAATTGTACCGAAGGGCAAAAAATCATCGTCGCCCGGACTCTCCTGTTCGGGATTCTTTTGCACCGCGCAGACAATCCGGCGATCCCCCTCGAGCGCTGTGAGAATGGCCTGCACGGAATTTGCCCTGCCCACAAAAAACCGCTCGCTGGCACCAGGGAAAAGAATCCCCTCGCGCAGGGGCAAAAACGGCATCAGTGTTATACTTTTACCCATGTTACGCCAGCTTTTCGACGGAGGATTCGCCCGCAAACACCATGGGCGGTTTCTCGCGATCACGGACGACCGCTTCCGTAATGCGGCACTCGCTGATATTTTCAAGACTGGGAATTTCGTACATCAAATCGAGCATGATGTCCTCAATGATGGCGCGAAGTCCGCGCGCGCCCGTACCGCGCTTTATCGCGAGGCTTGCTATCGCGCGGATAGCGGCTTCATCAAAGGAGAGCGCCACCTTCTCAATCGCGAAGGATTTAATATATTGTTCGGTGATGGAATTTTTTGTTTCGGTCAGGATCCGGATCAGATCCTCCTCGCCGAGCGGGGAAAGCGAGCGCACAACGGGGATCCGCCCGACAAATTCGGGGATCATCCCAAACCGGATAAGATCATCGGGAGTCACCTGTGTAAAAATATCGTCCATACCTTTTGTGGATTTTCCTTTATGCGAGCCAAAACCGATATTCGATTGCCCGATGCGCTGACTGATGACCTTGTCCAGCCCGACAAAAGCGCCTCCGCAGATAAAGAGGATGTCTTTGGTTTCGATTTGCAGAAGCTCCTGATGCGGATGCTTGCGCCCCCCCTGGGGAGGCACAGAGGCGCAGGTACCCTCAACGATTTTCAGGAGCGCCTGCTGCACCCCTTCCCCTGAGACGTCGCGCGTAATCGAAACATTTTCGCTCTTGCGCGCTATCTTGTCGACCTCATCCAGATAGATGATCCCGCGCTGCGCATAGCTTATTACCTCGTCCTCCGAGGGATGCCCATGTCCCTGCTCGCGCAAAAGCGAGTCCGCGTTTTGTATCAGGCGCAGCAGGATATTTTCAACGTCGTCGCCGACATAGCCGGCCTCGGTAAGCGTTGTCGCGTCGGCTATCGCGAAAGGCACATTTAAGGTGCGCGCGAGTATGCGCGCGAGCAGGGTTTTGCCGCTGCCGGTGGGACCGATCAGCAGGATATTGCTTTTCTCGAGTTCAACGTCGCCCCGCGTCTCGGCAGTCTGCGCGTTAAACTGGATGCGCTTGTAATGGTTATATACCGCGACCGAAAGCACACGCTTCGCGCTCTCCTGCCCGATAACATAATCATCCAGCACCTTCTTGATATCCTTTGGCCTGGGAAGCGTATATTCATCCGGTCTCCCCGCGCCGCCTGCGGGCTTATCGTTCAGGAGCTGGTTACAGTAGGCAATGCAGGAATCACAAATAAAAACGCGCTGACCGGCAATAAGGCGGCTGACCTCGCTCTGCAGCTTGCCGCAAAAGGAACACGCTATTTCCTCATGGTCGCGATTATTGCCGTTATTTGTGTTTTTGGCTGCCATGCTTCCCCCAATTTGTATACACTATTCGCCGTCCTGACGAAGCGAAACCGTTTCGGACTTTTTTACAATAACACTGTCAATAATACCATATTGCTTCGCCTCGTCCGCTCCCATGAAAAAATCACGGTCGGTGTCGTGGCTGATGATTTCGGGATCCTTCCCGGTGTGCTTCACGAGAATCGTGTTGATGACCTCGCGGATACGCAGTATCTCCTTTGCCCGAATATCCACCTCGCTGGCCTGCCCGCTCGCGCCGCCCATAGGCTGGTGCAGAAGTATCCGCGAGTTCGGAAGCGCAAACCGCTTGCCGCGCGTTCCGGCCGCGAGCAGCACCGCAGCCATGCTGGCCGCCTGCCCGATGCAGATCGTGGAGACGTCGCACTTCAGGAACTGCATGGTATCGTAGATCGCCAAACCCGCCGTGACCGAGCCCCCCGGTGAATTTATATACAGTGAAATATCCTTCTCGGGATCCTCGGCCAGGAGAAAAAGCATCTGCGCTATCGCGAGATTGGCGGTCACGTCGTGGATCGGGTCGCCGATAAACACGATGCGATCCTTCAAAAGCCTCGAAAAAATATCGTAGGCGCGTTCGCCGCGGCCCGACTGCTCAATGACCATCGGCACAAGATTCATCTGCTCCTGAGATAATAAACTCATGTATGTCCTTCTTTTATTCATATAGCACAGCAAATCTCAAATAACTTTTTATTCCTTCATCTCCGCAAAGGGAAGGGTGTTCCCCGTCTGTATGGTTGCGGCCTTCTCCAGAAATTCCAGGGTTTTGCGGAAGGTCAGCCGCCAGACAAGCGAACTCATCTCATCGCTTTGTATAAACCGATTGCGCAGGGTTTCGCGATCAAGCCCGTAATAATGGGCAAACCCCTCAAGGGCTTCGTCGATTTCCGCTTCATCCGGTTCAATATTTTCTTTTTTGGCAATCTCGCGTATAAGTATATATTCCCGTGCCGATTTTTCAGCTTCCGGACGTAATTCTTTGCACATCGCCTCGATGGAACCCCCCGCCCTCTCAATCAAATCCTCCAGGCTGTCCGCGCTGCCCGAGGTACGCCGCATACGCTGCTCAAAGCTCTCCAACGCGCTGCGCACCTGATTTTCAACGAGAGACTCCGGAAGTACAGCCTCAAATTTTGCACACAATATTCCCAGAATCTTCTGGCGCGCCGCCGCAGACACAAACTCGCGCGCGTGTTCCTGCATTCGCTCAAACAGAAGATCGCGGAATTCCGCCACTGTTTTTTTGTCGGAAATGGACGCGGCAAATTCATCGTTCACAACCGGGGGCTTGCGTCTCTGCATCGCGGCAATTTCACCCTTAAAGATGACGTCCTTTCCGGCGAGATCCGGATCGGGAAAGCCCTCGGGGACGCGCCCGGGGATCTCAAAACTCCCGCCTGTTGTCAATCCGCAGAGAGCGTTCTGAAAATCGGGGTAGGACGCGCCCGTTTTCAGATCATAGCTATACCCCTTGCGCGTGAGCTTTTGTACGGGTGCGCCGTCCAGCAAAACCTCGTAATCCACAAGGGCGAGATCATCCGCCTCCAGAACGCCCTCGGGCTTGTCCAGAATCGCGGTATGGCTTTCCGTTATGCGCGCGAGTTCCGCATCGACGTCGCTCTGGCTGACCTCGTAGCGGTCAACCGTCACAGGTACGCCCATATACCCGGGCAGAACACATTCGGGGTACACGTCCACCTCAATCGAAAACGTGAGCGTATCCTCCTCTTTGAGGCCGGAAAGCTCGCTTGTGACGCTCCCGCCGCCCAAGGGCTGCAGCTTGTGCTGCAGGACAGCCTTGTCATAGGCCTCCTTGATGAGCTGCTCGAGCACCTCCTGCGCGATGCTCGTCCCGTATTTCATGCGGATGACGCCCACAGGCGCTTTGCCCGGTCGAAACCCTTTGATATGCGCGTTTTTGGCGATTTTTTGATAGGTTCGATCAAAGGCCTCGCGCACCTCGGTATTCTCCACGACAATATCGAGCCGTACCCTCGATTTTTCCAGTTTGCTTATCTCGGCGTTGATGGACACTCTTCAGGAACTCCGGTATCAGATTTACTTTTGGCATTCAGATCAGACTGTTAAAAATATACTACTATTCAACCATATAGACGCAAATACCTGAGGATACATTTTTCCCTTCCAAATAGAAACACTCTATGCTATACCAGAAGCAGCAGACTGCAAACAGCATACACACCCCATACCCATACCGGAAAGGCAGATAATGTATGAGCAATGACACAAACCCTATGGAAATCGTCTCCAAACAGATCGACGCCGCGAATGAGATACTCCAGCTCCCGGCGGACGAAGTCGCGTGCCTGAAACATCCGGAGCGCACACTTGAGGTCAATTTCCCTGTTATCATGGACAGCGGCCACATGGAGGTGTTCACGGGGTATCGCTGCCAGCACTCCACCGCGCGCGGCCCCGCAAAGGGCGGTCTGCGCTTCTCCCCCTTCGTCACCCCCGACGAGGTGAAGGCTCTTGCCTCCTGGATGACCTTTAAGTGCGCTGTCGCCAATATCCCCTTCGGCGGCGGCAAGGGCGGCGTTATCATCGATACCAAAAAAGTCTCCGAACACGAACTGGAGCGCATCACCCGCCGCTTCACCGCCGAGATATCCTGCATCATCGGGCCGGATCGCGACATCCCTGCGCCGGATATGTACACCAACGCGAAGATCATGGCCTGGATCATGGACACCTATTCCATGGGCAAGGGGTATGCGGTTCCCGGCGTTGTCACCGGCAAACCCATTGAACTCGGCGGCTCACTTGGCCGCACGTCCGCTACCGGACGCGGCGTAACCATTACCCTCCAGGAACTTCTGAAGCTCTATAAGATGGACTTCTCCAAAACGCGCGTAGCCGTTCAGGGCTTCGGGAACGTCGGTCTCTGGACAGCAAAGCTGATCCACAGTCTCGGCGGCAAGGTCGTCGGGATATCAGGCTTCAAGAGCTGCGCCTATAACCCCGACGGTCTGGATATCCCCAAACTGGAGGCCTGGGTAGCGGAAACGAATTTCATCAAGGGTTTCCCCCAGGCCGAAGTGCTTTCGCTTGAGGAGGTACTCTCCCTCGACTGCGACGTGCTGATCCCGGCGGCGACCGAGGCCGTTATCACCGCCGATAACGCGGATAAGGTGAAAGCGAAATTTATCGTCGAAGGCGCCAACGGCCCCGTTACGCCTGCCGCCGAAACGATACTCACGAAAAAAGGCGTTATCATCATTCCCGATATTCTTGCCAACGCCGGTGGGGTGATCGTCTCCTACTTTGAGTGGGTGCAGAACAATATGCCCTACTACTGGGAGGAAGACGAAGTCCTGAACAAGCTCACCCGAGCCATGATAAAGGCATTCCATGACGTCGACGACATCCGCAGCCAGTACCCGGGCATCACCTACCGTCAGGCGGCCTACGTTCTTGCCCTCCGGCGCGAGAATACGGCTCGCCGGTTGCGGGGATGTTACCCATAACGAAAAAAGAGCCGCGATGAGGCGGCTCCTTTTTTTGTGTATTCTCTCTGCACCCTCACGGAGGAGGAGTTTGGGTGTCCAGGGAAAACTCCGCCCAGATGGGATAGTGATCGGAGAGCGTGTCTACCTTTCCTGCGTTATTTGCGGTTCCCTCGCAGATCGAAATATCATAGTAGTCGGCGTAATAGAGTACGCCCCAGCGTCCTGTAAAATGCCAGGCTGCGGAATGTGACAACTGGAAGCGATCATAGACATACTGGTTCCCTGACGCGACTGTCGTCGTCCAGGTGGCGGACGGACCGTTGGGTACGGTGGTAAACCAGGTATCCGCAGGAAATCCGTTCAACCAGCCCTGCGCCTTACTCCCGGCGGTATAATAGCTGCCATCGCCGTTATAATCGCCCAGACATCCCACCCTCTGCACCTCATATACTGTTTTCAGCTCATTGAGGGCGTCGGGAATATACATTATCTCGGCCTTGGCCTTATCGGGACTCGTGTGTACGGTCATCAGCGCAAAGTCGAGGCCTGAGCGCGACGTAAATTTCGCAACCAGGGGCGGATACGTGAATTGATGCGTCGCGCCCGGCATATCGTTGTATGACTGCGCGGCTGTAGCAACAACAATATCCTTCCGGTACACAAAGGCGTATTGGTGATGCCGGACATAGGAATACACGCCCAGTTCCGGCGGCGCAAGCTCATTTACGCGAGCCACGTAATTATTCATAACCGTTGTGGCTGTCGCCTCGGTTGGATTTCCATTGCTGCCCACCTCCTGTATGGCGAGGATATCGAAATTGGTCGCCATGGAAGCCAAAACAGTATGCGTATTGTACCGCTTCTGTTTAGTCGTCCCGAAGATCTCTATATTCGCCGAGCCAACCCGAAAGAGCTTGGGGTCCTGGCGGAACTTATACGCATTCACCTGCTGCGGCGGTTCCCAGGAATATCCCTTTGGATACGGATCCATTTTTGCCTCAAGTGTATCTGTAATTTCCGGATCCACCTCTTCTTCTTCCCTGGTAAGCTGGAGACGAATAACGCCTCTTTGGAGAATCCACCCGCTTGCCTGCCCCGGGAGCCCTTCTGTGTACACTTCCATATTGTCGAAAGTGGCGGAAAAAATTCCGCTTATTCTGCCGTCATCCGTGATAACCAGTCTCTTCTGATCGCCCGAGAGGTGCCCGTAATCACTGATGAATGTGACTGTGAAGTCACGGCTCTCCCAGCCGGCCTCGGTTGCGCCGACAGCGAAGATACGAATAGAATATTCAGACGCCGGACCCGCTTTCGCGTCCAGATTCAATTCATAAGGATTCGTGACGCTTTTCCTGGATTCTATGAGTTTGGCGAAAGGAGTCTTGTCAAATCTGACGCGGGTATTGTTCAGATCGAAAGCAATGAAGAAATCATCACCGCCGCCCGAATCGCCGGAACTCGCGGCTGACTCGCCGGAACTTGCGGTTGACTCGCTGGAACTCGCGGTTGACTCGCCGGAACTTGCGGTTGACTCGCCGGAACTCGCGGTTGGCTCACTGGAATCCGCAGTTGGCTCATCGGAACTCGCAGGCGGCTCGCTGGAATCTGTAGTCGGCTCATCGGAGCTCGCGGTTGGCTCACTGGAATCTGTAGTCGACTCACTGGAATCTGTAGTTGGCTCACTGGAACTTGCAGTTGGCTCGCTGGAATCTGTAGTCGGCTCATCGGAACTCGCAGGCGGCTCATCGGAACTCGCAGGCGGCTCACTGGAATCCGCAGGCGGCTCACTGGAAGCGGCTGGCTCGCTGGAATCCGGGGGCAGCTCGTCGAAGATGGTGGTGCAGGCTGCAAAAGACAAAACAAGCAAAATACTCAAAAGCGCAAAAACGGTCTTGCGATATGATGGTATCATGCCGGACACTCCTTTGTGCATAACTACAGATACAAAACAAGGCTGTGACTGAATATCGCCGTTTTATAAATGTAATAAATTTCCAAAGCGAGGGTTTCCCGGCACTTTATATTATGAAAGTGAATTTTATAATAGGGTACGCCGCGTTATCCGATATGCTCGCGCGCGTGGCGGCGGAGCGCGCCGTAGTGTACCGAACAGGCAATGGCATTGCCCGCATTGGCCGCCAGTTCCAGCGCGGCGGCGGCCTCGGCAAGATCGTGCAAACAGAGTTCGTCCGCCTGACTGCGCAGCATCGCCGCGCCCTCCGCAGCCGCCGGATAGCGCGCATCGGTAAGCGCTTGCCCAACGCCGTCCAGAAACTGCTCCAGCCCGCCGCAAAAAGAGCGCGCGGCTTCGTCTGTTTGGTGTTTGGTCATAATGGACTGCATATGAATGGTTTTCATGTGTCCCCCCTTGCAAGCCCGGGACA
Source organism: Spirochaetota bacterium (assembly GCA_031283155.1). GTDB lineage: Bacteria > Spirochaetota > JAGLSM01 > JAGLSM01 > JAKPMW01 > JAKPMW01. Next base: position 12,759 of record JAITCI010000062.1, on the reverse strand, counting down.
ATACGTCCGTGTATTAGCCCCCACTCGGAAATCCCATCGGGGACATGATCACGCCAACGCACACATTTTGTCAAGAGGGATGCTGACAGGACGTCAGCACGCAGCCCGCAACAGGCCTGTGCCTTTATGCCCTGGGGGTACTGTGGGTAAGGTTGCGTATTTGGGCCAAGGCTCCCCCGGCAAGACTCGAACTTGCGACCCAGTGGTTAACAGCCACTTGCTCTACCGGCTGAGCTACAGGGGAATATGGATATAATCTAACAAGAAACATGGGTAAGAACGAATTTTATATCTTTTCGCGCCCCGAGAGCGCGCTCGTCAGGGTAAGCGCGTCGGCGTACTCCAGATCGCTGCCTATCGGCAAACCTTTTGCGATGCGCGTGACTGTAATCGGCAAGCCCTTCAGCTGCTCCGCGATAAAAAGCGCGGTCGTATCCCCCTCCAGGGTGGGACTCGTCGCGAGAATAATCTCGGTAACACCTCCCGCCCGCGCGCGCTCCACGAGTTCGCGTATCCGCAGATCCTCGGGGTGTATGCGGTTCAGCGGCGAGAGTACCCCCATCAGCACGTGGTACACGCCCCTGTACTCGCGCGTCGCCTCAATCCGCAAAGCGTCGCCCGGATTCTCCACCACGCACACGCAGCTTTGCTCGCGGCGCGCAGAGAGACACACCGCGCAGGGATCCTGCTCCGTCATCAGCCCGCAGCGCGAGCAGAAGCGGATCTTCGCGTGCAATTCCGCAAGCTCATCCGCAAGCTGCCGCGCGTATTGGGGCGGACTCTTCAGAATATGGTAGGCGAGGCGCTCCGCCGTGCGCGCCCCGATCCCGGGCAATCGCGTGATCAGCCCCACCAGACGATTAAAGGAAGGCGAGAAGGAATCCATAGCTACAGCATATCGGTCAAACCCGGAATGTTCACCCCAAACGCGCCCATCCGGGTTTTCAGTTCTTCGTTGATGCGGTTCACCGCGTCATTCACGGCGGCGTGTACCAGCCCCTCCAGTATTTCGCGATCTGCCAACGCCTCATCCAGAATCGTCACCCGCGTGACCTCATGCCTGCCGTTCATCTCCACGTACACCATGCCCGCGCCCGCATCGCCCTTCACGCGAATCGCCGGAAGCTCCTGCTGGATATCCTTCATCCGCGCCTGCACGTCTTTGGCCATTTTTACCAAATCGCCGAAATTCTCAAACATGCCTCTCTCCTACACGGACGCATCGGAATCATCCGCATCATCGGCGGGCAATTCCTCTGTTTCCTTTTCTTCCTCGCTCACGATCTTTGCGTCAAATCGCATGACTAAATTTTCCACAAGCGCACTTCTTGGCTTTTCGGTTTTTACGCCCGGCGCCGATTGGTTGTCGGGTACGCTCTCCTGTTTTTTATTTTCGGAATGTCCCTCCGAGGTAAGCGGTCTTTCGGTCTTTGGTGTTTCCGGCCGAGCCTTCTTTGGCGCTCGGGTCTCCGCAGCCTGCGGTATTTTCGGCGCGGGCGCATTGAATCGCGCCTGATCGTAACCGCCATCGTCGGTAAAACGACACTCCAGCGTAAATTTGGTGTGCAGCTTCGCGGCAAAGTGCGTCAGGATCTGCGCGGAATAATTCATGATGCTGGAGCGGTGAAAATTACTCTTAGGGAGCAGCCAAAAGAGCAAAATATTTCCGACTGTCTCCGCGCCCACAACCTCAAGCAGCACCCGCGAGAGAAATGGGTTATCGTGATCAACCATGCGCGCGTACTCGCGCACCATATCCAGACAGGATTCGCCTTGCTCGTCTGCCGCGGGCGGATGTACAGGTGTTTTCGGGCTTGTCGGCGGTGCCGTATCCGTCTGCGGCGCGGGATGGCTTACGCCTGTGTTCCGCGCCTGCGCGTGGGGAGCAGGCGGCGCGTCGGCTTTGGGTACACTCGCTGCGTCAGTTCGCGCCGCATTTATACTTGGCGGCGGACTTGCGGGGTGGTTCATGCTGCCCGCATCCGTCCGCGCCGGACTCGTGCTTGCCCTGCTGCCTGCGTCCGCAAATTCTATCGGGAGCCCGGGACCCGGGCGGCGCTCCACCGGCAATTCGCGCGGCACAGACCCGCCTTGCAAACGCCGCTCAAGGCTCTCCAACCGATGGACAATCTCGCCCGGCTGCACCATGGTTCTGTATTTGACGACGCGAAAGAGTCCCAGCTCAAAAACGCGCCGCGGATTAATCGCGTCATGCAGATCGCTGATGATATCCGCCAAAAGATTCAGAATGCGCACCGTGTCGTCCAGCGAGAACCCATCCTGCGACGAGGGATCAAGAAAATTTTTCAGGTCGGCTATGTCCTCCGGCATACGCTCAAGCACCTCGGCGCCCGAACCGGACGCCAGCATCACCAGATCGCGCAAAACGTCCGCCAGCCCCTGCGTGAAGGTCATAAAATCAACGCCCTCGTCGTCGAGCCTCTCCACGCGGTTTAAGAGTTCCGCAATATCACCCTCGAGCAAAAAAGTTAAAAAATCAAAATACGCCGAACTGTCGATTGTGCCGAGCATCCCGCGGACGTGTTCCGTCGTGATTTTGCCGGAAGCGTAATTGGCTATCTGATCAAAGAGCGAGGCCGCGTCGCGCATGGAACCGTCGGCGGCGCGCGCGATCAAAAGGAGCGCGTCATCGCTGACCGTAATCCCGTCCGCCTGCGCAATCGCGGCAAGCCGCTCCTGAATACGCAAAGCAGAGATTCGGTGAAAGCGGTACTGCTGGCAACGCGAACGGATAGTGAGCTTCACCTTCGCGAGTTCCGTGGTCGCAAATATAAAAATGACCGACGGCGGCGGCTCCTCAAGGGTTTTTAAGAGCGCGTTAAAGGCCTCCGTTGTGAGCATATGGACTTCATCGATGATATACATCTTGTAGCGGTCGCGCGACGGCGCAAAACGCGCGCTCTCGCGCAGATCGCGGATCTGCTCGATCCCGCGGTTCGAAGCGCCGTCGATCTCATACACGTCGAGCGAGCGCCCCTCGGTAATCTCGCGGCAGCTTGCGCACTCACCGCAGGGCGCGGGGGTAGGTCCCTTTTCGCAGTTGAGCGCCTTCGCGAGGATCCGCGCCGCAGAGGTTTTGCCCACCCCGCGCGGCCCCGAGAAAAGAAAGCCATGCGCGATCCGCTCGCTTTGGATCGCATTGCTGAGCGTGCGGGAGACGTGCTCCTGCCCAATCAGATCGGCAAATATCTGCGGGCGGTACCGGAGCGCGGTCGCGCGGAAACTCTCTGTCTGCATATACCCGCCTCCGGCCGTCCATGAACGCCTTTTGCCGTCCCATAGTCCAGGTTGACTGCTCCGCATCGTCTGCGGCTCTCCGCTGCTTCCTTCCGGACCTGACGGGTTGGAACCGGTTTCGACTGAACAGGACCTGGACTATGGCGCGGCGAAAGAACGCCCTTGCTGTATACCTGTACCGTACTTTATATAAGGTAGCTCCTGTGAAAAAATCTACGATTTTTTCACAGGAGCGCTACGCGGAAAGGGGGGGATTCGAACCCCCGGTAGGTTGCCCTACACTTGCTTTCCAAGCAAGCACCTTCGGCCACTCGGTCACCTTTCCCTTTGTTTTGGACTATCCTATAAGCCGTAACATACCCAATATATTATGTTCAGCTACGGAGAGAGGGGGATTCGAACCCCCGTGCCCTTTCGGGCTCACGGTTTTCGAGACCGGCCGATTCAACCACTCTCGCATCTCTCCGCCGATGAATATACTTGCCCGCCAAAACGAATTCAATAGAATAGCTGTATGGCAGACCTCGCGATCCCGTTCCGGAATGATGAATTTCTTGCGGCGGAGTTAAATTTGCCGCCAAACCCATGTGCGATCATCGTGCTGGCGCATGGCTCCTCGCCAAGCGGCAAAAACCATCCCCTGCTCGCCGGTCTCGCCGCCGCCTTTGCGGAGCGCACAATCGCCTGCCTGCGCTTTGATTTTCCCTTTGTAACGCAAAATAAGACCAGCCCGAACAGCGACGCCGTGCTTGACGCCGCTTTCATCGCGGCTCTCGCATATACGGGCGCGCGGTTTCCGGGCGTCCCGCTTATCGCCGCCGGAAAATCACTGGGCGCGCGCGCCGCAGCCCGCGTGGTATATACGCTCGCGAAATCGGCAAAGCCAAACGCGCGCGAGCCGGACGCCGCGCTCTTCCTGACCTATCCGCTGCACCCTGCCGGAAGAATGGCGCCATCCTCCATCCATGGCTCACGCGGAGTGCTGACGTCCTGTCAGCATTCCTCCCCGGCGGCAGGATACCCCAAACCAATGCTCTTCATCGCCGGAACGCGCGACCCCTTTGCGAACTGCGCGCTCATGCGCGAATTTGCCGCGTTATTGCCGCGCGCGGAACTCTATCTTGTCGATGGCGGGGATCACGCATTGCGCTGCGCCCGCGAACCGGAAAGCATTATAGAGGAATGTGCCGCTGAAATTGCGCGCTGGCTCAAAACCATCAAACACGCGGCACAGAGCTAGGGCGTGTCCCTGAAGTGTTTTTTTCGTCATTGCGAGCCGCGTGAGCGGCGAAGCAATCCAGGGGGAATATTTTTACATGGATTGCTTCGGGAAGTTTCACTTCCCTCGCAATGACACACTCCAGTCATTGCGAGCCGCGTGAGCGGCGAAGCAATCCAGGGGAATATTTTTACATGGATTGCTTCGGGAAGTTTCACTTCCCTCGCAATGACAGCTATGCCCCATCGGAATCGTTCAGTATCAAATCAACCATAGCCGCTGCCGCCTCTTCGCCTCGGGATTCGGCAAGCCCTATTTTGGCGTCAAGTTCGCGCATAGCGTTCCTGACCTCATCATTGCGGAGCGACTCGGCCTCCGCGCGCGCGCCCATAACCAGATTCCGCGCATCCTCATTATTTTTGAGCAATATCTCCGCCGCGACCTTTTCGCTCTCAAAACGAGCCGTTTCCAGGATACGCGCGGCCTCCTCTTCTGCTATGGCAATCGCGGCGGCGGCCTGCCGCTCCAGCTCAATCATGCGGTGTACAAGCTCCTGCATTATTCCCCTCCTCAAATCCGTACAAGTCTTTAATCGTGATCGTCATCGAAACGATCCTCTTCATCCCGTAAAATCTGCCAGGCTTCCGAAGCGCTTCTGGCGTCGCATAACTTATCAAAGCAGCCGGGAGTTTTCAAAAGACTCGCTATTCGCTGCAAGGCCTTAATGTGGGGACCCGGACTCGATGACGGAGCAATCAGCATAAAAATAATATGCACGGGTTCTCCGTCGAGCGCCTCGTAATCAATGCCTCTTTTGGAGATCCCAAGCACCCCGCAGAGATCGTTTACCGCATCGGTCTTGCCGTGCGGCATGGCGACGCCATGTCCGATACCCGTAGACATTTTTTCCTCGCGCTCGGTAATCGCGCTTAGTATGGTCTCGCTGTCAATATCTGTATGCCGCGTATGCATCCCGCGCGAAAGAAGCTCAACCAATTCCGCGAAGAGTTCATCCTTATCCTCACTCTGCACCGAAGTGGTGATAAATTCTTCAGTGATAAAATCAGTAATAATCATGTATAACCCTCCTCAGACTCATGTTGAATGATAATTGATCATAAGGGTGTTTCTGTAAAAATTTTTCAGGGCTGCGCGGGCGCAGACACAACTCATCGTATAAGTACTGTATTTGCATTGCTTCCATCGGCAGTCCGCGCGCCCCAGTACCGCATGGCGCTTCCAAGACTTTTCTCCGCACTGTCGCTCACAATGGCGCGCGCATAAATCAGGTACTTGCCCCTGGCGGCCTTTGTTTTATCGGCGAAATTCCCGTGCCAGATAAAGCGCGTTTGCCCAATGCCGTTGATATAGGGAATCGCGTCGTCAACGTGAATCAGCCACTCGGGGCGAAGCACCAGATCGGCCTCCGGCAGCGCGTACACCGCGAGAAAAACATTCCCGCCGTCCGCCTGGGGTCCGCGAACAACGCAGGATATCCGGAGTCCGTTTGTGCTGACGCTCTCCTCGGCGCGATCCTCGCCAACGATAATATTCGCAAGGGTGACGCCGCCGTCGGAATTTAACATGGGGAGGCGCGTCGCGTCGCTGCCCGTACCCAAATATCGGTTGATTAAGAGCGCCGCGCGGCTGTCGGCGATCCCGGCGATTAAATTTTCACCCGGAACCGATTTACGGATTGTATTGGCGTAATTCCAGAGCTTGATGACTTCCGCCTCCAGGGCGCGCACCCGCTTTTCGAGCGCGGCCTCTGTAAGCTCAGCGGCGGATTTTTGCGCTCCTTGCGCCGCCTGCGTCGTTTGCGCAGGGGAGACGTTTGTGGCTGCGGCCTCCTCGGCGCGCAGACCGGGTGTACACAAAAGAACGAGGGCGCAAGGCAGGATCAGCAAAACTGACCATGCGCGCATAGTACACCCCCGTAAGATTAACTTATGTTTAAGTATATACTCTTAAATGGCCACAAATGCACACAAAAAGACACGGACTCTCGGCCGCAAATACGCACAAAAAAACAAGGCATTTGGCCACGAAAAAAACCGAATAAAGACCCAAAAAAGTCCTGGGGTAAAAACCCTCTACCCCAAAGCGAGTACTACGCTTCGCCCCGTGAAACATCCATGAATACTCCACGCCTAACGCCCTCCTCGCCTTGTGCGCTTCGCGTGGCGGCACGGAGTAAAAACATCCATGTTTTTATAAAGAGTAACAAATTTGCTCTCCCGAGCCTCTTTTGTTAAAGAAGCCTGTTGCCCTGTTTCGCTCTTTTGCGCGCGCCAATCCGTATGATCGAGCCAGCCCATTTGTATGAGAAGTATTTTCGGATTGTTTTTTGATATTTTTTCAAAATTTATAGCAAGATAATATCCGGATTTACATTTACCGGAATCAGACTTTGCATAGCTTCTGTTGCCAAAAATAGATTTTTGAGAAGATGTTTTCAGTTCCATAGAGAACAAATCATTATATTCGCAAACAATATCTTTTTCTTTGCCAACACCCTTACGGAAACCTTTGATGTTTTTCTCGATATATTCAGGTATTACATCATGGAGCAATGCGCCTGTTGCCTGAGGTGAAAGACGCATTTCACTTATCGTCAGATTCAAATATGTATTGATTTTCCCATGTAATATGCTTTGCCATGATTTCAGGCAAAGATCAACTATACAAGCCGTAAGAGGATGGGCATCAACCAATTCTTTGGTAATCGACGCCCAGGATTCAATGTTTTTACCCGCATACGGGTTCATATACAGCTCTTTCTAATTCTAATTGAGTTGCGGTATGCTTTATTTCTGCTTCCACGGAAATTATGCGTTGTTTCGCGATTTCACAATATTCCGGTACAATCTCAAAACCAACACAGAATCGGTTATGCCTCAGGCAGGATTCAAAAGTCGTTCCCGAACCCATAAATGGATCAAATACAATGGCATTTTCGTTGGTAAAACCCAAAACCAGCCTATTTATCAAATCGGCTGGAAATTGACATGGATGTGATGTGCGTTCCTCGGATGACCGATTAAGCCCTGTTGTAACTTTGGCAATTTCCCACACATCAGAAGGATTTTTGCCTAAAGTATGTACACGCGGTTTTCCATTTCTTTTTGAGTTTGGATATTTCACGTTTTTGTCTCGTATCGCATCAAGGTTAAAAACATAATTTTCTTTATCGTTTACATACCACAATATTTTCTCATTTCGCGGACTCAGATAATTCTTGCATGCCACGCCGGCGGAATAATTCCACACTATTTCCTGATTCAGGTACATGGGGATCTTATCCCAGAGGATATACGGTAAAGGAACAGCGCGCCCTTTATCATCTATGGGTATATAACCAAGATTGAGCAGCAGGGCGCCGGAATTTTTAAGCAATTTTCTTGCCCCATCAATCCACTCCGCTGTCCATTCTATGTATTCCTGTAATGGCCGAACAGCTTCATATTCTTTACCGATATTGTAGGGCGGACTTGTAATGATTGCGTCAAAATACCGACTCCCTGACTTTTTTTGCAGCTGGAGCGTATCGCCGCAGAAAAGAATACATGAGTCGGTTTCATGGTATGGAATCCCCAATTTTGCAATGAGATCAATTTTCACTGTATTAAAATCGGTCATTCTATAAGCCACCCCTCTTAAATAGCCGCAGATACACACAAAATTGCTTTGTCGTTGCCTTTTTCGCGACTGCCTCCGCCGTAAACCCAAAATGTTCCGCCAGCTTTTCGGTAGGCGCCCGGCTTCCAGATTCTCACCGCAGATAAGCGCTTTGAATTCGCTATCAATAATTATTGCTTTCTCGCGTATACACAGTACTGCGCGCCCAGGGGCAGCCATGTCAGCATCGATTCTATCATTGTGAACAACTTATTCCTTTGCGGGAAGAAATACGTATATCTCGATTTTACGGCATCTTTGACCAGCGTAATTCCCCTTCCGCCGGCTTTTGTCCCATAAAACGTGTTCAGCAAAAGCCTTTTACAGTACTTCGGATCAAGCATCATGGTTATATCGTCCGCATCGGCTCCTTTTACAATCGATCTCGTCAGGGGATTTTTCATATTGTGTTCAAACACCACAAGCGTCCCCCCGTTTCTGCTGAGAATAGTATGCAGCCCGTTAATCCAATTTTTATGTTCGCTCTCCGGAATATGGTGTAAAACCGTGCTTATGAACACACAGTCCACATCTTTATACTCCTGTAAATCTGCGGCATTGTTAATCACATTGAAATCGCAATACGGGTAATTTTTTTTCGCTATTTCCACCGACGCCGGCGAAACGTCGCAGCCGTATAGCTTCGTGTTTTTGAATTGCTCACGCAGATACGGAATATTCAGCCCTACCTCGCAGCCGAAATCCAATATGCTCCCGGGTTCTCCGTTGAGAATATGTTTCAGCAGCTGCGCTTTATAGATTTTCGCGGAACCCACGTGTTTTCCGAATTTACGGAGGTCATTTTTTAATGATTCGGAATAATTATCAGCATATTTGTCAAATTTCGCGCTTGTGCCGTCCACATAATACTCCTCAATAAAAGGTTGTTTTTTCCGCGCTTTTAGTCCCGCGCACGCTTCTACACCGAGGCAAGCACCCGCTTCGCGACCGCCTCCGCTGTAAAACCAAAGTGTTCCGCGACCTCTTCGGCAGGCGCGGAGAGGCCGAATTCCTGAATGTCGATCAGGAGGCATTTGCGGAAATATAAGAGCGACATCCCGCGGTGCGAAGCGGCCTCGATCCACGCGAGTTTGGCGGAATTGGCGCAAAAGAGCGTACTCTCGTACTCGGGATTTTTTGCCAGCAGTTCCGGCGCGCTCACGGAAACCGCGCGCACCCGCATATTCTTTTGCGCGAGGATCCTTGCCGCCTCCGCCGCAAGCCCCGCCTCGGAGCCCGTACCCGCGAGCACGTATTCGGGCGTGTCGCTGTTCTGCCATAAAACGTACCCGCCCTTTGTATAATTCGCATAAAGCTCCCGGCGGTCACCCGCAACCTCGTAGGCGCAGGCCGGCATATTCTGGCGCGATCCCAGAATCACGACGGGACCATTGCCCTCAAGAAAATACAGGTAGGCAAAGGCCGTCTCAAAATCGTTCGCGGGACGGAATGTAACCAGATCGGGAATGAGGCGCAGGCTGTTCAGATGCTCAATCGGCTGATGCGTCGGCCCATCCTCGCCAACGTAGATCGAATCGTGCGTAAAAATAAAGAGATGCTTCAGGCGCATCAATGCGGCCAGGCGCACCGCCGGTTTCATATAGTCCATAAAGGTGAAGAATGTGGACGTAAACGGAACGAAGGTTCCCGATAACGCCAGCCCGTTTGCGATTGCGCCCATCCCGTGCTCGCGTATTCCAAAAGCGATATTGCGCCCGATGAAGTCATCGCGCGTTATATAGGATGATCCCGCGACTGTGGCCTTGGTGGAACCCACCAGATCCGCCGAACCGCCCACAATCTGCGGAAGGGCACCGGACGCGAGCGCCAAAACCCGAGCGGATATGGCGCGCGTAGCATCCGGCTTCTGCTCGCGATAGCCCAGCAAAGAATCATGCAGGCTCTGCGGAACCTCAAACCGCGAGATGCGCATCAACTCGGCGTACAGATCGGGATGCGCGGTCTTATATGAATCGAGTAATTTTTGCCAAGCGGCGTAGGCGGCGCTGTTTTGCTCCGCAGCCTCGCGCATAAAACTGACCGCCTCGGCGCAGGCAAGCGGCGGCTTCTTGTCGCGTATCGCCTGAGCTTCGGCCTCCTTGAGGCGCGCGGCGTCGGCGGCAATCTCTTTGCCGTAGGCCGCTTCAACAAGGGGGCGCATGGCGGAATTTTGCAGAAAATACACAATCTCGTCGAGACCGGCGGGAGAGCCGTGAATCTTGCTGGTATCGCGCAGCGAGCGCAGTCCCTCGCCGATGGTGGTTTTCAGAATCAGGAGTTTGGGCTTGCCCGCGCCTGTGCCCGAAGGGCAGCGCGAAAGACCCTCGAGACTATCGCACACCGCCTGCAGATTGCCCACGTCCGAGGCAACCGCTGTCTGCCAGCCCATCGCCTCGTAGCGCTTCGCGATGTCCTCGCTGAGCGCAATGGAGGCGCGCCCGTCAATCGTAATATTATTCGCGTCGTAGATCGCAACCAGATTATCCAGACCAAGATGCCCCGCAAGCGAGGCCGCCTCGTAGGCCACGCCCTCCATGGTGCAGCCATCGCCCATCAGCGTGAACACGCGGTACTGAAAGAGCGGAAAGCCCTCGCGGTTGAAACGCGCGGCGAGCATCTTGCCCTCCAGCGCTATGCCCACGGCATTCGCAAAGCCCTGCCCAAGCGGGCCGGTAGTGGTTTCAATGCCCAACGCGGGATCATGCTCGGGGTGGCCGGCGGCGCGGCTCTTGTACTGCCGGAAGGCCGCCAGATCCTCCAGGCTAAGCGGAAAGCCCGCAAGATGCAGCAGCGAGTAAAGCAGCATCGAACCGTGCCCGGCGGAGAGTACAAAACGGTCGCGCGCAAGCCACCGGCCATCCGCCGGATGAATGCGCAATATATAGCGGTACAAAAGCGCGCCTATGTCGGCGCAGCCCAGCGGCAAGCCCGGGTGCCCGGACTGCGAGCGCTCAATGCACTCCAGCGCGAGGTAGCGGATATAATCTCCGGCGAGTTTCGTTTTTTGGGAATCGATCTTCAAAGCAGGCCTCCTGGGATTATGCAATAGAATCATTGTATCCATACAGAGGCGCGTGTCAATCACAAGAACACGGAGGTACCACGGAGTTTTTTCGGAATGGATGCGTTTCCGGGAGTCTCTGTGTACAGGTTGGATGGCGATAACCTACGGTTGCTTCGCAGCAGAGCCCTCGAGGGTCCTCCGGCAAATTCAAAAAGCCGCTTCGCTTGCGCAAGAGCGGCTTTGAAAAACATTGTGTACCCGAAACCCTTTTACTTTGCCTTCTTGGCTGGAGCTTTTTTTGCCGGTGCTTTTGCTGGGGCCTTCTTGGCCGGAGCTTTTTTTGCCGGAGCTGCTTTTTTCACTGCTGCCATTGTTGCGTTCTCCCTCATTTTGGATAGAAGTTTTCAAAGCCGACTGCAAATCAGGGCTCGCCTCCTGTGGTATACGCTTGCCAAAGAACGCATACCGAAAGTTTGCCTATGGAAAGAATAGCATAGTCTGAATTTATTTTCAAAGTTTTTTTCAAAAAAATGCAAATTATTTTTTTGGGGAGTAGGTATCGCTTACGGGAGTATTCGCGTAACTTGAGTATTTGGGTGAACGCGATGTTTACCCACAGGACACAAGTGTACCCTGCGCGCTTCCGAAGTAGGAGTACGTACTTCTAGAACTCCCAGCGGAATTCATCAAAGTACAAATCAACAGTGGTAACGTTTGTATTTTGTAACTTTAAGTACAAATACTTTGCGTCTTTATCGGCAGTGAAATTGGAATGTAACGCACCGCTGGCAGCAGAAGAAGCTAAAACGATTGTAAATTTAGTCCAATCAGGGCAATCGATTGCGGCATTGCCTGCGGCAGATCCACTGAGATTTTGTGTTGTGGCTCCTGCATCTATAATGGCGGCAGGATATTGAGTGCCAACATTACTGTTTGGGAGAGAACCAATAGCTACAACAGGTCTGCGAACAGTGCTTGTTCCCCGCATCCAATATGTCAATTTTGAATTTCCTACAGCAATTGGACCGGGATAAGCGTTTAATTCTGGAGATACATATATAGTCGTATTTGCATTCCCTTCATAATGCACTTGCAAACAACCATTTCCGCCGCTAAAACCACCTGTAGCTAGTGTTGCAGTCCCTGGCGGAGTAGTAAACGCAGTGTCGTTATTATTCATCGAATCGCCTATGGTTCCAATATCGTCATAATTTGCGTTCGAAAATGCCAGTTCCCCTGTTGGAGCAGTATTGAATCCATCCCAAGATACAGAACTATCCGATGAGTCGGAGCTATCGGATGAGTCGCTGGACTCTTCGGAGGACTCTTCAGAGGACTCCTCGCTGGACTCCTCAGAGGATTCTTCGCTGGACTCTTCAGAGGACTCCTCGCTGGACTCTTCAGAGGACTCCTCACTGGAATCCTCGGAGGACTCCTCACTGGACTCATCGGAGGACTCCTCACTGGACTCTTCGGAGGATTCTTCGCTGGACTCTTCAGAGGATTCCTCACTGGACTCTTCGGAGGATTCCTCACTGGACTCTTCGGAGGACTCCTCACTGGACTCTTCGGAGGACTCCTCACTGGACTCTTCGGAGGA
>JAITCI010000028.1 GCA_031283155.1 Spirochaetota bacterium | reverse complement strand
TCGGAGCTTGCCCTGAAGGGCTTCCGGATAGAGCGCGGCCTTATCCAGGATATGTACGAGGCGGGGCGGCTCTCATGGAAAACCGCGCGCGAAATGCGCGGCAATATCGCCACCCTCGAGGCGCGTTTGCAGAATAATGAGTGAGGGGGAACGGCAAATTCAGGCTAAGCAATTTTACGCACTTATTCGGAAAGTTGAAGGTATATGCTCCCCCCTGCGACAGGAGGTCGTGTCCCGCGCGAAGCGTACACGGTAAGCTGCGACACGGATGTCGCAAGTAAGCGAGGGTCGCTGCGGCTCCGCGCAAAGCGCGGGAGCCTGCGCTACCCCCACCAATTTCAAAGACTTGCATACAGCCAGGAAGTAAACGCCATAAGCCGCTGAAGCCAGGAAAAACGTGAAAGCAAAAAAACATTGGCCATGAAAAAGAGCGCTTCGCCTGCTGTAGCCAAAAAATTATTCACCGGTAGCTCATCTGCATCGTATATGCCATATCCCAAAAGAGATATTCAAACTCGACGCTGGAGATAAAAATTTCTTCTATCGCCCTGCGCCGCGCATCGGACATATTGGCGGCGAGTGCGTCCAGGGCGTCGTAGAACCACGCGAATGAATCCGAAAATTCGGCGCTCGCGTATTGCCCGATCCACGACCTGAAGAAATTATTGTCCAGTTCGCCTGCATATTGTTTTTGCAAACGCTGCGCGTAATCGGCGTATGTCCAGGCGCAGGGAAAGACCGCCGAGAGGATATCGGCCAGATCGCCTGTTTGCCCGAGCGCGATCATATTGCTTGTGTATGCCTTATTATAAAGCGAGGGCTTGGCGATGAGCATTTCCTCCCGCGTGATCCCAAAGGACGCCATATATTCGCGGTGTATATTCATTTCGTTTGCGAGTATGAAATACTGGCTCGATGAAAAGCGGGTCATCAGTTCTTCCGTATCGGATTTGACGGCGGCTATCGCGAAAACCTTTGCGTACTGCAGAAGATAGAGATAATCCTGGAGCAGATAAAATTTAAATTTTTCTTTATCTAATATGCCTTTGCCGAGTTCCTGCACAAATGGGTGGTTATATCCCGCCTCCCAGACCGTATGCGCTTTTGCCTGCAAGTTCCGCGAAAATGACATACTGCCTCCCTGTTTTTCATGTTGAATAAAAGTAACAAAACGGCACGCAATTTGAGGGAACTTTAACTGCGACGATGAAAAGAGGTATTCGGATTTATTGACAATGCAAAGCGCGCGATATACCATTCAGATTGTACATTCTCTGTAAGGATATTTGCCATGAAAAAACGGATACTCATGTATGTATGTACATTTTTGCTTTCCATTGTATTTTTTGCATCCGCTCTTCCGGCGCAGGAGGGCAGGTATACGGGGAAGCAAATCGAAAACCGGCTCTCCGCCGTGCGCGCGGCCAACCCGGGCGATTATATATTGCTCAAATCCGGCAAGAAGTACGTTTTAACGAAGGAAGAGATCGATATAGCGAATAAACGGTTCGATTATAAAGATCTCTCGCAGGTGGAGACAAAAACCCAGAGCGACGGAACCGAGGTGAAGACAATCTCCGAGGCGCACGTCGCTTATGTGTACAAAGACGGGCAGGCCATTCATGTCCTGAAAACAGGCGCGTCCTTCTCGGCATTCATGAAGCATATTGAGGACACCTATTATATTACACGGTACGTTGATCTTCTGGAGGAGTACCACGACGTCAGAAAGATCAGCTCCCCGCGGTTTGACGTTTTTCGCGCGAGCGTCCAGTTTCAGAAAATGTCCAATGGCACGAATGAGATAGAAGGGATTATGATTACCGCCTATAATCATAAAGGGCAAAACTATATGATGCGCTATTGCTCCGACCCCGATATGATCTGGGGGTATATTTCGAACAGGGATTCCTATAAACCAACGGGCGAGTCGCGTCAGCTGGATTTTGACAGGGAATGAGGAATATGATGAAACCAGGAAAATCAGCATTTGTAATATGTTGCGCAGTGAGCGTTTTTATCCTCAGCGGGCTGTTCCAGGGAGCGCGCTTTGCTTCCGCGCTTGATGTTCCCGACGATGCGATCCTGTATTATGACGATTCGGACGAGTTTGAGGAGGATCTGCCGTATCTCTCCGAAGAGGACGAGGCGTCCATACAGATGGCGCTGCCCGAGGACACGCCCGAGAATCCACTCCAGCCTGAAGAGCCCGAATCACCAAAGAAAACCGAAGCCCCCAAAAAACAGCGAGAGGCGCAGCAGTATCTCTACCACTTGCTTATACTCGACAGGCTGGATTGTCCCTCGGCGGATATTGCGGCGGCCCGCGATATGACTGTTCTCTATTCCTTTAAGCATGGCGCGAATGGATATCTGATAGCGTTCTACCGGACGCCTGCCGCCGGACCGATGCTCCCGGAACTGCCGGACGAATCGCGCATAGTTTTGAGCCTGAGTGCCGCGCGGACGTCTATATTGAAGGACTTCGTCAATTCGAACCCCTTCCGGCTGCATATTACGCATCGCGCGGTGATCGCGGAACTGCTCAAATTGTTGTAGGGCTGTTCCCCAAGGGCGCAGCAAGCGCATTACGCGAAGCCAGGCGTGTCATTACGGGGTGAACACCGGAAAGCAGATAAAGCAGGCGCTCCCGTTGGAAACGCTTTGGATATCTCTCCGGACTTTGGACGCCCTTACCCAAATAAAAATTTTGCGTGTTTGCTTACGCCACAGGAACGCAGCGCAGGATATCGCTCCGCGCGTCTACGTGCGAGATGCGCGCGGGGATGCGTTCGCCCGCCTTGAGACGCGCCCCCTCCAGGATTGCGCGCAGGGGATACTCCTCCAGCTCCACGAGCGTACCGCCGGAAACCTCAAACAGGGCAATCGCGGTATACTCCTGTTCGGGCGCGCGCGCAAGATACTCGAGCGCCCAGAAGCGGATGGAGCTTCGCTCAATCGCGCTGATCTCGCGGCTGGTGTCTTCGACGGCAGCAAGTACGCGGTATAATTCGCCCTGCTCGTATACCGGACGGCGTCCGCGTATATGCGCGAGGAGCTGCCGCTGCATGATGAGATCGCCGTAGCGGCGGATTGGCGAAGTCGCCTGAATATAGGCGTCCTCCCCAAGACCGGCATGCGCGCCCGCCTCAAGCGAGAGCCGCGCCGGACGGATTCGCTTAAACAATGCGCGCGCGGTATGCGGCTCATAGACGAGTTCGCGCCCAACCGGAAAGTCTTTTCCGTCGGGCGGCGCTTGCACACGATAGATAACGGGCAGCGCGGCGTTTTGCGCGAAGCGCGCGGCACTTGCGTTATACAGTATCATAAGCTCCTGCACGAGCGTACTGGACTTTCCCGCCTCGCGAATAACCGTCAGCGTAATTTTCCCGTTTTCGACGTGCGCGCGCATCTCCGGCCGCGCGATCAGAAACGCCTTTCGCGAAAGCCGCTCCGCTTTTAACTTCAGCGCCGCAGAATACGCTATATCGAGATCTTCGCGCAAGGGGTGGGGCGCCTCATCCGCCAGGATCGCGTCTACCTGTTCGTAGGTAAGCCGGTGCGCGTTCTGTATCCAGGCGGAGCGGAATTCAGAGCGCGCGGGAAGCAGGGTGGCCGCGTCCAGTTCGACGAGCAGACTCAATACCGCGCGCCGCTCGCCCTGCCGCAGACTCACGATCTCCGTTCCGATGCGCGGCGGCAGCATGGTGAAGGTTTGCTCCGGGAGGTACACAGTCAGGGTGCGCGCCTGCGCCTCATTGTCTATCGCGCCCTGTAGCGGGATCAGGGAAGCCGCGTCGGCGATATGAATCCCAATACGAATATTATTCGCCGAGCGCTCTATGGTAAAGGCGTCGTCGATTTCCATGGTGAGCGCGTCGTCGATGCTGAACGCGGGCAGGTGGGTGAGATCAAGCCGTTCATGCGGGTCGGAGTGAACGGAATTTTCTGCTGCGAGCGCCTCTGTTTCCGCAAGCGCCTTGCGGCTGAACTCGGGATTTATTCCGGCTATCAGTTTGATCGGATTGCAGTCGGCGGGCAGAAGCCGGCGCCGCGAGAGGATTGCGAATGCGGCCTCGCGCGGATTATCGCGATGCTTTTCGCAAAATAAACGGCTCACGTCGGATTCGCGGCGATCAATCAGAAAGGCGGCGAGCGCCTGCAAAAATTCAGCATCCAAACCGGCGGAATCGCGCGTATCTACGCCCTCATCCTGATCGTCTGCCGGTATGGCGTCGTCCCCGTTCGCAAACTCGGGGGACAAGAGCCGCGCGAGCCAGGCGCCAATCGCGCGCTCCTTCTCTTTTTTGGCGGCCTCGCGCTCCCCGGCGAGCAGAAGAGCCGCCACATGCGCTTCGCTGCGCGCCTGGAAGGCGAGTCCGTTTCGCTTATACCGGATCGGGTCGCCGAGGAGTACGCGGCAGATTGCGCTTATCTCCTCGCCCCGGATTGGCCTTCCCTCGCCGAAGTAATTGCGCGCTATCTCCTTGATCGCGAAATCTTTTTCTTTGGGTTCCGTTCCGGCCCACAGGAGTTCGCTGTCTATCTCGCTTGCGAGTGCTTCTGTTTTTTGGCGCAAGTTCGGGATGGTGATCGCCAGTTCTTCGCGCGTATACGTATCTCCGAAACGGCAGACGATTTGGTTTGCCTTGATGGTTTTTTGCTTTCCGAATTGGGTAACGACCTGCAATTTTGTGGGCGCTTCCTGAATCACAAGCACGGTTTCAATGGCGTCGTCGTCCAGAAAATCAATGAGCTGCCCGGTATCCATATTCAATCCCTGCGTCTCCTGGGATACTATTCAAGCTGAAAATATACGGGATTATCGCTACAGAGCCGTATAGGTATATCTGTCGCGCCCGCCCTGCTTGGATTTGTAGAGCATCTCATCCGCGCGCTTGATATACTCGTCGCCGCTTTGGATGCCCTGCACCTTGCCCGCCGCAACGCCGATGCTTATGGTAACGCAGTTCGCGGCTTCGTTTTGCTCATGCAGAATATTCAGATTGCGAATGCTCTCAAGCATTTTTTCCGCGAGCATCCGCGCGCCGTTTTCATTGGTATGCGGCAGGACGACAATAAATTCCTCGCCGCCGTAGCGCGCCACAAAATCATCGGCTCTCGAAATATTTTCAGTAAGGGTCTCCGCAATCATTTTGAGGCAGGTATCGCCTTCGCGGTGCCCGTAAGCATCATTATATTTTTTGAAGAAATCCACGTCGATCATCATCAGACAGAGCCAGCTTTCTGAACGCGACAAGGCTCGCATAACACGGGTCAGATGCAGATCAAGATACCGCCTGTTATACACTCCGGACAGGGGGTCATAATAGATCTTGACTGCCTCTGATTCGAGATACGCAATCTTGTTTTCCATGCGCTCAATGACGCGCAGATCCCGCGTATATCCCGCCAGATAGGAATTGCCTTTATGGTTCACGCGCACAAGCGTTACCTCCGCAGGCATGAGGGTATGATCCGGCATACAGTGCAGCCACTCAAATGTGTGGCGGCCGCTTGCCAGCGTTTTTCGGACAATATTCAGAAATTTTTCGTAGGAACGCTGCCCGTCCGGCTGATACTCGGGGGAAAGATCAAAAAAATTATCCTTAAACTCCTGTTTGCTGGCGAACCCAAAGAGCGTCACGGCAGCCTCATTACAATCCACGATACTATACTCGGCGTCCCAGAGGTGGCTGCAGAATGGCGATGAATCCAGCATGAGCCCCGTAAATTTTTCAGCCTCTATCGCGGCCCTCTCCAGCTTTTTTACATTGCGCAAATCGTAAATGTAAATTATATAATGGCATTGCCCGTGATTTTGAATGTTCGTTATTGTTATTTCGCATGGAATGGGCTCGCCGTCGGCGGAAGTGTGCATCCACTCAAAGACCTGCCGTTCGCCGTTTTTGGCGCGCCGTGTGATCTCGCGCAGCACATCTGCGGATCTTTGGCCGTCAGGCTGATACTCGGGTGAGAGGTCAAGAAAATGACTGCTGTAATATTGTTCCGTAACGCCGTGCATACGCAAAACCGCGTCGTTTAAGCCAATGAACTGCATATTGTCGTTCAGGATGGTTATACCAATCGGCGCGTTGGCGTGGAGGACATGGCTTAAGTGCTCAAAATTCATTTTCAGGATTTTAAGCCGGATATTGCTTTGCACAGCAAAGGCGACCAGGAAGCTGAAAAATAATCCACCCAGAATATAGAACCATGCCTCAATCTGGCTGTACCATGAGCGCGCGGAATAGATGCGGAAAAACCATTCCGCGTTTTGAAACGGAATGAGTTTTTCAACATAGCGAATCCTGTGTCCGTTCAGGATTTCGCTTTTTTTGATAACCTGCTTTTCTCCGCTGTCTGGATTTATCCGCCATATTTCATAATCGAATCCATGTTCATGGATCGTTTCCAGGCCGACGCTGCCGAATATCCGGGGGTACTTAAATGTTATGGATACCAATCCCCAGCAATGCCTGCTTCCGTCCGGCGCTGTAATGAATACGGGCAGTCTGCCCGCAATGATCTGGCCTCCCTCGACGGCATTGAAGGGTCCCCCCAGCACCAGCTGCCCGGTTTCCAGCGCTTTGCGGGCTTCCGCGTTCCCCGCGCCGTCGCCGAAAAAATTGAGCCCAAGCACAGGCTCGTTTCCTTCCAGCGGATACACTTGCGTAACGATCCCATTGGGGGCGATCAGGATATTGTGTATGGCCGGGTCGTCCATAAGCGCGGCGGCGAGCTGCTCAAAATCATCAGATTCAAGCCCTTTTACCGCGAAAATGGAAATTGTCTGCGCTTTACCGAGCAGGCGATCAAATACCTTTTGCGCCTTATTGCTCTTTTCCAGAATGAGTTTTTCCATGGTGAGCGCTTCGAGGCGTATATCCTTGCGAATGGCAATAATGCCAACGCCGGAAAAAAGAATGATTACCGACAGAAACGCGATTATGGTTTTACCATAAACACCTGTATTGTTTTGCTCAAATTTCAACATTCCCTGTATATCTTCCAAACAACATAGCATACACAAAACACGGCTGCCTCGGAATTATTTTCCGGCGTCAGCATCCGCTTGCTGCAATTCTTCCGAAACGACACCGCGCCCGGGGTAATGTTGCACGTCTTGCAAGAACTAAAACTGGAAGTAGATGAAAGGGACGACTGCGGCGGTGGCGGTTTTGTAGAACAGGAACATACAGGCGAGGAGGCAGCACGCCTGCAGGGGTGCGGGCAGCTTCACGAAAAATTCGCGGCATGACTCGAACCAGCGCTCCGGGACAAAGTGCAGCGCGAATCCGCCAAAGAGGATAAGCGCAATAAGGGAGGTGATATTCGGGGCGAGCGCTTCCAGCCGCGCCGCCAGACTGACGGCCGTATCGCCGAACTGCGGATTGCCCCCGCTGAAGAATCCATAGATCGCCGCAGGGACGCCGCCAATTTTTGCGAGGACGGCGCCCACGGCCGCCATATCGGGCGCGCGGAAGAATATCCAGGCGAACATCACGAAGTGCAGCGTACAGAACCATGCAAGAAAACGATATGTTTTTTTTGCGGGAGCGGGCGGGATTGTATCAGCGGCTTTTGCGCGTCCCTTTGCGCTTAATTTGACTTTTTGCGCTGTGGCGTTTTTCCTCGCCCGCAAAAAGGCGTGACGTCCTGTCACTGCGTGCGCGGAAACATCGTGTTTCCTGCGCTGCCAGGCGCGTACCGCGGCAAGGCCAATCCCGTGCAACGCCCCCCAGATAATGAAGCGCCAGGCGGCGCCATGCCAGAGTCCGCCCAAAAGCATGGTGATCGCGAGATTGATATAGGTGCGGGCGTTGCCGTGCCTACTCCCGCCGAGCGGGATATAGAGATAATCGCGGAGCCAGGTGGAGAGCGTGATATGCCAGCGCCGCCAGAAGTCCTGCAGGTTCGCGGCCTTGTAGGGCGAATTAAAATTGAGCGGGAGTTTAAATCCAAAGAGCGCCGCCGAGCCAATCGCGATATCGGAATAGCCGGAGAAGTCGCAATAGATCTGCAGCCCATAGGCATACACCCCAAACAAAACCTCAATCGGGGTATAGAGTTCGGGCGAGGCAAAAACACGATCCGCGAGATTCAGCGCGATAAAATCCGATATTACGATTTTCTTGAAGAGGCCGATCATAATAAAGAAAAATCCATTGCACATCAGCACGGGATCAAAATTGGGCTTCGTCAAAAGCTGCGGCAGAAAATCGCGCGCGCGGACAATCGGACCCGCGACAAGCTGCGGGAAGAAGCTCACAAACAGCGCGAATTTCGTGAACGAGCGTATCGGCTCCAGAAGCCCGCGGTATATATCCAGCACGTAACTCATCGTCTGGAAGGTGTAGAACGAGATGCCCACGGGCAGGATCAGGGAGATCACGTCCGAACTCCCTTCACTGATCCCGAGCTGAAACAGAACCTCGTGGAAAAAATTAAAATACTTGAAGAAAAAGAGGAGCCCCAGGCTTGAGATCAGGCTGAGAGCGAGCCAGAACCTTGCGAGTCCGCGCCGCTTGTTTTGCAGGGCGCGGCTGATGAACATTCCGATGAAAAAATCGGTGCTGCTCGAGGCGATAATCAACACCACAAAAACAGGATTCCATGACATATAAAAGAACCAGCTCGCGAGCAGCAGAAAAACCACGCGCACAAGGTTGGTGTGGTACAGGAACCACCAGACAAAGAAAACGATGATCAAAAAGAATCCATAGCTCACGGTATCAAAGGTGATCGCGCCGGATGTTCTCTCCGTCGGCGCTGCGCCCTTTGGTGCCTCCTGCTTTGAGAAGAGCGAGAGCAGCGAGGTCTCCTCCGGCGTTTCGAGCCAGGCCAGCCACGAGGCCAGCAGATTATCCGCGAAACTGTCCGCGAGCATATCCCCGCCGCGAAAGGTGAGATGCACATAGTCCGTCATGGCGATGCCGCGCCTGACCATATCCAGAAAGCCGTCCACCCCGCCCAGCGCGTTAAAGCTGTCAAAATAGGCGACGCCGTAATCGCGGCCAAAATCGTGCTGCGCCTGGCGCATCTCCGGTATCGAGGGGAAGAGCCGGAGCGGGCCCCTGTAGGTATTCATGCGCGGCCCCGGGCCGATAAACAGGATGGAGGTTTCCGGGCTCGCCGCGCGGATGTTGGTTACAGTCCAGTGCATACCGGAGAGATATTTATCCAGCGTGTACTGATCCCAGCCGGATTCGTTTTTGCCGAAATACCATATAAACAGGTCGGGCTTGTATGCGGCGAGCTGTTCAAGAAACGGCTCTCTCTCGATGTTCGGAAAATCGTGCGAGCAAATTCCCTTTCGGATTACCGGAGCGAAGGAGAGACCTTCATTGCGGCGGACGTCGAGGCCGTAGAGTTTTGCGCCCTTGCCTGCGGTGATCAGCACCTCCTTCCAGGGGATCGCGTTGGTCAGCAGGGTATAGGTTTCGGTGATCGTAAAATTGTGGGTTTGCGCAATATCGTTCGTCAGTATAAAGCGCGCGCTGATGGGCGCGCCGCCGGGTGCGGCCAGAATCCCGAGGGAATCCGCCGCCTCCTGCCGGTAGAGCCGTACGCGCGTCCATGCGCCGTCCCGCAGGGCGCGGTAGGTGCGCAGGGTAAGCCCAACCTCCATTTTATAATGCTGCATCGTCTGGAGCATCGTGATATCCCAGCCGTCGCTTGCCGACTGTTCCACGCCCGAGAGCATATAATCGCCGTTTGGCCCGGCCTCCGGCATCACCGGGATCAGCCCGCGCCCGCCGTTCGGGAAATGTTCCAACAGGCGCTGCCGGACGCGCCGCGTGATATTATCGCCCCAAAGCTGCGAATCCCCGTAGCACAATACCCGCGCCGTACCCCCGTGCCGTGTTGTTTCCAGCTTGCGGAAAAAATGTTCCAGAGATGTTTTCGCCTTCACCTCGGGTGCCAGCGCGAAGCCCTTTGCTCCTGCGCCGTTTGCGCCTCCGGCGGAAAAATTGGTCAATAGATTTGTCGCGGTGTTAAACTCGATCTGCGGCGGCGCAGCGATCTGCGGCTCGCGGGGCAGGCTCGGGAAGCGTTCGATGATCGCGCTCTCCGGCATAAAGAGATCGCGCTCCTGCACCCACGAGAGCCGCGAGAACAGGCCGCAGCCCAGGCAAAACACAATAACAACCCATACGGGCTTCGATCTGAAAAATCCTTTTGGGAAAAAAATAGATCGCATATCCTGTCCAAAGCCTGCGCGCATATTTGAATGGAAAAAATAGCATCCAATCGGGATGAAAGCCAGAAACAGGAGGGGGAGCGGCGCAAGTTTGTACGGTTGATGTATTTTGTTTGCCGGGGAATCGGCGGTATATGCTCCCCTAACTACCAGGAGGGCAGTACCCCGCGCGCTTCCGAAGTAGGAGTACGTGCTTCGGAAAAGGATGGCGCGTACAGCGCGGGGCAGGCCGGAGCCGCAGTCTCGCCCCACCCCCACTCGTTAGCCCGGCACACCTAACCAAACGCCGTTTACAGGACGTAAACGCTCCGCGTTTATGCCTTTACGCCCTGTGGGTGAGCGGGGGCAAGGGTACAAGTGCAAGGATGGCACTGTATTTGCGCGGAGCCGAGCTTTTGAAAACAGTGTTTCGCAGAGATGACAAAGCAAATACGGGCGCTATACCCCGTGAGACAGGATATCGATCCGGAAATTTACCACATACGATATGGGAGAAAATACAAATTCATCTTGACTTTTGTTAAGACTGTGCTATAGTCCCGTGTATAGACTGGGATGCTTGGGGGCGGACATTTTGCCCGGATATAATACAGGAGGTTCCGGTATGCGCTCTTTCGGTGCGGTATTTACCCTTCTTGCGGTATGTTTGGTCATTTCGTCGGCGTGCAACGGTATAGCCGGTATAGCCATAGTCACGCCCGATTCGAGCGCAGCACCGCCCGAGTCAAGTGCGGTGTCCGATTCGAGTACACCTCCGCCCGAATCCAGTGCGCCGCCCAGTTCGGCGCCGCCCCGGACTTCGTCGGACTGCGCAACGCCACCGGCGCCCTGACCGATCCCGTCGTCTGGGGGGTGATTGCCCGCTCCCTGGCCTTCTGCCTGGTCAACGCCGCTTCAACGGTGATCCTTGGGGTGCTTTTGGCGCTTCTGATGAACGCTGTGGCCAAGTGGGCCCGCCTGGTGCTGCAGCTCTGTTTGCTGCTGGCCCGGGCCATGCCGGTGGTAGCCGTGATGACGGTGTGGAATTGGTTGTTCGACTGGAACCACGGCACCATCAACTGGCTGGCTGTCCAAACGGGCGCTCAGGGCATACG
>JAITCI010000026.1 GCA_031283155.1 Spirochaetota bacterium | reverse complement strand
GATTACAAAAAACTTTTTGTTCTTATTTATAAATATCGAAATTTTTCCCCAACCCGCCAATTGTGGAAAAAAAAAGAAAATTAGAAAAAAAAATCCCCCCCCCCCCCCCCCCCATCGTCAACAAAAAAATGCGGAAAATTTCAATTATTTTTGCTATACGGATGTTAGGGTATGCCGCGAAAAAGCACCCATCGACTACCCTTCACGCCATCTGTTTGCTATCATTACAGAGCCATGTTTCGAATCGATACGCCGCCACCACAGGAGGCGTATAATCGGAATGCGGCCATTGACATACCCGGGAATATGGTGTCTCTGATGGAAGAACAAAGGGCGGAAACCCGCGATATACCCCAGGCGGACGCGCACGAACTTGAACGGCGGTTTGAGCGCCTGTATCGCCTGCATTACTCGCGAATGGTAGGGCAGGTCCATTATATGGTCAACGATATTGAACAGGCACAGGAGATAGTCCAGGACGTTTTCGTGCGCCTCCACCGCAACCTGCACACCATCGCCAACGACGAACTGGTTCCGGGCTACCTCTATATCGCGTGCCGCAACGCCATCAAAAACGAATACCGCCGCCGGAGCCGGATCAAAAGCGGCTACGGAAAATCGGTGCTTGTGGACATGGAAAAATCGGATTTCTTTTTCCAGAACGAGGAAACCGAAGAGGACGCCTACATACGCAAGGAAGAAAGCGCATTGATACGACGCTGCCTCGATAAACTCCGCTTTGAGGATCGCGAGATCATCATCATGAAGGAGTTCGGGGGCAAACGATATGAAGAAATCGCCGAGGCTCTCGGCGCCAGCACTGCGGTGATCCGCGGACGATTACATAAAGCACGGCAGCGATTACGCAAGATCCTAATCGAAGCCCAGAAGGAGTGCAACCCATGAAACATATCAGCGACCGGCAGCTTTCCGCCTGCATCGATAACGACCTCACCGAGGCGGAACAGCAATTCGTGCGCGCCCATGCGGCGGAATGCGCGGTATGCAAAAGCCGCCTTGATGCCTATCTCGCGGCGCAAACCATGCTGCGGCGGCTCCCGCAGGTCAAAGTAGATGAGGAATTTGCGCTGACCCGCATCCGCGCCCGCATCGCTTCCGAGGAACGCATCGAAGAACAAGAAGGCATTTTCCATGCCTGGCGGAGGTTCATGTACCCGTTGGCCGGGGTCGCCACAACAGCGGCGGTAACGCTTGCCCTGTTTTTCTCGCTGAGCTACAGCGGCGAGCAGGCTCTGCTGAGCGGCAAAACAACGCTCGCCCAGGGGCCGATGGATTCCTGCGTCGCCGAACAGGAAACCGACGAAATCATTCGCGGCTATCAGGATATGCAGCAGTTGTATTACTACTGATGTAATGGGGGAAACCATGAAACGCGCGATAGTATATATCTTCTGCTGTCTGCTTGCCCTGCCGGTGCTGCGGCTCTCGGCGCAGGCGGAAAGATCACCGGACACAATGACCCTTTTTGGCAATCCGGCTGAGCGTA
This sequence comes from Spirochaetota bacterium, assembly GCA_031283155.1. Lineage (GTDB taxonomy): Bacteria > Spirochaetota > JAGLSM01 > JAGLSM01 > JAKPMW01 > JAKPMW01. The sequence goes on along the minus strand of JAITCI010000026.1, from coordinate 3,049 downwards.
TGCAAAGCATCCGGAACCTCCTGCGCGAGACCGGCGAAAAGATTATGGAACAAAAGCGTATGCTCGACGACGTCCTGACCCGCATCGTCGCCAACGAGCGCCGCATCACCGCAAACCTTTCCGCCGAAGAGCGCGAAAAGATCCGCCGCGAAAATATCGCGAACTTCAAGGAAATCGAAGCGATACGCGAGCGCGTGGCGCAGATACAGTACGAATCCGGGCAGGCGGTCTACCGCATCGAACAGGCCTTCTACCAATCCCTGGTGGCCGATATCGCGCTCCGCAAATCTCAACTGAACCAAAGCGCGGTCGAGTATTGGCTGCGCGCGCGCAAGCTCCTCTTCACGCCGTCGGAACAGAACTCCATGCTTCCCGATAATGAAGTGCGGAACCTGTATAAGTAAGGATTTTGGAGCTGCGCCACGGCGCAAATACCCATAGGACAAGCAGTTTCCGAAGCAGAAGTACGCCCTTCTTAATGGCTACCGCCTACGCCATTAAGAAGGGCTGTAGCTTCGGTCTTTTTTTTCGGAATGGATGCGTTTCCGGGAGTCTCTGTGTACACAAAGGAATAGCCCATGCCCATATCCCGCGACGAAATAAAAACCCGCGCCGCCCGGTTCGCGGCATCCCACTGGAAAGACGAAACGAGCGAGCAAAAACGCGCTAACGGCTTCATCCGTGAATTTTTGAATGTGTTCGGCATAGATCAGGCGGACGACATTGGATGCTTTGAAAACGCGGCTCTGCGTGAAAAGGGTCACGGACGCATGGACTATTTTGCGCCCAGGATGATCGTGATAGAGATGAAATCGCGGGGCGCGAATCTGGACGACGCGCTGAAGCAGCTTCAGGACTATGTACTCCATTTACCTGCCGACCAAATAACCGATCATCTGATGGTCAGCGATTTTGAAAATATCCTGTATTTTCATCGCACCACAGCCATCAAAAAAGTCTTTCTGACTAAAGACCTGTTACAGCACATCCATCTTTTTTCGCATTTGGCGGGTTTTGACATACCGGTACGGGAAGATACAATAACAGTGAACGTACAAGCGGCGGAAAAAATGGCGAAGCTCCACGACGCCCTCTATAAGATTGGCTACAAAGGCCACGCGCTTGAGGTATATCTGGTGCGGCTCTTGTTTTGTATGTTCGCGAACGATACCCTCATTTTCCCGAAAGACGCATTTTTGCGCTACGTCCAAAGCTCCGCAGAGAGCGGTATCGATTTATGCTCGCGGCTCTACCGGCTTTTTAAGATTTTGAATACCCCGGATAACGAGCGAGGTGTGCATACAGGCGGCGAACTTGCGGAGTTTCTGTATATCAACGGCGGATTATTTGAGGAGGATCTCCCGCTTGAGGAGTTTGACAAGAATATGCGCTCGGCGCTTTTGGAGTGTATGGCAAATTTCGACTGGAGCGAGGTATCGCCCGCCGTATTCGGCTCGATGTTTCAGGGTGTTATGGACGCAAATGCGCGGCGCGAGTTGGGCGCGCATTATACCAGCGAAGAAAATATACTCAAGCTGATAAACCCTCTTTTTATGGACGCTTTGCGCGCGGAATTTGCCAAAGCGAAAAATTCTCCCGCAAAGCTGGACGCTTTGCATGATACGATCAGCCGCTTGAAATTTCTCGATCCGGCCTGTGGCTGCGGTAATTTTTTGATCATTGCCTACCGCGAACTCCGGCTGCTGGAAATGGAGATTATAAAGAAAAAAATCCCAAAGGCGCATACCGGGCAATTACATCTGGATATTGCTCCGCTGCGTAAAGTAAGCATTGAGCAATTTTTCGGGATTGAACTCGAAGATTTTCCCTGCCAGATAGCGCGCGCAGGGTTGTGGCTGACCGAGCACCAGATGAACCAACGCTTATCGGCGGAGTACGGCGTCAATTTCGCGCAATTTCCGCTGGGCAAGGGCGCACGGATTGTGTGCGGGAACGCGCTCAGGATGGACTGGGCGAGTATAGTGCCGCGAGATGCGCTTGCGTATATCATGGGCAATCCGCCGTTTGTGGGATCAAAGTTTATGAGCGATGAACAGCGCGAGGATATTGGTAACACAATTCTGAACGAAAAAGGCGAACAAACAAAAGGCGCAGGAGTTGTGGATTATGTTGCGGCATGGTATTACAAAGCGGCACAGTTTATGTACGCGCGTATGCAAGGCGCTCTTTGTGCCGCGTTTGTTTCTACAAATTCGATTACGCAAGGAGAGCAAGTTGCCGCAGTCTGGAAACCTCTTTTTGAAAAATTTGGTATATGTATTCACTTTGCCTGGCGCACTTTCAAATGGAGCAATGAAGCCAAAGGGAAAGCGGCAGTGCATTGTGTGATTATTGGATTCGGCACAGGAGCGAACGGAGAGAAAGTAATATTTGACAGTGATGAAAAAATCGCAGCAAAAAATATCAATCCGTATCTTGTAGATGCAGTAGACGTTTTTATTGAGAGCAGGGGAACTCCGTTATGCGCTGTGCCGGATACAGGGATTGGCAATAAGCCCATTGACGGCGGCAATTATTTATTCACAGAAGAAGAGAAAAATGAATTTCTGCGCAAAGAGCCGCAAGCTGAAAAATGGTTCCGCCCGTGGATAGGCTCTGACGAATTTATCAATGGATACCGCCGGTATTGCCTGTGGCTGGGTGATTGTTCTCCCGCTGAATTAAAACAAATGCCGGAAGCCATGAAACGCATTGAGGCGGTCAGACAATTTCGGCTTGCAAGTAAAAGCGCGCCCACCCGCAAAATCGCGGATACGCCGCGCCGATTTCACGTTGAGAATATGCCAAATACTGATTATATCGTTGTGCCGCGCGTTTCATCTGAAAAACGCCGCTATATTCCCATTGGGTTTATATCGCCGGATATACTCGCCAGCGACGCCGTGCATATTATCCCCAACGCCGCGCTCTACCATTTTGGCATTCTTACGTCCAGTGTCCACATGGCTTGGGTCAGAGTAGTTTGTGGTCGGCTTGAGATGCGGTATCGTTATTCCAAAGACATTGTGTATAACAATTTTCCCTGGCC
>JAITCI010000006.1 GCA_031283155.1 Spirochaetota bacterium | reverse complement strand
GCATCAAGGAGATTTTCCGGTCGGTATGAAACCATCCTGTGGTTCACCAAAACGGATACGTATACCTTCAACCTCGATCAGGTGCGGGTGCCGCAAAAATATCCCGCCAAGCGCTACTTCAAGGGGCCGCGAATCGGCGAACTTTCCTGTAACCCCCTTGGGAAAAACCCGAGCGATATATGGGATATACCGAACGTAAAAAACAATCACGTCGAAAAAACGATCCACCCCTGCCAGTTTCCGATTGAGCTTGTTGAGCGTCTGGTACTCGCGCTCACCAAAGAGGGTGATCTCGTTTTTGATCCGTTTATGGGCGTTGGCTCAACCGTAGCGGCGGCTGTCAAAAACGGGCGCAGGGGTATGGGCTGCGAAATTATGGAAGAGTATGCCGCGATAGCCGAAGAGCGGGTTAATCTCGCGCTTACAGGCAGACTCAGAACCCGCCCCATGAACAAGCCCATCTACGATCCCACCAATCCAAAACTCAATTTGAAGTTTGAAACTTCGGAACAGAACTCGTTGTTTGCAGCTTCGCCAATACAAGAGAACAAGAAGCAGGGTTTCCCAAAATGAAGATAGTTGAAAAATATTCACATCTCAATGGATTGGAATACTTATTGGTTCATAAGCCAGATCTTTGGAAAGAAATTGAAAATGTTATACAAAAAGTTGATGCAGAAACGTGTAAAACAAAGGTTTCAAATGAAAAATCAATGAAGGGGTTATTACTTTACAGCCCTATTCAAATGAATGATCTCTTCAAAAAAGAATTGAAAAAATATCTTTGGGAAGAAAGTAGAGTGAGTTACTGGGTGACTAAAAACGAAAAATTGATCCGACAAACATTGGCAAAGCAGCCAGATATTCAAAAACAAGAGATTGAGGCACAGGGAGAGATTGCTATACGAAGCTATAATCAGACTGATTTTGTTAAAAATCGTGTCGCGATTGAGGTTCAGTTTGGCAAATATGCCTTTGTTGCGTATGACCTTTTTGTAAAGCATTTGGCATTTTATATCGGTGATCATATTGACGTAGGAATTGAAATTTTACCTATGAAAACATTGCAGTCGCAAATGAGTACCGGACCTTCATATTATGAAGGAGAACTCTATAATATTGTACGTCAAGGTCGAGGAGTCCCCGCTGTTCCCTTGGTGGTTATTGGTATTGAGCCATGATAACGGATTGAGCATAACTTGCGCCAGCGTCATTTTTTATGTATACGACCCCTCGCCAAAATCGCCATCCTTGGCGGCGAGGGGTTTCCACATCGTGTTTCAAGGCGGGGGAAGCCAGCAGGGTTGTACGGTGGGCGGGGTTAAAAGAAGTTTTTATCCCTTCTCAACTGTCGCCGCTTCGTAACTCCGCGACTGTCACCTCGCTCTGCGTGCGCTTGTACCCTGTGGGTATCGCGACGGTGACAGCTTGGGCATCCTTTCCCTCGCGGAGTAACCCGGCAAGAAGCACAACAGCGGGATGGGCGCTTGCGCGAAACATCCTGTTTTTACCTCGTATGGCTTTCGCTGATTTTATAGCCGGAGCTGTCGGGCATATAGGCGGCGCGGAACTGGTTGATGAGATAGTCGTCGGTCATGCCGGCCAAAAAGTCGATGATCGCGCGCTTGCCGTTTTGCTGGATGTATTTTTTTCCGAACTTCTGGCAGTAGTGCGCAAAGACCGTATGCTCGTGGAAGCCCATGTCCATCTCGGCGGCATAGCCGTCGAATAAAATGGAGATGATGCGTTCCACCTTGCGATGCTCCTGGGTTGTGCGGCGGTTGGTGTAAATGTTCTTGTAATTGAAATCGCGCAGTTCCGTAAAGGCCTCAAAAACGCGGTCGCTGAAACGCACCTCGTCGCGGCCAAAGCTGTTCTCGAGAAGATCGTTGACCAGCGTGTCGATGATCATGGAATTATCGCTCCCAAACATATCGACCACAGCGGGGGGCAGATCGCCGCGCTTGATGAGCCCGATCTGGATAGCGTCTTCAACGTCGCGCCCGATGTAGGCGATCACGTCGGCCATGCGCACCACGCAGGCCTCGAGCGTCATGGGGATTAAATTTACCCCCACGCCCTCATCGAGGAGGCTGCGCGCGTATTCGTCCAGAAACATATCGGCGGTTTTCGCGCGGTTCGGGCCGAAGCCGTTTTGCAGATCCTCGCCGTTATGGCAGAGTATGCCGTCGAGGGTTTGCACCGTGAGGTTGATGCCCTTCCCGTAATTTTCAATCTCGTGCAGGCAGCGCACACTCTGCACGTTATGGTAAAAGCAGCCGATCCTGCGCTCGCGGCAGATCTGGTCGAGTACCCGCTCGCCCAGATGCCCAAAGGGAGCGTGGCCGATATCGTGGCCAAGCGCGATGGCCTCAATCAGATCCTCGTTCAGCCCAAGCGCGCGCCCGACGGTACGCCCAATGCGCGACACAAATTGCACGTGCAGCACACGATGGGTGATATGGTCGTTTTCCACAAATGAAAAGACCTGCGTTTTGTCGATGTAGCGCGAATAGGCGCGCGAGTGAATGACGCGATCTGAATCGCGCGCGAAGGGGGTGCGGATGCCCTCGGCGTCGGAGCGCTTTTCCGGCGGATCCTCGAAAAGGCGCGCGGCCTCGGCGTAGGGACACGCGAGCGCGTCGAGCGCGCCGTGCGCCCGCTCGTCACGGCGGGCGAGAATAGCCCGGAATATATCGTTCATGCGGCCTCCCGTATCTCTGGTATTGCGAAAGTATTGTAGCGCAAGGGAACGGGCGGGCGCAAGAATTCAGTTAGCTTCCTGCATGAATTTCAGGAAGAGATCAAAAAGGATTATATCGAGTTTCGGATTTTTCCGCACGAACTCCTCTTCCATGAGAGCGAGCGCTTCCTGGGGTGCCAATGCCTTTCTGTACCGGCGATTGGGATCAGTCAGGGCGTCGTACACGTCTACTATTTCCAGCATCTTTACCGGGAAAAATGCCAGCGCCTCGCAGGTCGTCATGCGTTTAATATCATACGCAATACAATACGCCGGTTTCATATCAGGATTGGTTTTGAGATGTTTCTCCAGAAGAGAACGGAAAGAACCATATCCCGACGGATCGCCGTAGTATTCGTGATGCCATCCGGCTATCAGGCTGGCGCCTCGGGGATAATTTGTTTTATTCAGGATAGCGTTATATCCCACATACACGTGTTCGACGACAATTTCGCGGTTAAATGCGGCGTCGCTCTCGTGGTATTCCACCGCGGCGGCTTTTCCTATATCGTGAACCAAAAAACCCACGACCCAGTCATGAAAATCATTTTCCGGTATCGCCCGCATCCCGCCCAGAAAAACTTTTTCCAGCGTAAGATTTTCAACATGAGGCAAAAGATTTTGGTAAAAAGGCGCATACTTCTTAAATGAGATCCGCAGCTTATTGATGATGCTTGAAGTTAAAACCTGTTTATTATAATAGGATAAAAACGCAAGCCCGTTCATATACACGCGGGTCATGTGCTGGAGTATTGTTCCGTTGGATTTTGTTTCCAGTGCGCCCTTTAATTCTTCATTATAAACATTCTCCAGTATAAGCTGTGATGAAGACTTTACAAAATCACAGGTAGACAATATCAGATCCTTGCTCTGCTTTTTCGCATCGTCATTGGAAAGGTTCATGATATTCATTAATGTTGCGTGGTTGCAAAGCACGGCATCCTGTGTGGATTCGACCATAGCCTCTGCGACAAGCTGTCTGTCTTTTTGTTTTTGGGCAATAAATTCATCCAGACGGTTTTTGCTTTCTTTGATATATGAAGCCCGCTCGGTTTCCGTCATCGCGGCAATAAAATCATACCCTTGTCCATAGCCGTTGATTTCCTGCTCAGCCCCCGCTTCCTGCGCAGTGTGATCATTTTTCGCAGCCTGATCGGCTTCGTTTGCTATGGACAGGATTACGGGGGCTTTTATTCCGGACGCCCTTTCTTCGACCTTAAGAAAATCTTCATACGAAAGGAAATACTCGGCGGTATCATTTTTAAGCCAGAACTGTTTATTGCCGGCATACATGGTCTTAAAGGGCATGGTTTTATGTTTCTGATCCGCGTTATCAACGCAAATCACGTTCACTTGCTCCAGGCGGCAGGCGTCGATATAGCTGTTATCGAGCGCCAATAATTCCCGCAGCAGGACAATTGATTTTTCCGGCGTTGACATTGAAACCACGCTCTCCCGTTTATCTATGCGCATCTTAGGAGCGGGAAATGGATTTAACTCATACCGCAGTATACCCGGCTTTTATAAGAATTACAATGGGGAGCAATCACGCACTGTTACGCAGGTTTTCACCATTACATAAATATAAATTTACATTAAGTATTTTAGAGAATTACTCGCCTATGATCTTCACAAGGGCGCGTTTGCGCCTTTTGCCGTCGAACTCGCCGTAAAAAATCTGCTCCCAGGGACCGAAGTCGAGGCGGCCTTCGGTGACAGCCACAACAACCTCGCGCCCCATGATGGTGCGCTTGAGATGGGCGTCGCCGTTGTCCTCGGCACCGTTATGCTGGTAGAGGCTGTAGGGTTTTTCGGGCGCGAGACCCTCAAGCCAGCGCTCAAAATCGGCGTGCAGGCCGCTTTCGTCGTCGTTGATAAAAACGCTCGCGGTGATGTGCATGGCGTTGACCAAAACGAGCCCCTCGCGGATGCCGCTCTCGCGCAGCGCTTCGGCGACCTGGCGCGTGATATTGATCAGCTCGCGGCGCTTTTTTGTATCAAACCAGAGTTCTTTGCGATAGCTCTTCATGACGCCTCCATAATGTTTCAGCTATTTTATGACAAGAGTTTCCATACTCCTTGCGGGAATCGTCCAGCGCATCGGCGCGCTCCATTTCTCGGTTGGCCAAGTGGCAACGAGCCTGAAATAATAGGTTCTGCCCTTTTCGATATCGCCAAGCCGGAGGGTGTGCGTTTCGCCGCGCGTACCGGAGCGCTCGCGGAACCAGTATGTTTCGGGGATGTTTTCATTCCGCGGGGGCTGGCTGTCGTAATACAGAACGAGGTTCGCGGGAACGGCAAGCTCTACGCTCAGGATCGCGCCGTCGTCCTCAAGGGGCTGGATGCGGATACTGAGTATCTCCTCCGGCGCCCAGGCGCGCAAAGCAAGCGGCGTACGCGCGTTGCGCTCCGCACCTGCCTGAATATCGCGCGCAGCCTGCGCAGCCCGCTCTGCGTCCGGATCCAGGACGTCCTCGGCAAGCAGAGGAATGACGCACACCAGAACGCAGGCCAGCGCGAGCTTTATTTTCTGAATCATAGCGCGTTCCTTCCTTACTATATATACGCTTACAGACACCATAAGAGCATATATCTGATCCTCGACGCGCGCGATCCCGCGGATAAGCGAAAAACGCGCGATACGGAGAAATATGGACGTACAAAACGCTATCGCCGAGGCATTCGCGGCAAACGGGCTTGCAACGGATGCGGAGAAGCTCGCCCTGCTTGCGCGTTTTATGAATATGCTCCTTGCCTGGAACGAAAAGATCAACCTCATTTCCCGCGCCTCGGCGAACGACGCGGCAACGCAGCATATCGCCGATTCCGCGCTTGCGGCAGGGTTCCTCCCGCCCTGCGCCACCCTGGTTGACCTCGGGAGCGGCGGCGGGCTGCCCGGCGTTGTGATCGCGATCCTGCGCCCGGAGATTCGGGTGACGCTCGCCGAGACCAAAGAAAAAAAAATAAAATTCTTGCAAGCCTGCGCCGAGAGTCTAAATTTGCAGAACATTCGGGTATTCGACGCGGCGCGTTTGATGCCTGCGCGCGATCATGAAATTCTGGTCTGCCGCGCCTTTGCCGCGCTTGAAAAAATCGTCCGCGAGGGCAAAAAATATCTCACGCCCGGAGGGAAGATTTACGCTTATAAAGGCAGGCAAAGCAGCGTAATGCCTGAAGCAGGCGCGCTTCCGAAAAAATTGCGGCGAAGGCTCGTCCCCTATACCCTGACGCAGGCGGACGGGACGCATTCGGAACGCGCGCTCGTTATCATCGAAACTTAGGGCGTGTCCCTGAAGTTTTATTTTTTCGTCATTGTTTATGCCCTGTGGGTACGAGGGAAGTGAAACTTCCCGATACCCTTTCGGGCACAGGCGCAATCCAATGGGTAAGCCGCAGAGCGAGGGGTGCAAACGAGGACGGTATGGGAAAGATCATCGCGGTTTCAAACCAGAAGGGCGGCGTGGGCAAGACCACCACCTCGGTCAACCTTGCCTCCGCGCTCGCCTCGCTCGGGAAAAAGGTGCTGCTGGTGGATATCGACCCGCAGGGCAATTCCTGCAGCGGCCTGGGCGTCCGCCTTACCGAGGATCAGCCCTCGATGTACGATATCCTGATCGAGGGTGCCGACCCTGCCGATATTATCCTGCCAAGCGCGGTACCCAATCTGGATCTCATCCCCGTGAACGCGGATCTCTCGGGCGCGACCGTGGTGATGACGGATCTCCCGGAGCGCGAGTACCGGCTGCACAAGGCTCTCCGTCCATGCGCCGCGCGCTATGACTATTGTATCATCGACTGCCCGCCATCGCTTGATTTGCTCACGATCAACGGGCTCACGGCGGCGGATTCCGTGCTGATCCCGATTCAGTGCGAATATTACGCGCTGGAGGGCATGGTAAAACTCATGAAAACCATTGAACTCGTCCAAAATTCGCTGAACCCCGCGCTTACCCTCGAGGGCGTATTGCTCACGATGTACGACAGCCGCACCAATCTCTCAAATCAGGTCGCGGAAGAGGTTACCACCTATTTCAAGGAAAAGGTTTTCCAGACAATCATCCCGCGCGCGGTCAAAATATCCGAAGCGCCGAGCCACGGCCTCCCGATAAACGCCTACGATCCGGGCGGCAGCGGCGCGCGCTGCTATCATAATCTGGCGCAGGAGGTGGTGCAGCATGGCTAAAAAAGCGCTTGGCCGCGGCCTGGAGGCTCTGATTCCGCAGCATATCCCCCGATCCCCCGCCGCTCCTCCGGCGGAAATGGATATCGAGGATATCGTCCGCAACCCCCGGCAGCCGCGCAAGCATTTTGACCCCGAGGAACTCGAAAACCTGGCCGCCTCTATCCGCTCGGTCGGGCTGATTGAGGCCATCGTGCTGCGTCGGCGCGGCGACAAATATGAGATCATCGCTGGAGAACGGCGGTACCGCGCCGCGAAACTCGCAGGGTTAAAGCGCGTACCGGTGATCGTGAAGGACGTGAACGACGACAAGGCGCTCGAAATGGCGCTGATCGAAAACATCCAGCGCGAAAACCTGAACCCGATAGAGGAAGCGCAGGCCTACCAGATATTGCTCTCGAACCTGCGCCTCCGCCAGGAGGATCTCGCGAAAGAGGTCGGCAAGAGCCGCGCCGCGATTGCCAACGCGCTCCGCCTGCTCGCCCTGCCTGAGAGCATCCAGCAATACCTGATCAACGGACGCCTCAGCGCCGGGCACGCGCGCGCGCTCCTCGCGTTCAAAAAAAAGAGCCAAATGGAAACGGTCGCGCGGCGCGCGGTCGAAAAAAATCTCTCTGTGCGCGAACTCGAACAGCTCGCGGCGAAGGCCGGAGGGGTGGAAGACAAGCCGCAATACCCGGTGGGCAAAACACGCAATCCCGATATCGCGCAGCTGGAGAGCCGCCTCGAGGAGCGCCTCGGGAGCAAATCGGTCATCCGCCACGGAAAAAAAGGCGGGCGCATCGAAATCACCTACTACGACAGCGACGATCTCGAGCGCATCCTGGAGATCATCGGCGCGGAGTAGCCACGGCGGAAATCCATGTTTTTACGCCGGATATGCGGGGCACATCGCAATGTTTCACGTGAAACATTTTTTGCGGTTGGCTGATGAATGCTGCGGCGCGATCAGGCGAAAATAAGCTGCTACTTTCTATATATTCTGGATTAGGGCGTCCGTTGTTCCGTGCCTCTTACGGCGCTGTTTCGACGGGAGCGCCTGCATTTCGGGTTCCAGGCTTGACTCGTCCGAAGCGGGCGCTCCATATCGGCGGAATGTTTCACGTGAAACATTTTTTGCGGTTGGCTGATGAATACAGCGGCGCGATCAGGCGAAAATAAGCTGCTACTTTCTATTCAGGCGACTGTTTTTGTAAAATTGAGTACTGATACTTCGGCGCTTATATTGGCACCGATAAACTGGTCTATCATTTTTTCAAGCTGTCCCGCGACTGCTCCGCTGTACCATGTATTCCCGCATTCTGTGCATACCTCCGCCGGAACATGGCGAATGACCACAACTCCCTGCTCTGTATCTTCGGTATATGTGACGCTGGCCTTTTCCATCTCTGCTTTGCAAATTCCGCATTTCATGATCCGCCCCCTTTGCGTTTTTTACCATCCGCTTCCCATTGTAATGGCGACGGTCGATAGGCTGTTATGATATACAAAAATCCTTCGCCGATACTGCAAACTATATGAACCAGGCAGCTTGGGAGGATACAATTCGATTATTTCCCTTTCGGTTATCGCAGTTTTAATGTCTTCCAGCCGAATATGCCGCTGCCTCATTCTGGTCAGTAAATGATCGGTCAATACGATGGTATTATCGGCACAGCAAGCTCTCATATCTTCAATGCGCAGCATAGTCAATCATAGTAAAAAACCAGATTGTACGCAAGATACAGGCGTTGACTCGCGGATCCATAGCGGCAAAAGAATTGTTTCACGTGAAACATTGGGGAGCAAACAACCAATGAATAGCGCGCCGTTATTTCACAGCCCTGCCCTCTTGTGTTTGAGGGAGCGTATGGTAATATTGCTTAATATGAATGCAGGAGCGATAAATATGAAACAGAAGCCTATATACAGTATTTCTTGTACAGCTTTTATTCTGATTACTTTTCTGGCGTCCGCTTGCGCCACCAATATCCCGGTCAAATCCAGTATGAATGACTTTGTTTTAATGGGATTAAAAACAAACAGGCAGGTTACTGTCTCTTATGAAGTTTTTTCAAATATCCAGGACGGCAAAATTACTGTTCTGCGAGAAGAAGGCGCGGGCGCAACCGGATCTGTCATAATCAATGAGAGCGCTGCTCTTAAAAGAATGATCGACGATTATATGTTTGCGAGATTCTCAAAAATTTCCGATAACAGCGATATAAAAATTGTAATTACATTACAAAGTTTCATTGTCCGGGATTGGAGTACCGAAAGTACCGGCATGGTGGTTTTAAGAGCTGTGGTGGGAAGTTCCGCATACTCGCGTATGGTATCCGCAAGAATAGTTGCCGCAATTGATGTGACACAAAGGGGCGCGACTGAAACCAAAACAATTATTGCAAATTCCGAAGAAACCTATATTGGTGAGTTTACCTCTCCCAATGGCAATAAAGCATTCTCAGATTGCGTAAATAGCGCAAACAACAAACTTTTAATGCAATTAAATGCTTTCTTTGAGGATAGAAAGATATAGGATTGCGCAAAACATCCGGGCATTACAACGCGGCGAGAAGAAAACAGGTTAAAGTATCGCAGCGCGTTCTGACTCTATGGCGTTGGATATTTTGTTCCGTCGGCAACATACGCTTCGGGAGAGCATCACGCGCCTGCACAAGGGTATTGCTGACATACAAAGATTCGTAGGTTGTATCGCGCTTGCCCAGCAGGGTTGCCTGCGTGGATAAACCGGCATTCAGTAAAAATTTTGCGCAGCGGAGGGTTTCCGGCAATTCGACGCCATATTCCCTGCCGCCGCAACTGCCATCGTAACTGATGATGTAATCAATCCCCTTCCTGTCAAGAATTTTCAGGGCGTTTGCGAATTCATCAAATTCCACGCCGGAAAAATATCTGTCGTCTCCGGCTGATACGGCGGATCCATATAGAGCAAATCACCGGGTTCGGCAAGATGAAAGATCTGTGTATAGTCGAGGGATGAAAATGTGATTTTTCCCGCAAGCAGGGTAGAAAGGGCAAAGATATTTTCCGCCGCATTTTTGGGGTTTGTCCCGTGGCGTCTTTTGTCGGGGGACTGGTTGAAATTCCCTTCCCTCCCGTAGCGAACAGATCCCTTCACGCATCTCGCGAGAAGATACAGCATATTGGCGGCGGTTCTTTCCCCGGCGTTGAAGCAGTCGCGAATATAATAAAAATGCTCCGTGTGCCCGGGTAATCAAATTGCTTCTTCCAAATTTCCGTGTATTCTCGGATTAAGACGCCGGGCGTTTCTATTGCCGTTTGCAGCGCCAGCACAACAGCGCTGTTGATATCATTAACGTGATATTGTTCCGCCGCAGCCGCTATCGTTATGGCGGCCATACCCGCAAATGGCTCGATAAGCCGCTTGATTGTGCGCGGCATAAATTGCAATATCTGCGGGGCAAGAAGGCGCTTTGAGCCCTGATACTGCGCCAGGTGGGGAACTCTTCCGTTCATGCGCTTAATCTTAGCGCCGAGGTATTGAATTTGCAAATACAGCCTCCATGAAAACGGGGCAAAACAAAAACGATACGGATACAGGAAACGCTGAAAAGGCTGCACACAAAGGGACAGGCATAGTATAATTACACGTACATATATACCCAACACATCTACAGGAGAAAATCATGAAAGATTTTTTGGCGTTTCGGACGATGCTTACCCCTATCCTTACAAAGGTACTCTACGTTTTGGGCGCGCTCGCGCTTATCGTGTTTACCATTATGGTACTCGTTAAGCCTCCCAGCGACGGGGAGCCGCAGACGGGACTGGGCATACTTGTTATTATTGTCGGCGGCGTGGTTGCGCAGCTCATCTGGCGCGTTACATGCGAATGCGTCATGGTGGCTTTCTCCATACACAAGGAACTTGTACACCAGAATAAACGCAAGTAAAAACAGAGTATCTGTCATTGCAGGGCGTGTGGTTCGTCATTGCGAGCCGCAAAGCGGCGAAGCAATCCACTATGCCATTTTACTACATGGATTGCTTCGGCTACGCCTCGCAATGACAGAGAAACATTCGTATGACACGCGGCTGCGCAGGTAGTGTGGCCGCAGATCTGCCCAAGCTCGCGCTCACGTTGAACCGGCTTTGCGGATCTCCGCGACGTTGGGCGCAGTAACCAAATAAATATAATTTTTGTACTTCTATTGTGATGCACTCTGCGCGATCTGCACCGGCGAGCGGCCGCGTACCTGCGTTAAGCCAAAGAGGGCGCGCGCGCAGGCCTCGAGCGACAGGGCGACCGACGAGTAGGCGGCGAGGTAGGCGCTTTGCTGCATGAAGCGCCGCGCGAACCAGGGATCATCGAGCGCGATAATGATCATGCCCGCCGAGACCACGCTCGGGCGGCGTAAATCACCGGGCAGGCTCGCGAGAAAAGCCGTATCGCCCGCGCTCTCGCCGGCATAGACAATGACCCCGCGCGCCGCGCGCATCTCGCGGATCGCGGACTGCGCCGCCGGAAGGTCGCCGCGCACAAGCATATGGACGCCGAGGGTATGCGCGCCCGCTGCTGCACGCGCCTCCTGCAAAAAACGCGCGCTCGTGGAAAACAGATGAATGGGGACGCCCTTTTTGAGCGGAAGCAGGCCGTCGGGATCCTGCACAAGCGTCAGCGCGCGTTCGGCGATACTGCGCGCGAGGGTTTCATCCGCCCCGCGATCAGCCCTAAGGCGCTCGGGTGTGAGTTCCTCAAGCGGTGCCTGCAGATATTTTTGGTGTTGGAGCTTGAATTCAATAACCCGCAGAGCCGCAGCGTCAATGCGCTCCTCTGCTATTGTTCCCTGCGCGACCATCCGCTCGCACGCCAGAACAATCTCGCGGCAGTCCCTGTAATTCATACAGGTAATGATCAGGTGACAGCCTGCCTCGAGCGCGCGGCGGTAAATCTCCGGATACGACCAGCGCACGGAAAGCGCCTGCATACGCACCGCGTCGGTCATGACAAGACCGGAATACCCGCACTCGCGCTGGAACCAGTCGTGAATGATTTTTCTGGAAAGAGTGGCGGGCACGGAATCGATATCAGAAAAAACAACGTGCGCGGTCATCACCGCCGGAAAGGTTTTCTCTTCTATGCTCCTGAAAACATAAAAATCGCTCTTCAAAAGTTCATCACGTGAAGCGGAAACTACGGGCAGGGCAAAATGGCTGTCCGCGCTCGTCCGGCCATGCCCGGGAAAATGCTTCGCCACCGGCAGTACGCCCGCGTCCTGCAGGCCTTTGGAGAAAGCGCGCCCGTAACGCAAAACCAGATCGCTGTTATCCGAGAATGCCCGCGTCCCGATAACGGGATTTTCGGCGCAGAGGTTCAGGTCGAGCACCGGGGCGAACACCATGCTGCAGCCTGCGCGCGCAGCCTGCCTGCCCAGAGCCATCCCGGCGCGGTGTACAAGATCGCTGTCCCCGCTCGCGGCCATCGCCATAGCGGACGGAAAATGCACCACATTTTTCGTGAGGCGCGCCACATTCCCGCCCTCCTGGTCGAGCGCGATAATCGGCGGAAGCGGCAGCCCGTTCATCACCTCGCGGATATGGGTATTGGTGCGGCGCATGGTTTCGATACTGTTGATTTTGGCATCGACGTAACAGATCAGACCAGGTTGAAACTCCCGCAAAAACACGTCCATCCCGGCCTGGCTCTCATAGCCGTTTATCGCAAAGCCGAGTGTTTGCCCGATCTTTTGACGCAGCGTTAAGCGGCTTAAGATGCGCTCAGCCTCTGTTTCCGGCTGGCGGGTGTATTGCGAAGACGCCGAAGAAGAAGATGCCTGTGATGATGACGACCTGGAGGACGACGCCTGCGATGATGAAGCCTGCGGCGAGAATGTGGATGAGGACTGCGCGCCCTCCCCTCGCCGTCCTCTCTGCGCGGCGCAGCCCGCGAGAAAAAGAAGCGCTATAAGAAATGGAATAATCCTGCGCATATACTCCGCCTTCTACAAAAACATCGGCTCTTTTTCGCCAAAAAATCACACGCAAAAGCCCGGGGGATTGCGTATGCGAATAATTTTTTTTGGGGGGGGAACAGCTGTCGCCTGCCGCTTTGGTCAGCGAACAGGGCGTCTATATCGGGCGCGCTGCCGCTCTTCGTGTGAACCTCAGCGCCTGACGTATCTGTACTTGTTCCGCCGAAATACAAAAATACTTCTGCTATGCGCCGTAAATTCAATTTTATATATGTATTAACCAATCTGACAGTTCCGTTATATGCTCTGGTTTTGTTAAATTAGCGGCATTATTTATATAGTTTGATTTTAAATTATCAAATATTTCTGCGGCCATTTTATTTTCAATTGCTGCCCCGACAAAAAAGATATACGGGAAATAACCATTTTTCTTAAATGATTCCTTAATTCTGTCAATAGCAGTCTTCGCGGTTTTCCAATGTTCATCCGCGCCAGCAGGATCAATACCGCCTTTTAATTCTCCCAATGCTATATAATTTTCACAACTGCTGATTATTGTTCTTATGTCATCAGTATTCTGTTTATTTAGGATAATTATATCAATATTGTTCTTCACGGCAGGAACAGTAATATTGAAATACAGAGTTCTGTATTTTTTCTTTCCTGTTTTCCATGAAATACCTTTTGAATTTTCGATTTCCGTATCATCATCAATATCTCCTGAAAAAATCCATTGATTGGCAATATCTGAAAGAACATAAAATTCTATACCTGACATTCGCAGTGCGGAAATTATTGCTGTACATAATTTTCTTTGCGCCAATGCCCCGACGATATTCCTCATTTTGCCGCCCAATGCATCGCCTTTTGTGAGCAAAAAACGAAATACGAGTTCTTCCTTAAATTTACTTCCAGCAGGAACCAAAAATTTTTCGATGAATTCTTTCATTGCAGCCAAACAGCCGTCATCACCCAAATAAGAAACTGCTTTTTCAGAAATACCCGAAGCGGCAATTAAGCTATTTCTGACGTCCGGCAGCCCAAGTAATATATCTGGCGTGGAAATATTTTTTATTCTATGCTGCAATATTCTGGCTTCTTCTATAAATGGCGCTGCTCTTCTGTTTTTTTCCAGTGCAATAGCAACAAAACCTGCCCTTGTTTCGGTGTAAGAAGTTACCAGATCTTCCGGCTTTGTGATATGTGTCGAATACTTCATTGTTTTTTTCTCCAGACATATACGCACTTTCTTAATGGTTCCCTGCCATGTATCCCCATTTGCTGGCTGCTGTTTCCTTTCCCAATCGGTAAAACAGCAATTTCTTCTATTTGGAAACCTATTTTTGCGGCTATATCAGACAAAATAAGGTCAACGGAAATACTTGCGCCTGCGTATCTGACATTATCATTTACCATAACAACTTCGCCGCCGGAAGCAAGAACCCGGTACAACTCAAAAATTACACAAGCCATTTCATAAAAATATCCTTTAACCATGCGGGGAATGCCATTATTATTCAACGTCTTTTTTTCTTTTTTATAAAAAAGGTACTCGAGTATTTCCTGTAATAATTCCTGATCTTTGCAGATTGACAAAACATCAGCCCATACGGGATTAATAGTCAGTAAATTTTTTTCTCTGTTTTCAACAGTACAACTGAGCATTTCCTGCCGCAATGCCAAAAGTTTGTTTTCATCAATGTCTAACATCGCCAATTCAAGCGCATAGGTTCTGGTATAATCATAACGATTACAATACGGCGGTGACGTTATAACAAGATCAACGCTGTTGGCGCAAATATTCGGTAATTCATTCAGACATGATCCGCCAATAACAGTTACATCGCCTTTCTTTATCATCGAACAGGAAAAATCAAATAAAGAATCAGAATCGCTGCCTTTGACGTCGGATAGTATTTCTGCCAATTTTTCCGTAATGGCATTGTTAAAATTCTGTATTTCTCCCTTGTTAAAAGGTATTGCTCCCAGGCAACGGCCAGAACGCTGATCCCATCGCAGATATTGACCATCTTTACGGGTAAAACTGATACTTTCGAGAATGCAGAATAATGCCAACAATAATACTGCCTGAACATTATCATTTTCAGTCTGCATACATGAGAGATATTTTTTTATAAATGTACTGTTTTCTTCAGAATAGGCACCATCTGTAATTTTAAGTTTTGTAAATTCGATTTTTCCTTTATGATCAATCCATGGTTTTGTATTTTTCCACAGGATC
This sequence comes from Spirochaetota bacterium, assembly GCA_031283155.1. GTDB lineage: Bacteria > Spirochaetota > JAGLSM01 > JAGLSM01 > JAKPMW01 > JAKPMW01. The sequence goes on along the minus strand of JAITCI010000006.1, from coordinate 17,272 downwards.
AGGCGTTCAAAATCAGTAACAGTAAAATGAGCCAGCAAGTTTCGTGTTTTTATAATATGCTGTCCAATAGGCAATAATTCAATACCGAGAGCGTTTACCCCTGAATCGCTTGCCCCAAAAAGAGCTGCCCCGCTTCCCGCAAATGGATCCAATACATTTTTTGTAGTATCGATACCGCGCCTGCGGATATAATAGTCTACAAGATGTGCAGAAAAACCCTCTTTGTATTTATACCATCTGTAAAACGGGATATCTTTATTTCCCTGAAAACTGACAATTTTTCTGTTTAATGTATTGTCAATACGTATGGTGGATTCATACTCGCTCATAAGCGCTGCATCCAATCTCTCTATCTGATCGAGAAAACTATAGTCCATACTGGATTGTTGTTCTGTTGCGATTTTCAAGGCAAACTTCTCCTCCATTTGTTATTTAAAATAAATTACATAAACTATGAGGAGATGAAGATAACAAATCTTGCTTGCGTCCTTTTAGCGGGGCGGCTGTTTCGGAGGCAAAACGCTTAGGCATATCCGAAACCCCGCGCCGGTCGCAACATCCTGTTGCACCCACAGGGCATAAACGCGCGGAACGTAAACCTCGTGTTTGCAGCGGCAGTGCGTTCCTTGCATACTACCAGCATTTTGATATTCCCGGGCAGGCGGTACACACCCCCCAAAAAAATTTATGTCTGTATGCGCCGCAAAAACCCCAATCAGTCCGTTCGAAGGCCATACACCTCGTTCACGCCCATCACAAACAGAATACCGTTGCCGGGTTCGTCGATTTTCAGGCTCGTGCGGATGGATTCCACCACTTTGTCTTTTAATTCGCGCGTGGCCAAAATGAATATCTCTTCCTTCTCGGGCGCGATTCGCATATTAAAGAGCGTTTTGTCTTCGTGGATGCCCGCGCCGCGCGCGTTAATGATGGTCGCGCCTCGCGCGCCCGCGCTGTTTGCGGCATCCACCACTTCGTCCGCCCTGCCCCTGTCAACGACCACAAATATTATCGCGTACATTGCTGTATTCCCCTCATCCGTCTGGATTTCGTTTTTGACCGCGTTTTTACTGCCAATAAATTCCCCCACGGGAACAGAAAAAGCGATGCCGTGATTCGGCTTATGAAAATTCATATCCGTACTGATACCCCGAATCGCGTCGGACGCCAGCTCGTTCTCAACAACCATGGTCATAATTTCCTTGCGCACCTCGTCGAGTCCAAGGAGCGCCAATATGTGGCTGGGTACGGTACCCTTGCCCATACTTATGGTGCCGCCCTTTACCCCGTATTTTTGCGCGGCCTGCATGGTTTTGTCGGCGTCCCCGGCATTGACCACGCAATAAATCAAACTGAAACCTGACATGATATTTTTTACACCCCGCTTTTTCTGGATTTGATTTTATAAAACAGACCCAAAACCTGTAACGTTATGAGAGGCGTCATGGCGACCATAGCTATAACACCAAAGGAATCCGTAAGCATATTGGAATACTCTATGGCGTCGGACGCGCCCTGCGCAAAGGCAAGCACAAAGGTGGCGGTCATGGGGCCGGAGGCCACGGCACCGGAATCAAAGGCTATCCCGACGAAAACCCTGGGCACAAAAAACGACATCGCGAGCGCAATCGCGAAGCCGGGCAGTATGTAATGCCACAGCTGCAGTTCGGGAATGACTATCCGCAGCATGGAGAGTCCTATCGCAAAGGCAACGCCTATCGAGAGCGTCGCCAAAACCATTCTCCTTTTGATATAGCCGTTGGTGATATTTTCTATTTGATGCGTCAGGATATACACAGCCGGCTCTGTCAGAATAACAAGCATTCCCAGCAGGAACCCCAGGCTCACCAGAATCGCTTTATTTTCGTATCCGGCGAGGCTGTGTCCAATAATGTTGCCAACGTCCATAAACCCGGCATTGACGCTCGCCAGAAAAATAACAAGCCCGATATAGGTAAGGATAAGCCCCCGGAGCATCCGCGCAAAAGCCTTGTACCGGAGGCGGAATTGAACAACCTGAAAAATGATTAAGAGCAAAAAAACAGGCAAAAGCGCGATAAAAGAATCTGCGGCCGCGAGCGGCAGGTGCGCGAGAAACGGCCCCAGCAATGACCCCGTATCAGCCTCGTGTATTTCCAGCACACCGACAATATTGTCTGTTTTGATGAACATATTCAGAATCAAAATCCCGAGGGGCGCGCCCGTTGACATTATCCCCACCAAACCAAAGCTGTCTTCCTCCGCCGAGAGGTTATCTTTTTTCATGGCGGCGGCACCGGCGGACAGCGCAAGCACGAGCGGGACCGTAAGCGCGCCGGTGGTCGCGCCCGAAGCGTCAAAGCCTATCGCAAGCATATCCGGCGAGGAATAGAGCGCCAGCACACCCGTTATCCCGAATATGATGATGAAAAACACATTTAATGGAAACCGCCTGACAATCCTGCGTATACCCAGCGCCAGCATTACCCCCGTACCCAGGGAAACCGCGACAAGAATAATGCCCGACGGAATGTACCCGCCCATAACTTCGGAAACCTGCGTCGCAAGCACCTGGAGATCGGGTTCGGCGATATTGATGAAAAACCCTAAAATGATGCCGACGGCGATAACATACCACATCTTGTTGGACTTAATGAAACTCGCGCCCAGATGCTCGCCAAAGGGTAAGACGCCTACTTCGATGCCGAATAATAAAATAGACAGCCCCAAGATGATGGCCAGCGCGTCCAGTATAAACTGAAACAGGAGGGTTCCCGGCAAGGGCGCTATTCCGGCGAAATGGAGGATGATCACAAGAATCACTATAGGGGAAATAGCGGTGATGACTTCCCGGAATTTTTTCAACAGAACGTTCAAAATATCCATCTCCCCGAGAAGGATAGTATACCAAAAATGCCTTCTCTTGAACCTTAAAATTTTCGCTGACAGGACGTCAGCGCCCCGCGTGGTGCCTGGATGGCACCGTATTTACGCGGGGCTGCGCGGAGCAGGACGTCAGCGCCCCGCGTGGTACACTCTTGCTGCAACGCAGCGAGGGCATGGGATGGCGATGTTGTCGAGGGGCTGAGAACCTCTGAACAATTATGCTACAATACTTTCGTTGGCTGTGTTAAGCTATGCAATAAGAGTACCGAAAATGGATACAGACGTCGTTTTATAATGCCTTTTGGGTATGGAGATAAAGAATGAGCGCTTATTCATACTACGACAATATGCGGGACGCGCCGCGAATATCCAAATCCGTTTTTGTTAAATACGATTTTCGTGATACCGCCAGCAAAAGTATTGCCACCGGCATTGCCACCACGCGGGACTTAAGCCTGACCGGTATGAAATTCCTCTGCGGCGCAAAGGTACGAAAAGACTATGTCGCCAAGCTCAGTATCCAGCTCGATCACCTGAACCAGGTAGGCGTGGTTGGAACGGTCTCCTGGGTGGAGACGCCCAAACCCGGGCAATTTCTCGTGGGAATCCATTTTCACTCGATGTCTGAGGAAGCCCGGACAAAATTGATGAAATTCCTGAATAGCCTCGCACCGGGCTAACCGCCCTGATACTGTTTTTCCAGAAGCCGTAAAAATTCCGTATCCCTGCGCCACGCGCGGCGCACCGAAACACGCAAAAAGAGATCCACAGGATACCCGAAAATTTCTTCCAGATCGGCGCGCGCAGTTATCCCCAGCTTGCGTATCATAGCTCCGCGCGATCCAATGACTATCCCCTTTTGTGATTCGCTCTCCACGTAAATCATGGCGGTAACACGCGCGCGCTCCCTGGTCTCATCAAAGATAATCTCCTCCACCAGCACACAGCTGGCATGAGGGATTTCTTCCCTGAGGTTCTGAAATATCTTCTCGCGGACGACCTCGGCAATCCGATGGCGCTGGGTCTGATCGGTATAATAATCCTCGGGGTAGAGCCTTGCCCCGGACGGCAAAAGAGCCGCGAGCGCCTGGCTCACGCGGAGTGTATCCTTGCGGTTGAGGGCGGAGATCGCAAGAAGATCATGCGCCTCAATGATTTCGCGAATATCGCCCTTGCGCTTTTCAAAAACTTCCATAGACGCGAGATCCAGCTTATTGCAGGCGATAATGGTTTGCGCTGCGCGATCACAAAGCGCTTCCAAAAGATGCGCCTCTTCTTCGCCAAAATCCCGCGCAAGATCAATCAGGCACAGCACGGCGTCCGCTTCGGCAATCGCTTCCCGCGCGAGATTATAGAGCCTGTGGTTATACGCCCGCTCGCTCCGGTGCATACCCGGCGTATCGACAAAAACTATTTGCGTATCGGATTCGTTATGGATGGCGCGGATGCAATCGCGCGTGGTTTGCGGCACACGGGAAACAATGGATACCTTGCTCCCGCACAATGTGTTCAGAAAACTCGACTTCCCCGATGATGGTCTGCCCACAACCGCCGCAAAGCCGACGTGGTCAAGTACGCCGCCGCTCATGACTTAGGGGAGATCTTCACCTTGCGATGCTGCCCCTCGCCCTCGCTCTTGGTCTCCACCTGGGTTTCGTTTTGCAAAGCCAGGTGAATGAGGCGGCGCTCAAAGGGGTTCATGGGCTCAAGCAGCCGCGGACGACCGGTGCGGATGACCTCCTGCGCAACCCGGTGCGCCAGATCGGTCAGCGTAGACTCGCGCTTTGCGCGATAGTTCTCGATATCAATGACACATTTGCGCTGGTGACTTCCGGGAACCCTCGCCCCGACGGTATTGACCAGCATCTGTATGGCCTCGAGGGTCTTTCCGTGCTTCCCGATTATCAATCCGGAGTCGGGGCTGAAGAGTTCAATAAACACGCGATCCTGCCCATTATTGTCCACCTCGATATCCACATCAAAACCCATAAGATCAAACATACCCGCGAGATACTCTACCGTGATCTTTTCGTAGTCGTCGAGTTCGCCGGATACCCCGGGCTGCTCCGCCGAATATTCTACCTGAATACGCACCTTCTCGCCGAGACCCAAAAAACCGCCCTTGCCCTTTTCGAGTACAGTCACGCGCAAATTCGCCTCGTCGATGCCCAGTTCCTTTGCCGCTTCCTTTACAAGTTCTTTTTCGCTTTTTCCTTCATATTCTTTGACAGGCATATTTTCCTCCAGTCAATGAAAAGCCTTATGCGGGCTTGTCATCGGCAGTATTGGCTGTGTACTTGCGGTTGATATAGGCTTGCTGCGCCAGCGACAAAATGGTTTGCACCGTCCAGTATAAAACCAGACCGCTCGGCATATTCCAGAAGAGGAAGAGGAAGATGACCGGCATGAACATCATCATTTTCATTTGCTGCTGCTGCATGGAATCTTTGGGTTCTTTTTTGGATGCTGTGATCAGCGACTGGCCGACGGAGAGCGCGGTCATGATGAGCGGCAGAATGTTCAGGTGATACGGCAGAAGCGGAACGTCCCGGAACGCGCTGATGGTCGCCACGGTATCCGGCGAGGAGAGATCCTGCACCCAAAGGAATGAGGAATTCTTGAGATCCGCAAGCCTGGGCAAAACCTGGTAGAGCGCAATAAACACGGGCAGCTGCAGGAGCATCGGGAAACAGCCGCCCATAGGGTTCACACCTTCCTTTTTATACATCTTCATCATTTCTTCATTGAGCCGTTTGGGATCATTTTTGAACTGTTCGCGCAGCGCGGTGAGCTTGGGCTGAATGAGCTGCATCTTGCGCATGGAAACAAAACTCTTTTGCGTGAGCGGGTGCAGAAGCAATTTGATGAGTATGGTGACAAGAATGATCACAATCGCGTAGTTGGGTATGAAACCATGAAAGAACTCGATGAGCTGCTCAAACGCGATATCGAGCCATTTGATAAGTACAAAGCTGTCAAAGATCGCGCTTAAATGAAAAGGGGAGTATGCCGCGTCGGTCAGCAAACTGTATTTTTTGGGACCAAAAAAGACGCGGTAGAGATCGCTCGCCTCCCCGCCCTCGGCAAGCGAGAGCTTGTGCCTGTTGAGTGAAAAAATGTGCGCGAGACTTCCTTCATATTCCGCAAATCGTACGGACGCGGTTTCCACAGCGGGGTTTGGCGCGGTTCCCTGCCCAAGCGGAATAATGGAAAAAAGAAAATAGCGATCTTCCAAACCAATCCAGCGATAGGACTTCACTTCGCTGTCCTCGCTGAGGCGTTCGAGCTTATCATCCCCGGCATGATACACGTCCAGCGAAATCTTGTCGTAGGCGGTGCGGGCTTCCTTGTCGGTGAGCCAGTCGATGGGAGAACCCCAGATAAGGGAGTAGGCTATATCGCGGTAGGAGACCCATTTTTTGTTCAGCGTATTGACAAGCCGGAGTTCCAGATCAAAGTGCCAGGCGTCTTTGTAAAAAGTATAGCGCTTTTCAAGAGCAAGACCCTGCCCAAAACCGGAAGGGATGGTATGCGCAAAAATATGCACATACTCCCCTTCCTGCTTATAGCTCCAATTCGCGAGCGGCGGATTGTCGATCTCAAAGCCGTCAAAACCGACCCTGAAATTCGCGTAATTCATTATATTGCGCTCGATGAAATCAATCGGCGCGCCGCCGTCTTCATACCGCAGGAGCTTCATGCCTGTAACTGAAGCGTCGAGGCTCGAAAGCGTTATCTCGTAATTATCCGTTGTGATCACAATGCCTTGCTGCGGGAGTTCCGCCTCGCGCAATACCTCAATCGTGGATCGCGCCCCTTGTTCCTGGTGCGAAGGTATCGGGCGTATCCCGCCCTCGGCCTGGGTGTTCGTGGACTGCGGGGCGTCGTCAGGAACCCGCGCCTCTTCGTCCGGCTGAAATATATGCGTCATGATGAGCAGCAACACAAACCAGATGCCCATTGCCAGTATTAAACGCTTTGTCATTGCTTGCTCCTGTGTGCCGCTTACTTGAGCGGATCATATCCGCCCGGGTGAAAGGGGTGGCATTTTCCAAGCCGTTTCACCGTAAGCCAGAATCCCTTGAAAAAACCATACTTCTGAAAAGCCTGATACGCATACTCTGAACACGTGGGATAAAAACGACATGAAGGCGGAAGCCAGGGCGAGATGCACTTTTGATAGACTTTAATGAGGAACATGAACACCGCGCTCATGATCACCCCGGGTTTTTATTTGATCTGATCAAACAACCGCCGTACCCGATGCGCTATTTCCGAACCGGAAACCCCGCGCAACGCCGCATACTGTGTTACCACAATATCCACACACCCTTGCGTATCCCGCGGGACGCTTACCCAAACCCGAAAAACCTCGCGCGCGATCCGCCGCACCCTGTTCCGCTCCGGCGCGCAGCCCCAGCGGCGGCCATTGGCTATCGCGATACGGCTGTTCATCAGCCCGTTCTTCGCGTACCTCGCCGTAAGTCCGCTGAAAGAAACGCGAGGGGCTCCATTCGCAAAAAGAGCGTCGATCTCCCGCTTTTTCCGCAAATGTTTTTCTTTGCCAAAACTGTGCCTAGGAGCGCTCATCGGAGGCCGTGAGCTTCATCCGTCCCTTGCGGCGGCGGCGCATAAGAACTGCCCGGCCATTGGAGGTGCGCATACGAGCCCGAAAACCAAACTGACGCGCGCGCTTAATCTTGCTTGGTTGGTATGTCCTCTTCACAGATACACCCCTTAATGCCCATAACACCGTAAACGTAAGGTACAGACGCCGGCGTATGTTCCCGGTTTTGAATCCCGCCGCACGGGCGGTATACAATAAGGAAAGCTACGGGATAGCGGGAATGAATTCAATCCATTTTGAAAAATTTCGCGCAAAATTTCCGGTTTTGTAGATAACGTGTTCAAAAACGCAACCAACATATATATGCGGCGTTTGCGAAAGCTACAGTTTGTATACATGATTCAACAACTTCTTTGCCGCAGCCTGTTCTTAACCTGTCAATAGCTTGTAGGTAACTCTATAACTCATTATCGTATAACGAGTTATTTGCGCACTGTAAAAAATTTTGATAAATTTTTCAAAATTCGCAAAATTTGTCTTGTTTTTTTCCGGCAAATGTGCAAATTCTATCACCATTCCATAGGGCAAAAGTTTGTGTACACATCTTGTAAATAACTTTTTGGGACGACCATGAGTGAACTATTTTGGGATGAGCTGAAAGAAAAGCTGCGGAATTCGCTCTCCGCAAACGAATTTGACACCTGGATCAAACCCATAAAATTCATCTCCGCCGACAGCGATGCGCTCACCCTGAGCGTACCGACAGCCTATAATCTTGTTTGGCTTGAGGATAACTATCTTCAGCAGATGAGCGAATTGCTGAATAATCTCGTCGGCAGGCTCATGCGCCTCCATATTCACGTAGCGCCCGAGTCTTCTCCGGCGGCGATTCCTGATGAGACCTCTCCTGCCATTACGATCAACGAGAGGGTAGACGCTTTTGTGCGCAACCATTCCCTCTTTCCGAGCTATACTTTCAGCCGCTTCATCGTGGGGGATAACAACACTCTGGCGCACGCAGCTTCGCTCAAAGTATCCAATACGCCGCCCGGCATGGCCTATAGCCCTCTTTTTCTCTATGGCGGCGTGGGTCTCGGCAAAACACACCTCATGCACGCCGTTGGAAACGCGCTCCTGAAAAAAAATATCAACCTCAGGATTGCCTATATCACCAGCGAGGAGTTTATGAATCTCTTCGTGGAATCAATCCAGAAAAAAAGCCAGACAAAATTCAGAAATCGCTTCCGCAACCTGGACGTGCTTTTGCTGGACGACGTGCAGTTTCTTCTGAAAAAAGAAGAAACAATGCGGGAACTCTTCAACACCTTCAACGCCCTGCATGGCCAAAAAAGGCAAATCATTTTCACGAGCGATCGTACGCCGCAGCAGCTTCAACTGGACGGCCTTGATGATCGCCTCGCGTCGCGCATGGGCGGCGGGCTGGACGTGGAAATTCGCGGACCTTCGTTTGAAACGCGAAAAGCTATTCTAATGGCCAAAGCCAACGAAGAGAAAGTGCAGATTCCAAACGAGGTTTACTATCTGATAGCCGACAGCATTGAAACGGATATACGCAGTCTGGAGAACGCCTTAAACCGCGTTATTGCGGAGCATAAGCTCCTGAATCAGGAAATAACGGTCGATATGGCAAAACGTATTCTTCGCCCGATGTTTGCCGAAAAAAACGTACGCAATGTCTCTTTTGAGGATATTCTCCGCGAAACCTCCAATGTTTTCAAGCTCAGCAAAACAGACATCCGATCCAAGAGCCGAACCAGCCAGATCAACCAGGCCCGGCAAATAGTGATGCTCCTCTCCAATAACTATATTCCCATGTCGCTCACGGAAATTGCCGGTGAACTCGGGCGGGAGCATCCTACCATTATTTCCGGCATCCGGCATATAGAAGGCGAACTCCAGAAAAATTCCCGTCTCAAAGAAAAGTTTGACGAAATCATAGAAAATCTGAAAGCGCGGTAAATATGGCAAATTTGCGCTATAGCTTAAGGATGTTCCTGTTTTCAGAATGGCAAAAGCTGTTGAAATTGTGTCAGTATGCTGTTGTTTTCCTGCTTAAACTATCAACAGGTATTGTACCTGTTTGAAACAAAAAGGGAAACGAGCCGATATATGCTGAACTGGCTGAAGATGGATGTACACTCTGTTGAAAAAAAATCTACGCTTGCGCAGAACAGAAAAGCATATACACAAAGAACTTCGGGGATTATATACAGATATACATACCCTGCTACTACCGCTTCTTTTTTTATAAATTTATAAAGTACAGCAGTATATACGAAGGAGACATACCAATGATTTTCAAAGCCGCCCGCGAGAATATGGAACACTGCCTCTCCATTGCGAAATCCATCACTTCAGCCAAACCGCAGTTATCCATTTTGACAAATGTTCTTCTTGAGTCCAAAGAAGATCGCGTTTTCGTCACCGCAACAGATCTTGAGGTGGGCATCCGATCCTCATTTGAAGCGGTTGTGGAAGAACCGGGTTCCACAACCATCAATGCAGCCAAACTCTTCGGCGCTGTTATGCAGTTTCCACAGGAAGAAATTCTGGTAGAAATTGATTCAAAAAATGAATTTAAAATCAGAAGCTCAGATCAAAAAATCAAAGCTCAATTTACCCTTAAGGGTTTGGGCTGTGAAAGCTATCCGAAATTTCCGATGCTCCCCGATGATCTTCCGCGTTTTTCCATTGCGCAGGGGACTTTGCGGGAAATGATCAAAAAAACCCTGTTTGCAATATCAACAGAAGTTTCGCGGCAATACTTAAACGGCGTATTTTTTGAGACTGAGAAAAAAATCTTCCGGCTTGTGGCAACCGACGGGAGGCGGCTTGCGAAGATCGAAAAAACCTGCGATTATTCCGATGAAAAAGAAATGGGTATGATAGTTCCGCAAAAGGTTTTAACAGAACTTTCGCATACCCTGGGGAACGAAGGTCTTGTTGAAATAGCGTTCTCGGAAAATCAGATTTTCTTTTCATTCAATAACATTGTATACGCCTCAAACATCATTGATGGGCATTTTCCGAATTACAATCAGGTTATCCCCAAAAGTCAGGACAAAAAACTTACGACCCGGCGCGAAACATTTATAAATATTTTAAACAGAAGCACCTTGCTTGCGGACGAGAGGCAAAACAATCAGATTCGTTTTGATTTTCAATCCGGATATGCGGTTGTTTCTGTGCATAACACAGACGCCGGCAGTTATAGTGATGAACTCGCTATTGAATATGCAGGTGAAAACATAGAGATTGCGTTTAATATTAAATTTCTTCGCGATTTTTTCAAAGAGCTGATTTGCGAAGATATTTCAATGGAAATGGGTACGCCGGTTTCTCCGGTAATCATGCGGCCTGCCGATGATGAAAATTATTTATATGTTGTCATGCCCATGAAGATTAACAGTGAATCCCTGTGATACTCAAATCGATTGAGCTTACGCATTTTCGCAATCATTTGCACAGGCAGCTCAAATTTGAAAATATGTGTACTTTTTTTCACGGTAAAAACGGCGCAGGCAAAACAAATCTGCTTGAGGCGATATATTTTCTCGCGTATGCAAAATCATTCCGCGCGGGCAATATCGCCAAACTGATATATAATAACGCCGAATCCGCCGCGATAAGCGCCCTGTTTACCGACGATATGGACATTGAACACACCATAAGCGCGTCGATCACAAAAAAAAAAGTTTTTCCATTGATAATAAAGACCTGGAGAATCCATCCTTAATATTTGGTTTCTTTCAGGTTTTGGAATTTTTGCAGCAGGACAACATTATTATTCTCGGCGGACCGGAACGCCGCCGCCGTTTAATCGACATAAGCTGCTCTCTCGCCGCGCCGCAGTATTACCGTACCCTGCTTTTATATACCCGTGCGCTTAAACAGCGGAATCAGCAGATAAAAGCAGATATGGAGCAGCATACCCTGCACCGCGGCGCATGGGACACCGCTCTCATTCGGTACGGAAGCGCGATTATACGCGCACGGCGGGAGATGATCGCGCGGATTGAGGAATATATCCGGGAACATATAGATACAGCAGGTATATCAAAACTTGATGTGCATCTGACATATCAGAGTCTTGAGGATGAAGAACATTTTGAAAAAAAACTGCGCGCGTCAAAAAAGCAGGAGGATATATACAAAACAACCGTCATTGGTCCGCACCGCGACGCCATTCTGTTTCTGGATCATGGACGGGATATGCGGGATTTTTCTTCTCAGGGGCAGGTGCGTATGACGATTCTGGCAGCTAAACTCGCGCTTGCGGAATTTCTCCACAGAGAGAGGGGGCTGTACCCTGTATTTCTGTTCGACGACATTCTGCTGGAGATAGATCCGCGCAACGCGGAAGCCATACTCACAGGCTTTGGAGAAAGGAATCAGATGTTTTTTGCGTCTACGACAATTCCGGCGCTTGATTATTTTACGCGATTGCCGAAAACCTGCTATTTTGAATTTACGGAGGGCGAATGAACAATCGAAACATACGCCTGCGAAGAAAGGGCGGCACAGAAAACATAAGCGCCGTACTCGACAGGGTTTTAACCAATGGAAACGCGCGGGAAGCCCTGAAAAAAAAGCAGCTGCTTGATGAACTCACGTGCCGGATTGGGAGGGATTTCGCGCGGCACTTAAAAGCCGAAAAGGTGTTTCGCGGAACGCTCTACTGTCTGGTGGATTCACCCTCCTGGCTGCAGCAATATCAATTTTACTCCGCCGAGATCCTCCGCCGCGTTAACTCCCCGCCGCTCGCGGAACCCATCACTGCCGCGCGTTTTAGTCTGGGCAGGATAAACGAATCTGAGTATCTTTCAGAAGATGATGGGGATCCGGTTCGGGAACAAAGAGCGCTTCCTGCTTTAACACCAGGCGAAATTGCCGGGCTGGAGAATACTGTCCGGGCAGTCAGTCCCGAATTACAGAGCAGTATTCGGCCTCTCGTGGATGATTGGATACGCCGGCATCCGCCCCCGGAAGAGGAAAAGCAGGAAAGATCATGAAATCCGAAGAGCGTACCTACGACTCGAGTAATATTCAGGTTCTTGAGGGTCTGGAGCCTGTCCGCAAGCGCCCCGGGATGTATATAGGCAATACCGCCGAGGAGGGTCTGCATCATCTTGTCTATGAGGTTGTTGACAATTCCATCGACGAGGTGCTTGCCGGGTACTGCAAACATATCGTCGTGACCCTGAAGAAAAATGATTACGTTGAGGTGATCGACGATGGGCGCGGGATCCCTGTGGATATGCACGCGGATCAGAAAATATCCGCGCTGGAACTGGTAATGACAAAACTCCACGCCGGCGGAAAATTTGACAACAAGAGTTATAAGGTCTCCGGCGGCCTCCACGGCGTTGGGATATCGGTGGTGAACGCGCTTTCCGACGACTGCGAGGTTGTGGTGCAGCGCGACGGCAAAATATGGACACAACGGTTCTCGCAGGGCAATCCCGTATCGCCCCTCAAGTCAAGCGGTGCCACCAAAGCAACCGGAACGCGCACCCTCTTTCACCCCGATCCCTCCATTTTCAGCGTAACTACCTTCTCCTTTGATATTCTCTCGGCACGGCTCCGTGAGATGGCCTTTTTGAACAAGGGCGTTAAGATCGAAATTCACGACGAACGCGGCAAGGCCGAGAAATTCCATATTTTTCAATTCGATGGCGGGATTATCTCTTTCATCCAGCATCTGAACGAGAGCAAAATATCGCTTCTGAAAAAGCCGATCTACATCGAGACCGAACGCGACGACGTGATGATCGAACTCGGGCTGGACTATAACGACGGCTACGCCGAAAAAATGTTTTCCTACGCCAATAACATCAATACCCAGGAAGGCGGGACGCATCTTGTCGGCTTCCGCTCCGCCCTCACGCGCACCATGAACGATTTTCTGAAACGCTTTGGGCTGGACAAAAAATTCAAGATGACCGCTTTAAGCGGCGACGACACGCGCGAGGGTTTGACCGCAGTTTTAAGCGTGAAGCTCATGAACCCGCAGTTTGAGGGGCAAACCAAAACGAAGCTCGGCAACAGCGAAATCAAAACGCTCGTGGAGCAGGTTGTCACCGACGAACTCACCTCCTATTTTGAGAATAACCCGAAGATCGCGCAGCGCATCCTCGACAAGGCGCTCCTCGCCGCGCGCGCGCGCGAAAGCGCGCGGAAAGCCAGGGAGATGACGCGGCGCAAGAGTGAACTCGATTCGATGACGGGTTTGCCCGGTAAATTGGCGGACTGCTCCGAGCGCAATCCCGCGAAGTGCGAACTCTTTTTGGTGGAGGGCGATTCCGCCGGCGGCAGCGCGAAGCAGGGGCGCAACAGGGAGTTTCAGGCGATCCTCTCGCTCTGGGGAAAGATGCTGAACGTCGAGAAGACGCGCGTGGATAATGTTCTCAATAACGATAAGCTCTCGCCGATCATCTCCACCCTCGGTACCGGTATCGGCAACGATTTCAACCTCGACAAGCTGCGCTATCACCGTATCGTGATCATGGCCGACGCCGACGTGGACGGTTCCCATATTCGCACATTGCTCCTTACATTTTTTTACCGCTACCTCACGCCGCTCGTGGAGCATGGGCATATCTATATCGCGATGCCGCCGCTCTTTCGCGTTGGCGCAGGGAAAAAATTTTCGTATGCCTACACCGAGGACGAGCGCGATAAACGGCTTGCGGAATTTCGCAAAACCGAAAAAGAAGAAAGCATCCACGTGCAGCGCTACAAGGGTCTCGGAGAGATGAATCCCGAGCAACTCTGGGAAACTACGATGGATCCGGACAGGCGCTCAATGATGCGCGTATGCCTTGAGGACGCCGTAGAGGCGGACGAGATATTTTCGATTCTCATGGGGGACGTGGTGGAACCGCGGCGGCAGTTTATAGAAAGCAATGCCCGCTATGTCTCCAATCTTGATATTTAGGAAAAACTTCCGTGGCTGAAAATATCCTGCCAAGAAATATCGAAGATGAGATGCGCGAGTCGTATCTCAACTACGCGATGTCGGTTATCATGGCGCGCGCGCTGCCCGACGTCCGCGACGGCTTAAAGCCGATCCACCGGCGCATCCTGTACGCCATGGGTACAATGGGGCTTTCGCATGAGCACGCCTACAAAAAATCCGCGACAATAGTCGGCGAGGTACTTGGAAAATACCACCCCCACGGCGACGCCGCCGTATACGAAACCATGGTGCGGCTTGCGCAGGATTTTTCGCTGCGCTATCTGCTTGTGGACGGACAGGGCAATTTCGGCTCTGTCGACGGCGACCCCGCTGCGGCCATGCGCTATACCGAAGCCAAAATGACGAAGGTCTCCGAGGAGATGCTTCTCGACATCCGCAAGGAGACGGTGGATTTCCGCCCCAATTTCGACGAGTCGATCAAGGAACCCGTTGTTCTGCCGGCGTCCTTCCCGAATCTGCTCGCGAACGGATCCACCGGTATCGCGGTGGGCATGACCACCAATATTCCGCCGCATAACATCCGCGAGGTCTGCGACGCGATTATTACATATATCGATAATCCATCGGTTTCGATTGATAAGCTCATCAAAAAAATTCCCGGACCCGATTTTCCAACCGGCGGGATCATCCACGGCATCCAGGGGATTAAATCCGCCTACCGCACCGGACGCGGAAAGATCAACATCCGCAGCAAGTTCGATATAGAGGAGTTAAAGGGCGGGCGCGAGGCGATAATCATCACGGAGATCCCGTACCAGGTTAACAAGGCCAATCTGGTGATGAAGATCGCCGATCTGGTGCGCGACAAAAAGGTAGACGGGGTGGCCGATCTCCGCGATGAGTCCGACCAGCACGGGATGCGCATTGTGGTGGAACTCAAAAAGGGCGCGATGCCGCAGGTGATCCTGAATCAGCTCTTTACGCATACCCAAATGCAAACCTCGTTCGGCATCATTCTGCTTGCGCTCGTCAACAACCAGCCCAAGGTGCTTGGTCTTCTCGACATCATCAAACACTATGTTGATCACCGCAAAGAGGTCATCATTCGCCGCACACAATTTGATCTCGACAAGGCCGAAAAGCGTTTGCACCTTCTCGAGGGTTTGCGCATCGCGCTTTTGAACATCGATGAGATAATCGCGCTGATACAAAAGTCGAAAACGGTTGAGGATGCGCGCGACGGCCTGATGAAAAAGTTTAAGCTCAGTCAGGTGCAGGCGCAGGCCATTCTCGATATGCGGCTGCAAAAGCTCGTGAACCTCGAAAAGCTCAAGGTGGAGCAGGAATATAATGAGGTCACGGATCTCATCAAGCACCTCAAGGCCATTCTCGCGAGCGAGGGCAAGGTGCTTGAGATGATCAAGGGCGATCTGAAAGAGATTTCCGGCAAATACGGCGACGACCGCAAAACCAAAATAGAAGGCGCGGAACTCGAGGCGCTCGATATTGAAGACCTCATCACCAGGGAAGACATGGTTATCACCATTACCAACAAGGGGATAATCAAACGCACGCCGATTCACTCCTATAAACAGCAAAAGCGCGGCGGGGTGGGCGTAGCGGGCTCCGCGACCAAAACGGATGAGTTTATCGAGCATCTCTTTATCGCTTCCACGCACCACTATATCGTTTTTGTCTCGAATAAGGGAAAGGCGTATTTCCTGAAGGTGCATGAGATCCCGCTGGGTTCCAAAGCGGCGCGCGGCTCCAAATCCATCAAGATGCTGCTGAATCTTACGTCCGATGAGGATCTGAAGGCCTATGTGCCGCTGGACGGTTTCGACGACAATAAATTTATGATCCTCGCGACCAGCATGGGCATGATCAAAAAGTGCCGCATATCCGAATTTGCAAACGCCAAAACGCGCGGCGTGTACGCGATCACCCTCGACAAGGGCGATAATGTCATAACCGTCAAACTCACAACCGGTGATCAGAGCATCGTTTTGTGTACGCGCAGGGGGAACGCGCTCGTGTTCCCGGAAAAGAGTGTGCGCGTTATGGGGCGCGCCGCCCGCGGCATTAAGGGTATTGGGCTCAAGTCCGGCGACGAACTCGCGGGCATGGAGGTTGTCGCGAAAAAAGAATCCCTGCTTGTTATCACCGAAAAGGGATTTGGCAAGCGCGTTTCATACGACGGCTTTACTCCGCACAGCCGCGGCACCGGCGGGCAGATATATATCAAGATCACGCCCGAAACAGGCGAGGTGGCCGCCGTGCGCAGCGTCGGGGACGACGACGAACTCTTCGCGATCACCTCGATGGGTATGGTTATGCGCACCCAGGTTTCCGGCGTCACCAGGCAGGGCCGCGCGGCCAAGGGTGTCCGCGTCATAGCGGTTAAAGAGCCCGACCTGGTTGTCGCTATCGGCTGTGTGCGCGATGAAGACAGCGCGGACGAATGACGCGAATTCCGCGCCAAACACGGATAATACGCCGGAGGCACCGGGCGCGCATACAATGGAACTTCTGCTTCCGGCGGGCAGTCCCGAGGCGCTCTACGCGGCCATAGAGGGCGGCGCTGATGCCGTGTATCTCGGTCTTGATCATTTCAGCGCGCGTGGCCGCGCGAAAAATTTCTCAAGAGCAAATTTTCTGGCTGCCTGTCATCTGACTAGAGAAAAAGGCGTCAAGCTCTATCTCGCGCTCAACACTCTTGTCAAAAATGATGAGCTTCCCCTGCTGATAGAGACTCTCGTGTTTGCCGCAGCCGCCGGAGTGGACGCGATCATCGTGCAGGACTGGGGCGTTTTTTATATCATCAAAAAATACTTTCCGGATATACCGGTTCATGCCAGTACGCAAATGGCGCTGCATACCAGCCTGGGCGCGCGTATGGC
>JAITCI010000003.1 GCA_031283155.1 Spirochaetota bacterium | reverse complement strand
AACCCAACGCCCCACAAAAATCAAGGCAAACGACAGCATAAAAACCAAAATTTATACTGGGAAGGGGGAATTCCCCCCCCCCCCCCCCCGTGGGGCAAATTTGGTGTATGTATTGGCTCTTGCGCGCGTACAAGGCGAAGTACCTTTACACCCTGTGGATGCCAGGGGGCAATGTGCGTTCTTGCGCGGGTCTATAGTTTTAACCATCATAGCGATATAATATTATCTGAGGGTATGTATTTTGCAAACAAAATTTCGCAACTATAAAATCTACGAAATTCACGAAAAAAGCCCAAAAAGACATTCAGCCGCGAAAAGGCGCGAAAAAAGCAAAACTACAAGACATTTGGCCACGAAAAAGACCGAATAAAGGCTCCCCGCGCTCGCTGCGCGACCGACATCCTGTCTGCGCGGGGTGCTTACGTCCTTGTAAGCACGAATAAGGCAAAAAACATCAAAAAAGGGTTCACTACCGCTCGCGGCTTTTGGTTTTGGCTTTTACCCCAAGACTTTTTTCAAGCCTTTCAGTCTTTAATTTCGAGCCTTTATTCGTGTGATTCGTGGCCAAATTGCTTTTTTATTCGTCGTATTCGCGGCTCAAGCAAACCGCCCTTTTATTGAAAATAAATCGCACCCGCCGCCCCTTCACGGCTTTGCTCTATACGGGCGCTTAACGCCCTACAGAGGAGGATTTTATGCTCGTGAATCATACATACAAAAACAGCGTTTTTTCGCTGCTGTTCAGCGAACCAGATATTTTACGGGAATTGTATTGCGCTCTGGAGGGCGTCACCCTCCCGCCGGATACTCCGGTAAACATCAATACCTTGCAAAATGTGCTCTTCATGGATTCTATCAACGATATTTCGTTTGAGATAGGCGGGAGACTGGTTGTGCTTTTGGAGCATCAGAGCACAATTAACCCGAATATGGGATTGCGGTTTTTGATGTATATCTCAAAAATATATGAAGAGATGAACAAAAAAAGGGCGCTCTATTCGAGCAAACTTGTAAAAATTCCAAGACCGGAATTTTTCGTATTGTACAATGGACTTGCGCCCTGCCCGGATGAACAAATCTTAAAACTCTCGGATTCCTTCATGGACACAAAAGAACTGGGACTCGCAAAGGAACAGGAACCCACCCTTGAGCTTATAGTGCGCGTCCTCAACATTAACGATGGAAGAAACGCCGAGCTTGCATCCAGAAGTAAAACTTTAAGCGAGTACAGCACATTTGTTGCACTGGTACGATATTTCACACGGCAACTGGGGGACAAACAAAAAGCGATGCAAGCGGCTGTACGGTACTGCTTAAAACATGGTATACTCAAAGAGTTCATGGAGAAGCACAAGCAGGAGGTGCTCAATATGCGGATCACCGAATGGAATCAGGAAGAAGCCATCGCCGTGTGGCGTGAAGAGGGGCGCGAAGAGGGCCGGGAAGAAGGCCGGGAGCAATTACTTGAAGCCGCCCGGAAGCTCAAAACTATGGGCTTATCTGCGGCGCAAATAGCCACGGCAACCGGCCTTACTTTGGATGATTTGGGATAACGTCGTATATATCTCCTATTCGATCTTTTATTCGTGAATTTCGTGGCTAATGTTTTTTTTACTTTCACGGTTTTCGTGGTTTCAGCGCTTCTTGTTTGGCTGCGTACAGGTCTTTTATAATTGGGGGCAGCACGGTTTTGAAACTGGTGGGGGTAGCGGAAGCCCTTCCCGCGCCAATCGCGACCTCCTGTCGCGCGCGGGATACTCCCATCCGGGTCGCAAGGGCTGGAGCGAGGGGGAGCATATGCCTACAACTCTGCGGTTACGCACGAAAAATTATGCCCGCTTCCGTAAAACGCTCCCCCTGCAAGATCAGCCCCTCGCAAGAGCGTACATCCATGTACGCTCTCGATGCACCGCGCACTGCCGCGACATCCATGTCGCTGCGCGCTGCGCGTCCTGTCTGCAACAGAACGTCGTGTTCTAGCGCTTTGAGAACTGGAACCGTTTGCGCGCGCCGGGATGCCCATACTTTTTGCGTTCAACCATTCGGGGATCGCGGGTTAAGAGTCCATTCGTTTTGAGAGCCATGCGGTTATTCGTGTCGAGAGCGTTGAGTACGCGCGCGATCCCGTGGCGGATTGCGCCTGCCTGGCCGCTTACGCCGCCGCCCGTAACATTAACGTATATATCCACACTCGCCTGAGTGCCGGTCAGGATCATGGGGCGCGCTACCATCGCGCGGTGGGTGGGAACGGTAAAATACTCTTCCAGTTTTCGTCCATTGATTTCAATTCTGCCGGTTCCGCGTATCGCCCGAATCCGCGCAACCGCATTTTTTCTCCGGCCTGTCGCCCATGTGAATTTCTTTTCAGCCACAAACTTCCTCCTCCGAAGCGCCCAAGAGAGGGCGCGCGGGACTCTTATATAGTGTTACCGCGCTATCACAAGTTTTTCGGGCTTCTGCGCCGCCTGCTCGTGCTCCGCGCCATTATAGACGCGAAGATTCCGCAAGAGCGCGCGCCCGAGACTGCCCTTGGGCAACATTCCCTTGATGGCCGTGGTGACAACGCGCTCAGGGTGCGTGTCCATCATTTTGTCCAGAGTGACGGATTTCATGCCGCCCACATACCCGCTGTAGTGATAATATTTTTTTGCGAGCGCATCGCCGTTAAAAACGATTTTTTCGGCGTTGATCACGATCACGTTATCCCCGCAATCGAGATGGGGCGTAAACGTGGGCTTGTTTTTGCCGCGCAGAACCATGGCGACTCCGGCGGCAAGTCGGCCAAGAACCATGCCCTCGGCGTCCACAAGATACCATTTTTTATCGATTTCTTTTTGCTTCAGACTGGGGGTTCGCATAGGACTTCCTCAACGTATATAAAAATACCGGGCGCACCAGACCCGGAATGGGCGCAACAAGCACTTTGAAAAATAACTATTCCCCCGGCGAATGGGCAATGAATTTTTGCCCTTATTATTCTTTCCGTACAAGGGCGGGAAAGATGGCGCAGGCGGCGTCCAGGGCGGCCTCTGCGCGTTTTTGGAGGGGCGTAACGCGCCCCAAAAGCAATGCCAGCCCGGGATTGGCGGGCGTTCCGATGGTGGCCGCCGCATCCCGCGAAGCGTGCAAAGCAAGCGCGAGGCTGTCTCTCGGAGGCTGCACATCGTCGAGGGCGCTCTTGATTTCGTGGTAGGCGTCGCGGAACGGAACACCCTCTTCGACGCGCCGAAAAACCGCGTCGGTCGCGTATATCTCCGCCGAGAGCGCCGCCCGCAGGCGCTCCGTATTTACGGTAATGCCGCCAAGCAGGGCGGACACGACCGCGAGCGAAGATTCGGCAATCGAAAACGCCTCGATGAGCGGCTTCTTCATTTCCTGAAGATCGCGCGAATAGCCGGAGGGCAGACCAAGAGGGATCGCTTTCACAAGCTGTTCGGCGGCCTGTACCGTATGCACCCGCGCGCGCAAAAGTTCCATGATATCCAGATTCTTTTTTTGCGGCATGATCGAAGAACCCGTGGTGAAGCGATCCGCAACTGAAAAAAAGCCGTATTCCGAGGTTGTAAAAAGAAGCATATCGCCCGCGAACCGCCCGAGCGTCATCATCAGATTGGAGACGGCGGCGAGCGCCATACCCTCGATTTTGCCGCGCGAATTCTGACAATGGAGGGGGTTGATCTGCACACGCGAAAACCCCATGAGCCTGGCCGTGAGTTCGCGATCGATCTTCAGACTCACGCCATAGCCCGCGCCGGAACCCAGCGGAGAGATATCCGCCTGCGCGTGCTGGGAAAGAAGCTGTTCGGCGTCGTCCGCGAGCGCCTCGGTAAAAGCGCCCGCCCAAAGCGCGACGGACGAGGGCATAGCGCGCTGCATGTGGGTATAGCCGGGCATGGCATGGAGGGCGGCGCGCTCCGCAAAATCATGAAAATCCTGCGCGAGCCGCGCGGCCAGAAGCGCCAGCGATGCAAGCCGCCGCCGCAGATAGAGGCGCAGATCGGTCAGCACCTGATCGTTACGGCTGCGGCCGGTGTGCATTTTTTTGCCCGGTTCGCCGATAGCGATGGTGACTGCATTTTCAATTTTTGTATGGACGTCCTCGTCGGCGGCGGAAACCATGAAATTGCCGCTTTGCCAGGCGTCATGGATCCGCGCGAGTTCGTCCAGTATGGCGCGGCATTCCTGCGCGCTGATGTATCCGCGTTCGGCGAGCATCCGCGCGTGGGCGGCGTTGGTGATGAGATCCTCCGGCACGAGATGATTATCGAGAAGCGCGTCTTCGGCAGCGGTATAGTCCGCGACTATGCTCTCGGTTTGGCTTTTTGGATTTTCCCAGAGTCTCGCCATCACGGCCTCCATTCGTAAAGAATCTACAATCTATCCACGTTTCCTGTAAAGTGTAATTTTGTGGAACTATATACGTAACCAGCCAAGCTTAAAAAGACTTGCGTGGAAGGCAGTATTCACTGCCCCACTTTTGCTGCTATATTGTTTTCAGGTGGAAAATGTATGCACAGCAGAAAAGTTTTTCAGGTACTGAATATGGCTGCCGCTTTCTGCGTAACCATTCTTCTGCTTTTCACCGCGTGTATGCGTTCCAGACCCTCTTCAGATAAATCTGCTGATACCGGCGCTCAGCCTGCTTCATACAAGGTATCTGACGCCGATATACACTATATGCAGTCTGCAAAGTATACAAAAGCAGTGCGTCAGGAGTTTTACAAGCTTCTGAACAATCACAGAAAAGCGCATAAATTAGAAACATTCCCCGGTACTGCCAATGTGGATTTAGAAAAATATGCCGATCTTAGGGCGGCTGAGCAAAAGACGCACTTTGGCCATACCAGACCGGACGGAGGCAATGCTGCAAGCGGATGGAATAACACAAAGACCACACCCAAACGACGGTATACCTCAGAATGCGCCGCAAGCGTAATCATTCTTCACCCTGATCCGGTAACAACCGCCAGCAATTTCTTTGCAGCGTGGAAAAGTTCACCTGCTCATAATAATATTATGCTGACTCCATTTTCATCGGAATATAATTATGAATATGTTTTTGGCATTGCTCCGGAATATTACAATAACGCCTTCGGAATTCCGGGCGTCAGATCGGGAGGGGTTTTTGCCGTTGGTCAATGGTATTGACATGACTATTTGAAGTGCTTTCTATTGAAAACCAACAGCTTCGGGTTTTGGCCGGTTACGTATATAGTTCCCAAAAATACCTGCGCAAGCAGCTCTGCGAAATTCCCGCTTGGAGCGCGCGCGCGCATTTGACTTATACGCCTGTCGTATGCTAGCATGATACGGAGTCTGTTTGTGGGAGCGCATAATGCGATCATGGAATACCATTATGGTGAGCGGCGGCGCGGGCTTCGTCGGCGGTAACTTTATCCGCCATATCCTCGGGAAAAAGGAATTTGCGGGGCGGGTGATCAACGTAGACGCGCTCTCCCATACCGGCAACCCGCTCTCCCTGCGCGACGTTGAAGACGCCCACGGAACAAAGCGCTACGTTTTTGAGCGCGCCGATATCCGCGACCGCAGCGCCATGGATCGCATCCTGAATACCTACGGCGTTGAGTGTATTGTGCATTTCGCGGCGGAGTCCCGCATCGACAGCAGCGCTTTTACCACAAGCGATTTTATAACCACAAATATCAATGGTACGCTCACCCTCCTGCAGGCTGCGCGCGCGTGGTGGGAGGGACGGCGCGAAGGGCTTTTCCACCATGTGTCCACAGCCGGGGTATACGGCAGCACAGAGGCTCATGAGCTTATATCGGAGGACTCGCCATATAATCCATCCGCCCCTTATGTCGCTTCGAAGGCCGCAAGCGATCACCTGGCGCGCGCGTGGTTCCGTACCTACGGCACTCCGGTGACGATCTCCAACGCATCCAGAAATTACGGGCCGTATCATTTTCCGGAAGAACTGATTCCGCTCATCATCACAAACGCGCTTTCCGAAAAAGCCCTGCCGGTTTTTGGCAGGAAGGACGACACGCGCGACTGGCTCTATGTCACGGATCATGCCGAGGCGATCTGGCGCATACTAACCAGGGGGCGTATCGGCGAGTCGTACAACATCAGCGGCGAAAATGCCCTCAAAAATACCGAGCTGGTGCAGCATATCTCCAGGGTGCTCGCGCGCGCCACCAATCGCCAGGAGAAGGATTTTGCGAGCCTCATCACCTTTGTCGAAGACGGCGCGGAATCCCCGCTGCGCTCCACCCTGGGCTGCGACAAGATCAAAAAAGAACTCAGCTGGAAGCAGGCCTTCAATCTGGATCAGGGACTGGAGGCGACCGTTCGCTGGTATCTCGACAACCAGGCATGGGTTGAGGAGATCAGAAGCGGCGAATATCTGCGCTGGATTGAAAAGAATTTCAGCAAACGGAAAGAACGCAAGCTGCTCTGATTTTCAGTGCATCATGACTGAAATTTATTTTTCTTCGTGATACTCTTTTTCCGCATTCACATTCCAGACAGCGCTTTTATCGCCACCGCCCGCCTTGATAAGTTCAATGGCTCGCATCGCCGTAAGCATGGAGTGATCCATGTTGTTATATCTATGCTGCCCGTTTCTGCCGAGGCAGTACAGGTTGGTAATTGTGTCGAGGTAATTTCGTATACTGTCCATTTCGCTATAGGAGCCGAAATAGGCCGGATACGCCTTTTCTATTTTTACGTGCGTCGCGTCGAGTACGTCTTCCCTGTCAATAATACTAATCTTTACCAACTCCTCTATGCCAAGCCGGATACAATCTTCGCGGCTCAAATTCCACAAATCATCCCCTTCGGTACAGAAATACTCGAGTCCGATCCATATCGTATTTTCAACGTCTTTTACCATATAGGGCGACCAGTTATTGAATAATTGCAGCCTCCCGATGCGAACATCTCGTTCCTGTATGTATATCCAGCAGTCAGGTACAATATTCTGGAGGGTTTTGAAATTTGTTTTATTTACAAGTTTGAGTTTTTTTACCAAAAGCCCAACGGTTATAAAATCCCTGTACGGCAACGCTGCGGCAGCCTTAAATACATCTCCAGGTACCTGCCCGGCAGGTTTGATTGCGCATATAAGATCCCGAATGGGCATTGTGGAAAGCACTGTATCGCAGGCGAACGGCTGATCCTGGTCAGACGCTTTAACCGCAGTGATCCTGCCGTTTTCAAGAAAAATTTCATGTAGTTTTTGATTAAAATGAATGCGCCCGCCTGCTGCCTGTATTTTTTCGGCGACAAGAGACCATAACTGCCCCGGTCCCAGTTTGGGATAAAAAAATTGTTCAATCAGAGAGGTTTGGTCTGTCTTGTAATTTTTTCTGAAAATCTTTCGTACAGCCTCCCTAAGAACTGCGGCAACAGAAAGCTCTTTTACGCGCTGCGCGCCCCAGGATGCCGATAGCTTTGATGGATGAACACCCCACACCTTTTCCGTATAGTCTTCAAAAAACATCCTGTACAGATGCCTGCCAAAGCGATTTATATAAAAATCCTCAAGCGAATTTTCTTTACGCTTGATAACCGATGAATACATAAAACTTATCCCGGCAAGAATGGTATTGAAAAAGCCCATATTTATAAATGTCCGCGCCTTAAGCGCTATGGGGTAATCAAAAAATCTCCGGCGATAGAATATTCTGGAAACACGCCGACGAAGGAGCATAACCGCATCGGTTTTTTCAGGGTCAGGACCGCCAACAGCAAATTCCTTCCCGGTTCCGAGAATAATATCGTCCCTTGACCCCGAGCCCTGCAAGGGCATTATGCTCCACCAAAAATCATTGACAGCCTGCATCTTTGAAAAAAACCGATGCCCGCCAATGTCTATCCTGTTCCCCCTGTATTCAACGGTTGTGGAGATACCGCCAATACGATCTGTTGACTCAAATACGTCAACCCTCGCATCAGGTATATCCTGAAGGATTTTGTATGCCGCAGTTAAACCGGCGGGACCCGCGCCGATAACGACAAATTTATCGCTCATATTGCGCCCCTTTGAATATCAATAGCTTCCGTGCAATATAATTCCACAGGAGCACAATTACAGCAGTAATGACTTTTGTAAAGAGATAATATTCTTCTCCAAACAAATTTATGCCCGCATACATACAGAACTCCGTTATAAGAAGCCCGATAACCCCGATGAGCGCAAATAAAACAAACGCGCGAATTTTATGCCGCTGCACATTTTCGTCAATTTGCCTGAATACAAACAGAAACGACAAAATGTAATTTACGGTAAGACCGGCAATAAAGCCAAACGCTGTAGCGAGCAATATGCCATCGTGTCCCATGTCCTGAAAAAGAAAAGTTCTGGTCAGGTAAAGCACCAAAATATCGACGCCAAACGCGAAGCCCCCCACAAGGACATAGCGCAAAAACTCGTAAATAAGCTGCTTGTTACTGGTTATGATGCGGTTTATCCACATGACTGCCTTTCCCGCAAAATCTGGCTCAAAATTCTGTATGATTCCTGCGTATATGTGTATAATAAAAACCCCATTGGAACCCAATCGATATTCTCCAAATATAATACAAAAGATAAATCCGCTGTGCTTTATAATATCGTCACAGTTTCGGAATTGCCCAATTTTGCCGGAATCGAAAAGTTTGTCGATTAGGATATGTATTCAGTATTTTATCCGGGAACACGCCGCACCTTTCACAATAATCTCTGGGAGCATAACCATGAAGTTTACAAAATTTCATTTCTGGATGATTTGTACTGCTCTCTCTCTGCTTTTGCTTGCCTCCTTCATTTTCCTTGTCCTTGAGAAACCAACCCCGCAAAAAGAAGCCAGAATCGAAGCAGTCTGGCTTCTTCAGGAGAATGGCGAACGCCGAGCCATCACACTCCCTTTTTCCGAAAGGAATGCTGCGGGTAAAAATACATACGAGTACATCGTAGAACTCAAATGGCGCAAAAACGACAATACTCGAATTCACATTATACCTGACGATTATCTGCAAAACATAACGGTCAACGGACAGCTTATGCCCGAGGGAAAATATTCCGGCCCAGGGAGGAGCGACTATCATAATGGTTTGATCGTCGATTTCGCTTCATACCTTCGCGAGGGAAGCAATGAAATTCTCTTCAGGATTTCCGACAATGGTGGAGCATACGGAATTGATCTTAAAACAAAGATTCCTTTAAAATCGTCTTTACAGGGTTTATTGTTCGTCTTGATTTCCCTGCTCGTTCTGGCACTTGCCTCGCTTCTCCTTTACCGTTTTAAGCCCGGTGTACAATCGTCCATTTCTCTCATTACGCTGGCTTATTTATTTCTGCCATTTTTGATTTTCCTGGCAGGCTGGGTAAAACCTGTTATTTCCATACCAATGTTTGCCGTCCTATTGTACATCTTATTCAGAATGCAAAAGTCTTTTCCGGATTTTTGGATGCCGGAGCTGCATAAACGAAATTTATTGAAATTAATTGCCATTTTTTGTCTGATCCTGTTCTGGGTGTATATATCCGGTATAGGCGCATCTGTCGCGCAGAATACAGACCATCTTCACAGAAATGCTGTTTTTCAGTCGTTGGTAGAAGAGGATTGGCCGGTCATTTATTCTTCAAATGAGCATTATCATAAGCCTGTCGCTCTTGTGTACTATTTTGGGTTTTGGCTTCCATCAGCAGTTGTTGGAAAACTTTTTGGAATAAGCGCCGGTTCCATTGCCCAAATGCTTTGGGCCGCAATGGGAATATTCATATTTTACTGTTTCTTTCTTGCTATTTTTGTCAGGAAAATTGTCTTCTGGCCATTAATAATTTTTATTTTCTTCAGCGGGCTGGATATTTTGGGTATTCGTCTGCTGGGCCGCGATACCAGTACCGTAGGTTCTACAGAACATCTGGAATGGTGGGCGTCTCCTTTTCAATATTCAAGTATAACTACGCAGATATTTTGGGTTTTTAATCAAGCATTACCTGCATGGCTGGCGGCGGTTCTTTTGCTGCTCCAAAAGGACAATAGATTCATCGTAGTCATTATTGCACTGGTTCTGATATCAAGCACATTGCCATTTGTCGGTTTACTTATAATTGCTTGTGCCATAATTATTAAAAACATCTGTTCCGAGAACGCTCCCAGGATCACAGCGGCAGCATTCAAAGACTCCATGTATAGATTATTTTCTTTTGAGAATGTTGTTGGAGGAGGCCTTATAGGCTTATCGTCATATTTTTTTCTGAAAACAAACATTGCTGGATCAAAAATCGCGTTGCTGTCTTCTCATTCAACAAAGGGAATATTATTTTTGTGGATGCTGTTTTTTATGGTCGAGGCGGGTTTATATATTTTAGCTATTTATAAATATCAGAAAGGCAGCTATTTGTATTACGTTTCGGCAGTATCGCTGGCGATAATTCCATTTATCAGAGTTGGATATTTCAGTGATTTTTGCATGAGGGCGTCCATTCCTGTCCTGGTTCTTTTATTCTTCATGGTAATTGACACCTTGCTTAAAGCCTTCGCCGCAAAAGACAAAATGATAATTGCCGTACTTGCTTTGTTGCTGATAATCGGTTCCTCAACACCATATCGGGAAATAGTGAGAACAACTTCAACCACTGTGCAGAATTTTCATGCCCGCAGACAGATAGAAGCTGGCTCTGTGGATTTGTCCTCCGGGGCACAGGATAACTTTTGCGGATATGTTAAAAATACATTCTTTTTCGACACAATCGGGCGTGTTCCTGGAAAAAAATAGCTGTCGTATATTACTTCAGGAGCTTGAATGATACCTGATACAGTCATCATTTACTGCCGACTTATGGATATCTACTGCCGTGATCGCTGTAAAATCAGATATGCGAAATACATTTTCAGGAAAAGGATCCATGTCCTCGCTTGCGATCCGCGCCGCAAAAGGTATGCCCAGTTCGACAGCCGGTGTATAATCGTTTATGGAATCGCCCACAAAAACCGTTTCCCCGGGCTGTAACGCAAAGTCGTGCAGAGCGGCAAGAAGGAGTTCTTTCTTGCCGCGCGGAGAGCCATAAATCGCCGCAAAATTGACGCGCATCCCC
Organism: Spirochaetota bacterium; assembly: GCA_031283155.1. Classification (GTDB taxonomy): domain Bacteria; phylum Spirochaetota; class JAGLSM01; order JAGLSM01; family JAKPMW01; genus JAKPMW01. The sequence continues at coordinate 75,067 of JAITCI010000003.1, read as the reverse complement.
ATATCCGCAATGAGCGAGCGCATCTCTTCCTCGGGGGTACCGCTTACCACCGCCAGCGGAATACCCTGAGTATTGCAATCGCGGATGAAATTTTCAACACCGGGAACAAAAGGCGCAGCCAGAACTCCAGCATACACCCTGTTTGCAAAATCCGCAAGCAGCTCATCCACAAGCGTCTGTTCGTCCGGCGTCCCCACCCTTGGATCGGCGCAATATTCGCGAAGATACATCGGAATTTTACGATAGCGCGATATGCCGCCGTTTGCTATATGGTGCGCGCATACCCTGGCAGATGCCTCTTTCCCCCAGGGCGCAAAGATCGCGGCAAAGGCGGCTGTTTTAACGCCAAGGGATTCCTTGATCACACCGTCAAAATCAAGAAAAACCGCGCGCAGCATGGCATTACTCCCAGTCGTCGGTACACACCTGTTCTGCGGTAAGCCCATGCGCGAGGAGATAGTCTCTGAAACCCTTAATCATTATTGGCGGACCGGAAATAAAATAAGTCGCAGCCTGCCCATGGTTTGAAAAAATCTTTGCGATATCGAGTACACCTTCCCTGTCCTGGCAAACCGTGTGTACATGAAAACTCATATTGCGCTTCCGGGCGTCCTGAAGCTCTGCACCGTATATATGATAACGTTCCTCGCGAACCCCGAGCCAGAGGCATGGGTTCTCGTATACATCAAAAGACGGATCAGAAAATAGCGAGAGAAAGGGGACAACCCCGGTTCCGCCCGCAATAAAAACAGTGCGCGCGCGATCATGCGCCCGTGAAAAAAGCTCCCCATAAGGCAGCTTGACTACGACCTCTTTCCCGGGCAGAAGTTCTGCTGCCATACGGCGCGTGAAATTCCCCTTAACCGCAAAGGTAAGCCGGATAGAGCCGCTTGCCGCCGCGCTCCGCATCGAAAAACATCGCGACTCCGGCCAGGGGGAAGAGGGGTCATACGTATCCAGCGCGAGATGCAAAAACTGCCCCGGAAGATAACTGTATGACCGGCCGAGGCTTTCGAGAGTGACGTCATACAGCCCCTCGAGCGGATTCCCGGTTTTTGTAACACGCGAGGGATATTTTTTAACCAGCGGCATGACCTACCCCTTCCGGCGTTTCTGCATAAATCCATCGATAATTTTCTCACACCAGGCGAGCATCTCTTCGGTCAGTCCGGGATAGGTGCCGAGAAAGAAAGTATTATTCATGATATAATCCGTATTATGCAGATGATCGGCGAGACGATACGACATCCCCTCAAAAAATGGCTGGCGTATCATATTGCCCGCGAAGAGATACCGCGTCTCAATCAAATTTTCATTGAGTTCATGCACAAATTCATCACGGGTGAACGGGGCTTTCTCCGAGAGAGTAACAACATAGGCAAACCATGCGGGATCGCTGCCCGGAGTTGGCTTTTCAAAGATGAAAAAATCCTCGTACTTCCGGAAGACCCTCTGCCATGCCAGAAAATTTTCCTTTCGGCGGAGGATGAAATGCGCGAGCTTATCCATTTGCGCGCTTCCGATGGCAGCCTGCATATCGGTCATCTTGAGATTATAGCCAAGCTCGGAGTATACATACTTATGATCATAGCCGCGCGGCAGACTTCCGAATTGCTGCGAAAAACGCTTTCCGCAGGTGTTATTCTCCCCGCTGTTGCAATAGCAGTCGCGACCCCAATCCCGAAGAGAGCGTACGATACGCGCAAGCTCCTCATCATTGGTCACAACCGCCCCGCCCTCGCCCGTGGTAATGTGATGCGCGGGATAAAACGAGATCGTGGCGAGATGCCCGAATGTACCCGTGAGCGCTTCTTTATATCGGCTCCCAAAAGCGTCACAGTTGTCTTCAATGAGCCAAAGATTATGTTCCTCACAAAGGGCGTGTACGGCGTCCAGATCAAAGGGATTGCCGAGAGTGTGGGCAAGAAAAATACATTTTGTTTGTGGGCTTATCGCTTTCTTAAGCATTTCGATATCGATATTGCAGGTCTCGAGATCAACGTCGACAAACACCGGGACGAGTCCATATTGCAGAATCGGAGTAACGGTGGCCGGAAAACCTGCCGCAACCGCGATTACCTCGTCTCCGGTTTGGAGGCGACGAGCGCCCAATCTCTTTGAACACAACGCAGCGAATGCGAGGAGATTGGCCGAAGAGCCGGAATTTGTGAGCATGACGTCTTCGCGCCCGAGAAAGTCGGCGATCTTTTCCGAGAATTCTTCCGCAAAACGCCCCTCGGTCAGCCAAAAATCAAGGCTGCTCTCCACAAGCCGGAGGAGTTCCTCTGCGTCAAATACGCGCCCCGCATAATGCACCCTGTCCTTGCCGGGAACAAAGGCGCGATGCGCAAGTTTGGTCTGATAATGTTCTTTAACAAGTCTCGCAATCTCAGGGTGGAGCATGATTCCTTCCTTAATCTAATTTGTATATTCCATGAGTGAATTTCTATATCAATCTGTCAGGAAACACATTCAGCCCAAAATAGCCCGTTTGTCTGCGCAGCCTGCACATAGCGTTCAATCTGGGCAAGAGTAAACTCCGGTAGCGATGAATATGCCTCTTCGCGGGCGCGATACCATCGAACACTCTCCTGTATGGCCAGGGCTGCGGAATACACGGGCTTCCATTGCAAAAGAGTGCGCGCCCTCCCGATGTCCAACCGTAAAAGCTGCGCCTCGTGCGGTTCCCCCTGCGAACGCACCTCATAGCCCCCCTGCCCCCAGAGCGCAATTACCTGTTTAACCACATCAAGAACCGAAAGAACATCGGCGTCCGCCGGACCGAAATTCCAGCCGGAGGCATATCTTTGTTTATCCTGCGCAAGACGCCAGGCAAGCGTCAGATAACCGGAAAGCGGCTCAAGCACATGCTGCCAGGGCCGTGTTGCCTGTGGGTTACGCAAAATAATGGTTTCGCCCTTCGAAAGCGCACGGATGCAATCGGGCACAAGACGATCAAGCGCCCAATCCCCGCCGCCAATTACATTGCCCGCGCGCGCCGACGCGATACCAGCGCCCTCTTCGCGAAAAAACGAATTGCGGTATGCCGCCGTCACCAATTCAGCGCAGCCCTTGCTTGCGCTATAGGGGTCGTACCCCCCCATCGCGTCGTTTTCGCGGTAGGCATATACCCATTCGCGATTCTCGTAGCATTTATCACTCGTCACCACTACGGCGGCCTGTACCGATGGCACCTTTCGTACCGCCTCCAGAAAGCGCGCTGTCCCCATTATATTGGTTTCAAAACTCTCAACCGGTTCTCGGTAGGAAACCCGTACAAGCGCCTGAGCCGCGAGGTGAAAAACGATCTCAGGCTCAAAATCAAGCAGCGCGCGTGTAAGATTTTCGCCGTCACGTACATCGCCCGGGGTGTGCCGGATACGATCCTTAATGTGAAGATCGGAAAAAAGCGCAGGATCGGTGGGCGGGCCAAGAGAATAGCCTGCAACCTCTGCGCCAAGCGAAAGCAGCCAGAGCGTGAGCCAAGCACCCTTGAAGCCGGTGTGTCCTGTTACGAACACTTTTTTGCCGCGGTACCATGAGGCTAAGCGATAATCTTCCATGCGTACTCTCATTCCCATATTTTCCATGGAGCCCGTCCGCTGTTCCAAAGTGTTTCGAGTTCGATCTTGTCGCGGATCGTGTCCATCGGTTTCCAGAAGCCGGTATGCCTGTAGGCACCAAGCTGTCCATCGCGTGCAATGTTTTCAAGCGGTTCCCGCTCCCAAACAGTCGCGTCACCACCCTGGATGTACTCAAATATTCCGGGCTCAAGTACAAAAAATCCTGCGTTGATCCAGGCGTCGTCCCCAAGCGGCTTTTCGCGGAAGGAAGTGACCTGATCGCGTTCAATGACGAGCGCGCCGAACTTGCCTGCCGGCTGCGCCGCGCTTACGGTTGCAAGACGTCCGGATTTTTTATGGAAATCAAGCAATGCGCGAATATCGACGTTCCCCACACCATCCCCGTAAGTCATAAAAAAAGGTTCGTTATCAAGATATTTCCGTACCCGCGCGAGCCGCCCTCCGGTCATGGTCTGCATACCCGTATCCACCAGCGTAACACGCCAGGGCTCCGCATGCGAATGATGATACTCGACGGAGTTATTGCCAAGATCAAATGTGACGTCTGCGAGATGGAGATAATAGTGGTGGAAAAATTCTTTAATCAACCAGCTTTTGTATCCGGTGCATATCACAAAATCGTTAAATCCATATGAAGAATATATCTTCATGATATGCCAAAGAATAGGGCGGAATCCTATTTCCACCATGGGCTTGGGTTTGAGTTCGGTTTCTTCGGAAAGACGGGTACCCAACCCGCCTGCCAGAATGACTACCTTCATATGACCTCCTGTTACGCTATATTCCAAAATAAAAGATAAGCGAAGCAAGAGCAAAACACAGGATAACAGCATTCGCCAGGATGAAACGCCAGCGATACTCCCGAAGGCGCTCAAGACCATACGCCGCCGCAAGCACTATCATCGGCATGACAGGCATAAGATAGCGAAAATCGCTCGTCATGGGTGTAGCGGTATTGATTCGGGTAAATATGCACAGGATCAGGAGAAAAACCGAGACTGTAAGTACAAACCGCAAATCAGTCTGCTTCGCGTCGGCTCGCGCCCTTCCCAGATATCTCCCAATCCGGCGGACATAGCCCCTGCTCTCATTGCTTCCCAAATCGATATTGGCGGCGAGGTTAGTCCAAATTGGCGTATATGGAATCCGGCGGCGGCGCCAGAATAGGGGGATGCCATAACACACCAAAATAATGAGAAAAACGTAACAAATATTCATGATCGGCGCAAGCCGCTTTTCCCGATACGCTTCATGGAAAGAAAATTCGCCATACATCGAAGACTTTCCCATGTAGTTCCAGAAATTTGCGCGACCCGTTGTGTCATCACGGGAGCTGATGTACGGCGACTCAAACCAGGCTCTTGTATCGGGAATAATATAGTTGACCACCCTGTCTTTTGTATAAAGTCTGGGGTCAACTCTTATGAAAGTCAGATTATTGAAAGGTGCCGTGAGCCATTTTGTATTGTGTTTTTCAAGCCCATACACCCACTTATTCAACGCAGAGAAGAAAAAACTACCCGCCAGAATGAGGATGATCGCAATCGCATAGCGCAGAGAAAGCGTTATATGTTTTCTGAATAACCGCCAGAGTACAAGACAGCCAAGTATAACCCCCAGAGGAAAGATGCTTATCTTGACAAAAAATCCCAGGCCGCAGCAGATGGAGGCAAGCAAAAGATCGCGCCCCTTCTCGCCCACATACCATTTATGCGCATAAAAAAGCGTCATCATAAAAAGCGGGTAGAGGAGCGCGTCGTTTCCGATTCGCGATGCGCATAAAAACCCCGCTGGCCAGAAAAGCAAAAGCGCGGCAGCAAGTCTGTACATCCAGGGCTGCCTGATAACTTGCGCCAGAAGACGCAGGGAATACACCAAAAAGACACAGTAGTATATGAGCGAGAGAAGCTGGAGGGCTTTGAATGGATCGGCTATCTGGAGAGCTTTGGCGAGCAGCCAAACCCCGGCGCCAGTGATGTAGTATAACGGCGGATGGTAATATGACCATCCATTCGGAGGAGGCAGCGAACCCTTATTTGCTATATACTGGATATAGTTGATATGACCATTTCCACCTTCGTAGAGGTCGTAGCTATAGGTTTTGTGTTCGCGAACACCCAGCGAAATAAGCTGCCAGGCGAGAGCAACCAAAATGAGAATGATGAGAATGTTATCTGCTTTGAAACGGTGCAAAACCAGATACGCAAGCGTGAGAACAAGCAGAATGCAGAGCACAAACACGGCTATCCGCAGAGAGGACTCCATAATTCCGAGACTTTGCATATCCATGCCATACGCCCCGCCTGTATCATTAACCGTAAAAATAATTTCGTTCATCCCATCGCGGAGAGAACCTCCAAAATCCACTATGAGACCATTCTTGTAATCACTTCTTCCCGGACCCGAATATCGCTTCTCGGGAAGGGGGTTCCCGTTGACGGCAATACCAGCGAGGTAATCGTCTGGAATAATCCGAAAGCGGGTATTTGCTCCCTTGTGCCATTCAAGCGCCACACTGTACCTGTATACGGCCTGCGGTTCGGGACTCTTTTCAGAAAACGGAAGGGAGATGGCACGCCGCGAGCCATCTTCACGAAGAAGAAAGCTTGTCCGAATCTGCGGATCATCGCGGGTGGCTGTCCATTCAAGAAGAGCAAGGGCGGAAAAAAGAAGCAGGGCAAAAACAGCGCACACCAGGGGAAAACGATACTTCAAGAGCATAAGATACGCCGCCCACAAACGGGGTTTCAAAACAAACATCATTTTCCTCCGTAAAAGCGCTCTTTAGAGATATCCAGGGAGTGCAAAATAAAATATCAGTGACAAAAGGATGAAACACAGAACAACAGCATTTGCGGAAATATACAACCAGCGGCGATCCTGCAAACGCGCGAGACCATAGGCTATTGCGAGAACCACGGCCGGTATAATAGGCATGAGATAGCGGGCGTCATTAATTGTGGGCGTAGGTTTAAGGATGCGCGCAATCATGCAAAATATCAAAAGAAGAGCCGAACCTGCGAGTACAAACCGCAGATCCGTTTCTTTGGAGTGTGTCCGCGCCTGCCCAAAACATCTGCCAATCCGCCGGAGGCGTTTTTGCCCTGTATTTTTCCGGCGAGAAACCAAAGCAGAGGAACCGGCACTGAATGGCATATACGGAATCAAACGGCGACGCCAAAACAGCGGGAAACCATAGCACGCCAAAACAACAAGGAAAACAAACAGTATATTCATATATGGCATTAAGAGTTTAGGTCTTAAATTATTTTTATACGCAATTTGTCCATGCATCAAAGTCTTTAATACATGGTTCCAGAAATTCGATCGTTTCCGCGCCCCATCCCGCCAGACGTCAGGGGGAACATCCTCAAACCAGGATTTTGTATCCGGGAATACAAAATCCATTGTATAGTTATCCACATACAAGCCGGAATTCAGCCGTACGTTCCAATGATTATGGAACGGAGAAGTGAGCCATTGGGGATTATGGGTTTTAATCGTATACACCCACTTATTCAATCCAGAGAGAAAAAAACTTCCCGCAAGAATGAAAATGGCCGCAATCGCATACCACAGAGAGAGCGTTGTATGCTTGCGGAGTAAGCGCCAGAGTATAATACACCCGAGCAGTACCCCAAGAGGAAAGATGCTTATTTTGGTGAACAAACCCAAACCGCAAAAGATCGAAGCAAGAAGCAAGTCGCGGTTTTTCCCGCCCGAAAGCCACCTTTGTCCATAAAAGAGCGTCATCACAAACAGTGGGAAGAGAAGCACGTCATTTCCAATGCGCGTCGCGGCCAGAAAACCCTGGGGCCAGAAAATCAAAAGCGCTGCGGCAATCCTGTAAAACCAGGGCTGTTTGATGGCCTGTTTCAGAAGACGCAGCGAGAAGACCAGAAATATCCAATAATACGCAAGTGAAAGGATCTGGAGAGCCTTGAATGGATCGGTAAGATGCAGAGCTTTTGCGAGAATCCATACCCCGGCGGCGGTGATATAATACAGGGGCGGATGATAGGATATCCACCCTTGAGGAGAAGGCAAAGAACCCTTTTCCGCAATATACTGAATATATTCGATATGCCCTATACCGGCACCATAGTGGAGATCGAAGCCAAACTCGTAATACGCGCGTACAGCCAGCGAAATAAGCTGCCAGACAAGCGCTGTCATGACAAAAATGATGATGACCCAATCCACATTCTTAAAATAGCGCAAAATCAGAAAAACAATCGCGAGTACGAGCAGGATACAGATCGTAAAAGCCGCAATCCGCAAAGGAGAATACGCAAGTTCAATAACCTTAAGATTCATGCCATACGCGCCGCCGGTATCGGTAATCCTGAAGAGAAGCTCGTTTACCCCATCATGGAGGTACGAACTAAAATCCACCACAAGGCCAAATGTGTAATCACTGCGCCCAGGCTCAGGATACCGTTCCCCGGGAAGAAGCTGCCCATTGACAATAATACTCTCAAGGTAATCATCGGGAATAATCCGGAAACGGGCTGCTGCTCCTTTGTGCCACTCAATCGCCACAGCATACTCGTACACTGCATGGGGAACCGGACTCTTCTGAAAAAACGGCAGAGTGATATCGCGCCGCGTACCGTCTTCAAGCAGCAAATGGCTTGACCGTATCTGCGGTTCATCGCGAATAGTCGTCCATTCAGAAAAGACAAGAGCAAAAATGAGAAGCAAAGCAAGAACTATGCACCCTAAAAGCACACGATACCCTTGAGACGTACGATGCCTCAAGGGTACGCAGCACGCCGCCCAAAAGCGCGAAACCGAGAGCATGAAACTCCTCCTCAATTATTGCAGCTTTTTGAATATCCAGGTTTGCGCATCCGCCCGCGCTGCATCTACATACTCATGCTGTACGAGTTTGGCACCGTGATGTGCATCCAGGTCCTGTGCGCTGAGTCGTTTTTCGCTGCGTATTGAGGTTATCGTATACCCCTCGTCGTCTTTCCCCGAGATTTCCCAAATCTCGTTATCGGCTTCTTCCCCGGAATCCGTCCATTGAATAACTGCTCCATTGTTGTTATAGGATCCGCCGGACACATTGAGGCAAAGGTTGGAATGCCGCGAGAATATCTTGTACCCCCCCGGAGCCTTACGGAAATACCAGACATGATGAGGCGCGGGATTGTCTGGATCGCTCGCCCTCCAAAGTATGATCTGCACCCCCCTGCCCGTCTGCGCACCGGGTACATCCAAACATAAGGTTGAGTTTTTCGAAAAAATCATATAAGGCACTTCTTCTTCCACGGGAGATCTCCCGCAAGCGAAGAACAGACTCGCTGCAATAACAATCAGGCCAAACAACCGCATAGAACGCATACTACCCCTCCTTAAAAAAATTTCATTGAAATGACTGCGATTTAACTTATCGAAAAAACCAGACGAAAACCAGTCAAAAATCAACCGGAAAATTGCTTCCGGTGCCAATTCCAGGCAGTCGCGAGAATATCCATTATATCGCTGTGTTTCGGCTTCCACCCGAGCACCGACCGCGCGAGATCGGCGGTTCCGACAAGCGCGGGGGGATCGCCTGCGCGCCTCCCCCCGTATTTAACCGCTATCTCCCGCCCGCTCACCTTTTTGGCGGCCTCGATAACCTCCAGGACGGAATGTCCGCAGCCATTTCCAAGATTGAATGCGCGGGGCACGCCCCCGGCGTCCAGATACGAGAGCGCTAGGACGTGCGCCTGCGCAAGATCGTTTACGTGGATATAATCGCGGATACAGGTACCGTCTTTCGTGGGATAGTCCGTTCCGAAAACGGCAATATCCGGACGCCGCCCCAGGGCTGCGTCCAGAATGAGCGGAATCAGATGCGTTTCCGGTATATGCCATTCGCCGATCTCAGCGTCCGGATCGGCTCCTGCGGCGTTAAAATAGCGCAATGCGCACCAGGCAAGCCCATACGCGCTGCCATAATCGGCGAGAGCCTTCTCAACAACGAGCTTGGACACGCCGTAGGAATTGATGGGATTTTGCGGATGCGTCTCGGGAATCGGCACTTCCAGCGGTTCGCCGTAGGTGGCGCAGGTAGACGAAAAAACGATCACCCACGTACCCGCCTCCCGCATCGCTTCCAGGAGATTGAGCGTTCCTATGATGTTATTCCGATAGTATTTTTCGGGATCAGTGACCGATTCTCCAACATTGATAAAACCGGCGAAGTGCATAACCGCGCGAATGCGGTACCGTAAAAAAACAAGACGCAGCGCTTCGCGGTCAAGCAGATCGGCGAGGAGCAGATCATCCGACCAGCGGACAAATTCGCGGTGCCCATACGAGAGGTTGTCAAAAACAAGCGTGGGTACGCCTGCCTTTGCGAGGGATTTTGTTACATGGCTGCCGATATATCCCGCGCCGCCGACAATAAGAACATATTCTTTCATACAATCCTCTTCGTCCCATAATATGACTTAAACATAACCCGCTCAAATGGAAGTTATACCACAAAACAAATAAAATTTGCATAGATTTATTCCGGAGGGTAAAGATGCACACAATTTATATGGGCGCGGGTTTCGTTGGTGCCTGCTCCGCTGCGGTAACGGCGGATTCGGGTCATCAGGTTCTCGCCTTTGACATAGACAGCGAGCGCATCGCGCGTCTTTCCTCGCTGGATGCGGAGCGCATCGAAAGCTGCATCCATGAACAGGGTCTCGCGGAACTCATCATCAAGCATCAATCACGCCTTGCCTTCAGCGACAATCCCGCCGTGCTTGCCGGGTGGATAGAGAAAGCCGATGTCATATTTATATGCCTCCCTACCCCCGAACAAACGGATGGCGCGGTGGATCTCTCGTATTTCATGCGCGGTATGGAAGATATCGGAAGATTGCTCGCGAAGCGCAGCGCGGGAAAACAGGAGCGGCGCGTATTGATCGTCAACAAGAGCACCGTCCCGATTGACGCGATTGATATTTCGAGGCGGATACTGCATCCGCTCGGCGTTAAAAATTTCGGCATCGCCTCCAACCCCGAATTTTTGGTGGAGGGCAAGGCGATTGACGGTTCGATCCACCCCGAGCGCGTCATTGTCGGCGCGGAGAGCGCGCAGGATTTTGAAACCATGCGCAGCCTGTATCAGCGCTTCATCGATTCTTCTACGGTGCAATATCTTGAGATGAACCCTTATGAAGCCGCCGCTGTCAAGCTGCTCGCAAACGCGGCTCTGTTTGCGCGTCTTTCTTTTACCTTCTCCGCCGTCGGGCGTATCTGTGAAATTTTTCCCTTCCTCAATTATGAAAATGTGCGCCGCGGGATCACGGGAGACAGCCGCATCGGGCGCTGGGGATTTTATAACAGCCTCTTCGCGGGAGGGAGCTGCCTCATCAAAGACACGGAGGCGCTGGCGCACCAAATGGAAGCGCGCGGGGCGGACGCGGATTTTTTACGCTCTGCTCTTGCGGCGAATCGGTATCAGGCGGAGCATTTTTACGCGCGCGCCGCGAACGAGGCGGGGTATGCCTTTTCGGGAAAGCGCGTGGCTGTTTTGGGGCTTGCCTTCAAACAGGACACAAACGATATGCGGCATTCCGGCGCGAGTCTGATCATACAACGCCTGCTTCAGGACGGCGCGCGGGAGATCCGCGCATTCGATCCGGCTGCACAGGAAACCGCGCAAGCTGTCTTTCCTGCCGCAGAACATCCCCGCATCACATACCATAATTCCGCCGAAGAAGCAATCACCGGAAGCGAGGCGTTATTCATTTGTACGGATTGGCCGCAGTTCCGCGCGCTCGGCGAATACATAGCCGAATTTTGCCGGGTACCCTATCTGGTCATGGACGGGAGGCGGATGCTTGAGCGCCAGTATCATACTCTGGCAGCGCTGGGAATGCAGGTGATCGCCGTGGGTTCGCCCATATTCGGCGCGCAGGATCGCCGGGAGGATCATAATGGCTAAGCGAATCCTGGTTACGGGCGGTGCCGGATTTATCGGAAGCCACTTATGCGCGCGCCTTCTCTCCGATGGGCATGAGGTGATATGCCTCGATAACTTCTTTACGGGCACCAAAAAAAACGTCGCCCGTCTTGCCGAATCGCCGAATTTTGAACTCGCGCGCCACGACATTGTTTCGCCCTACCAGGCCGAGGTGGATCAGATCTATAACCTCGCCTGCCCCGCAAGCCCAATCCATTATCAGTTCAATCCCATAAAAACCATCAAATGCTCCACGGTCGGAATGGTGCATATGCTGGGACTCGCGAAACGCTGCCATGCGCGCATCCTGCAGGCCTCAACCTCAGAAGTCTACGGCAACCCCATCGTACATCCGCAAACAGAAGACTATTGGGGCAATGTCAATCCCATTGGCATCCGCTCCTGCTACGACGAGGGAAAGAGGGTCGCGGAAACACTCTGCATGGATTATATGCGCCAATGCGCGGTGGATGTGCGCATCATTCGTATATTCAACACCTACGGCCCCCATATGCAGGCCGACGACGGGCGCGTGGTTTCCAATTTCATCGTCCAGGCGCTCAAAAATGAAGAGATCACGATCTACGGCGACGGAAGCCAGACACGCTCTTTTCAATATATCAGCGATCTCGTCGAAGGCATGGTTCGCATGATGGAGAATGCGGATTTTCATGGGCCGCTGAACCTCGGTAACCCCGTTGAATTTACTATCCGGGATCTCGCGGAGAAGATCATTGCCATGACAGGTTCCCGCTCCGGATTAAGTTTTCATCCCCTTCCCGCCGACGACCCTGTGCAGCGGCGTCCCGATATCACGCTCGCGCGGTCCAAGCTGGGGTGGGAACCCATTGTATCGCTTGACGAAGGACTGCTGCCAACCATCGCGTATTTCCGGAAACTCCTTTTTGGATAATTCCATGAAAGAGAAACCCGCTCCGCAGGATACGACACAGGAACTCAAAGAGACCCTCATCGACGCCCAGGCAAGCCTCGACGCCGCGCGCGCCGAACTCCTGCAAACCGAAGATGCGGCGATTCGAACAATCATCGGCGAAGAGATCGACGCGATAATGGAAGAGATCGCATTGCTTAAAGAAGAACTGCGTTTGTAGCCCCGCCCACCGTACATCCTTTTTGGCTTCCCCCGCCGTTATGTACAAGTAAGGGACGCTGGCGCAATGGAAAACAAAACCGCGATGGCGCAATATGCGGCGCGTTACTTGCGGCGCTCGAAAACAAGGATGTTTTCACTCCGCGTTTATGCCTTTACCCCCTGTGGGGGCAAGGGTACGCGCCTGGATGGCGCGATCGGCGCGGAACTGCAATCTCAGGAACTCCAGGTTATTTCACCAATATCTTTCGTACTTGCAAATTTCCACTCCGCGCCCGCGCAAATGACAGTAACCTCACCGCCCCGTTTCGCAAGCCGCATATCCGCCTGCCCGCGCGCGAGCGCAATCGCAGCAAAGGAGACTGCCTTTTCAAAGCCGTCGCCGCGCGCGTAATTCCAAACCTCATCCGGCTGCGCGAGCCGCGCCTCGTCATAAATGGATTCATTCGGAAAAGACTGCAAGGCGACGTACACCTCGTCCAGGCAGGAATAGCGCGCGGCCAGACTCACGCATATCGGATTTCGCGTACAGGCGGCAAGCCAATAGGGCGCAAACCAATCCCCCGGAAGCCGCGCCGCGTGAAAGGCGAGATCGATAGTTTCGTTTTGCGTACGCCCGGTTTCAAGCGCGCGGATGATCGCAATGCGATCCATATCGCCCGTCAGTACAATGGGAGGCTCGGCGAGCCTGGTCTTGCCCGCGATCCCGGGCAGGCGGGGCGCGATATGCGCAAATTCGCGAAGAGCCTGCACGATGGAGCAGGTATCCTGGCACGAGGAACAAAATTCCGCGTGGAGCCGCGCGCAGATATCGCCCTGCTTGCCTCCTCCGCCGCGCAAAAAATCTTCTATATCATTCACTATCAGCCGCCCGGGGATGGGATGCGGATAATACTCATCGCGGTCGATCATCCCAAAGAGCTTCTTGCGCGAGGCGTCGCTCACCCGCAGCTTCGTGGACTCTTCATAGCGCAGAGCCTTTTCACATTCGATGTAGAGTTCCCGCCCACCCTCGGCGTGATACCGGTAGCAAAAGCAGCGCTGAAAATCCAGATGACAGCGAATGAAATTCCCAAAGAGTTCCGGGGTTAATTGCGTGGTCAGATAGGATCGGAGATTCCCGCAAAACCGCATATACTGCGCGGGATCAATGCTCATCCCGTCGTAGAAATAGTGGATATACCCGCTTGCGTGTGCCGCCACGATAATCCGTTCATTCTCGAGCGCGCGCCTTGCCTTTTGCGAGATCTCGCTTCCATTAAAAAACATCGCCTTCGTAACTATGCGGCGGTTGTTGGTCAATACCCCTTCGCCGATCACGATGAAATTCTGGGAGTGGAGCGGCGTTGTATAAATGAATATGTCTTCAAGCGGAATTCGCGCAACCACAAAAAGCGCCGCAGCATACAGGCACGCAAGCGAAACACATTCCCCGCCGCCGGTCTGCCAGCCCGGCTTATGGGCAAAGGCGTCCATGGCCTCCAGGGTTTCAGTTTTCCAATAGGGAATAATATCGTTCGTGTATTTGTCCAGCCCAAAGTGGCGGCGGATATCAATCGAGAAATAGTATTTATCTCCCTCGTACCCAAAAAGAGCATTGCTCTCGCGCAGGGAATCGGGATCCACGAAATCACTGAAGCGCGCGAGTTCTTTCTCTTTTGTGGTAAGCCCCCAGGTTTCCAGATCGAGATTAAATGTGTAGTGATCCATGATGTATTGCTTCAGGCGCATGGCGCGCTTCTCGGGAGAAAACTCTTCCATGCCGGAGAACCACGGCAGATCCCGCCATGCCCAGAGCCTCGGGCTCATGATATTCGCGAGTACGAGGGCGTAAAGCAATTGGGGGAAGATGAATACTTCCATATCGGAGAGGGTATAGGCGGAGCTGTATTTTTCGAGCCGCGCTTTCGCGTCCGTCGGCGAAGCGATAATCCTGTTTTCCATCTCAGATAACCCGAATCAGCTTCCATCCCGTATCTTCAAGCAGCCAGATTTCCTGATGCTGACTTGCCCTTTTTTCGGTGCCTTCGGTTATCTCCAGAAAGAAGCGGCATTCCACACTGCCGTCACGCTTGTGCGTAAAACCGTTCAGCCCCCAGTTATACGACGTCTTGCCCGGTTTGATGGACTTATAGAGTTTCCATTGCGCATTGATCCAGTCGTCCACGGTTATGCCCTCGGGCGGATTAAAGCTCTCCGAGACATGATTCGCAAAACCCCTGAAATTATTTTTCGCGACGCATTGGATCATTTCGCTTCGGTTTTGCGTGATGATACGGCGTACGGTCTCAAGCTGCCCCGCTTCCATCTCCTGCATTGCCTCGGTACTCGCGGCGTTGATCGGAACGACTTCTCCGTTTTGAACACGATAATACGAGGTTTGATACCAGGGGGAATCGCCTTCCAGCATCTCCATTGCGATGATCTGGGTATGGAGCTGCATCAGCACATAATCCTGCCTTCTGGCGTCCTGAAACCAGGATCCCAGCCAGGGATACCCCTCGATGAGCTTGTCCAGCGTACCATCCATTTGCTTTATGAATGCTCTGCCTCCAAAACGCGCGAAACAATCCCGCTTGACAGAGGCAAAATGGATCTCAACCCAGGGCTGCGCGCGCAATACCGCTGTAGCCGGATGCGCCTCGGGCATAAGCAAAACCAGTGTGCAATTACGATTCATATGCGCAAAGGGCAAAACCGCAAGCTGCGGCAAGCCGCTTTTATCAACAAATGCTACAATCGGAGAACGACCGGATTCGCTCGCCGCTTTTCTGATGATCCCGGCCAATTGTGGTGAATCCATGACCCCGCCTCATTTACGTGCCTGTATGGAAGCCTTCGCGGACTGAATTCCCCGTACAAGCGACCAGATCACATACATAATCCCGACCAGAAGCAAAAAATGCTTAAAAAACAATATCAGCGCAGCAATTATCATCAGATTGTACACCAAAAACAGGGGTTGTGACAAGCTTGACTTGCGAAACAGCGATTTTTGCGGTTTTGAAAAGGGTATATGGACAAGCATCAGAAAAGCAATACACACAAAAAGAATGATCAGAAGAACGCTCGGTATCTCGAAGTTATAGTCTTCCATAAAAAACATATGCGGTATCTTGGAAAAACAGGTCAGCACAACCACAAGTCCGCCCGCAGTCGTTGAGGGGCAGCCGCTATACGCCGCATCGCTCCCGCCCAGGTTGAACCGCGCAAGACGAAGAGCCGCCGCAAAGGGAAAGAGAAAGGCAAGTGCCCCAAAGAGGATATGCGTCGAATTATATTCGGTAAGCTGCAAGAGATCGCCCCCGGTCACAAGCGGCGCAATATCGGAGTATATGGGATTGTTGCCCAAAAAAGCGGCGTAAAAAATGACCCCGGGGGCGACCCCGAAAGAGAGCATATCCGCGAGGGAATCGAGTTCCTTCCCAATGGGATTCTCTCCCTTGATCGCGCGCGAGATCCTGCCGTCAAACATATCCAGGAGCATACAGGCGAAAATAAAGAGAGAGGCAAGATCAAACCGCCCGCGAAGCGCGGCCAGCATGGCGACAAAACCAAAGAAGAGATTGCCCAATGTGAAAGAGTTTGGAATCCAGGTCAGGCTCATGCTTTTCTCCTCGCTATAACCGTTACTCCCGCGCGAACGCGGGTCCCTTCCTGAACCAAAGGCTGCCATTCGGAATCAAAAATCATTTCATTCGCGGAACCAAACCGTATGAGACCAAATTGTTCGCCCTGCGCATATTCCACGCCGACCTCGGCGCGGCAGACGATTCGCCGTGCCAGAATTCCCGCGATCTGCGTCACCACAACACGGCGGGAGGCGTCATCCGGGCTTTGAAATACCACGCTTGCCCGCTCATTCACAAGGTGCATTCCCTCCCGAAAGGCGGGCAAAAATTCACCTTTTTTATACCGGACTTCCTGAACCCGCCCGTGCATCGGCGCTCTGTTCCGATGCACGTTAAGCGGCGACATAAAAATAAGCACACGCCAGCCCTTCCCTCCGGATATGCCCGCATACTCCGCTTCCTCCATACGCAGTACCTTTCCGTCCGCGCTCGCATACAGAACAGCATCGTCCCGGGGCGTCGCGCGTTCGGGATCGCGGAAAAAAAAGAGCGCCAGAACAAACAGGATCGCGGGAATGCAGGCGGCCAGAATATGCAGCAAAAATCCGAGCGGAATAAGGGCAAATAAAGCTAGACATAAAACGGGCGCTTCGCAAAAGGCATGGATGATCGAACGAAGCACAGACATGAATCCGTCTCCCGGGCAGATTACTGGTGAACCATTCCCTTTAAGATACGCAAACAGAGCGCTCTGGAATGAAAGCGTTTTTTCATGGTATACTTCTGCCGATATTTGATGTGGAAAGTTCCGGAGTGCAGACAGCCGCTTTTGCCGGAGGTTTGCTTCAGGGACGCAATTCTTGCAGGATAAAGGTACCCCATGCCGGAAGATAATGATTTTATCGAAGAGGAAGCAGGCAGCGACTCGAGCGCAATGCTGGACATCATCAGGGAAAAAGACAAAATCATCAGTACCCTGAAGGAGTCGGCTGCGCAGAATGACAAGATCAACGAAAATCAGATAAGCCTGCTCTCCGAAGACAACGAGAAAAAACTCAAGCGCATCAACGAACTCATGGCAAAGGTGCGAAAGCTTGAAAAAGAAGTCCAGGCGCGGGATGAGAAGCTCTCGCTGAATACTGAGCGTTCCTCCACACATGGTTTCCGCCTGGAACAGCTCAAACTCGCCGTTGACGAATACAAGGACAACATCAGCCATTCCGTCGGCGAGATCCGCGACATGGTCACAAAAGAACTCCACGAACGCGATGAGCGCGGGGAGCAGATCCTTGATCGTATGCGCAGTAACCAGGATAAGCTTGAGGGCAAGCTCTCCGAGGTGGAGCAGTATTATAAGAACATGATCCATGGTATCTCTGAAAAGCAGGTCAAGTCGCGCCTCTTTATCCGTAAAGCGCTTGTGGATCTGCAGGAAGCCCTGAGTCAATTGGATCTCAACGCCAACCAGCCCATTCTGGATTCGCGAAAGATGAGCGAATTCCAGGATCTGCTGTCCCAGTCGGAGGATCTCGCAAACGAGTATCGCTCGCGCAGCCATGACGCCTCGACGGTCATTCACAATATCGAAAATGTGAACATCCAGCTTGCCTCCACGCCGAAACTCGATCGCCTGTTCCAGGAACAGCTTGGAAATCAAGATTCCGAGGGGGAAGGCGGTGAAGGCGGAGGCGGCGCAGGCGGTGAAGGCGGAGGCGGAGACGGCGGAGGCGGAGACGGCGCGGGCGGAGATGGCGCAGGCGGAGGCGGCGCAGGCGGAGGCGGCAAAGGAGGAGGCGGCAAAGGAGGAGGCGGCGCAGACGGTCTCGATGATCTCACGGAATTTCTGGAAGAGGCCTGGAGCAATGCCGCAGGCGGCGCCGAAAGCGCTTCACCAAAACCACCGCAGCAGCCTCCATCCCCGCCCTCTTCGCAGATGACGGCAAAACAGCAAACCGAAGGACAAACTCCCGGAAGTGCAGCCATGCAGCCGCCTCCGATGATGGGCGGGGGTCATCCGCCGCCATCCTCTCCGTTCACGCATGGCGCGGGGCAAATGCCGCCATATCCACAGGCGGGTATGCCCGGATATGGCGGCGCGCCCGTCATGACCATTGCCATGGATCAAAAGGAAGAGCAGAAATTCAAAACAGAGGAAGACCTCATCCTTCGCGAGAGTCCCAACCTCGCTCCGTACAACTGGGATATGCTTCCCATTGCCTCGCCCCTCCTGCACTTCCGGCATATGCTGAACAGCGCAAAGGGCGCGGAAACGCAACGGAATTATCTGAAAGCCATCGGGATTTACAAGGCTGTTATGGAACAAAAGACCATTCAGGAAAATGATCTGGCAAAAAATATCTTAAAAGATCAGCTCGAAGCGCTGGATCGGCTTGCGCGTTCGCAGATCAGCCTGAATCCCAAGCGAAGGGACATTGAACGCTATTTTCATCAGGATCTGGACAATTGATTTCGGATACAATCCCGCGCAGAACCGAAAATTTCCTCCGTGGGAAATTGCTTTTTCGCTTGCGCATACTCACTTTCGCAGTCATCGCGCTCTCCCTGCCCTGTATGGCGGATGCGGCAGATCCCAGACTGCCCGGCTCCCAGTGGTTCTACACCGGCAGCGGCGCGGCAAATCTCGCGCTGGGCGGAGAGGGCGGTTCGGGACGCGGAAGCGTATTTGACGTTATCCGCAACCCCGCCGCGCTTGCCCTCTCCGAGAATCTGCTGATCGGGCTGGGATACGGGGCGCTCGGGACGCCCGATTCCCTGGCGGATATTGGCCTCTCCCTCCCGGAAGACTTCGGCGTACTGACGTTTAATCTGCTTGTCAGAAATACCGGCACCGTCACCAACCGGAACGCAGGCGCGGGCGTTGCGGCCAGAGGAAATCTATCGAAGCTCATCACGCCCAATTTTCACTTCGGATTAGGAGCGGGTCTGTTTTTCGCGAACAGCCATCCCGATTCTTCGGGAGAAGCCAAAGCGCATCTGGGTACCGGGATCGATCTTGGTTTTATCATTCTTCAAAACGGAACCGTACAGGAGATCGCGGCTTCGCAGCGCGAGGAGGGCTTCGGATTTTTTGACCGGATTTTTTCGTTTTCACTCAACAACATCGGACTGAATATCACCTGGGAAAACTGGAAGCAATATCCCGATCCGCAGGCGCTGGCCGGTTTTGAATTTACTTTTTTCAAGGACAAGATATTCAGGCTCGAGACAAATCACGCGCTCGGGTTTTCCTTTGACGACGCCTCGGTGCGCTATTCCGGAGGTATCAGCGGCAGCGCATTCGGTATCGCGCGCCTGCATCTCGGTCTCATGCTCGGGAACAGCGGTCTCGGTCCTTTCTCGCTGGGTCTCGGACTGGATCTGCGCAGCGTCTTTCCCGCTTTCGGCTTTGATCTTTCCTGGGCGATGGTTCCGTTTTCTTATAACGGAACCCGCGAGGTTGGACACTTTCTGACCATGAACCTCATATTCGGTTCGCGCGACTATGTGCCGCCCGCGCCGGATATCAAGAGCCGTTACCGGTATTTCTCGCCGAACGATGACGGCATACAGGATACCACCACCTTTGATTTGCTTGCGGACGCCAAACAGGAGATCGCGGGCTGGCAAGTCACCATCAGGGACGCCAATAACCGCGTGGTGCGCCAGATCGGCAACAAAGACGAAACAGGGCAGCGCCTTACCCCGGGAAAATTCTTTACCATCCTCTTTTCATCGCGGAGGAACGTCTCGGTGCCGTCATCCTGGGAGTGGGACGGGCGCGACGACGCAGGTAAAATTCTCGGTGACGGCACATATCTGTACCAGCTCAAGGTACAGGACGCGCGCGGCAACGAGGGGGTTTCGCAAATCAAACCCGTTGAAATCAGAACGGCGCAGCCCCAAGCGGAGGTTGATATCAAGCTCTCGCTCTTCTCGCCGAACAGGGGCAAAGGCAGGGATCTCCTTACGATTGAGCAGACGCTCACCGGGCGGGATACGCGCTGGACGGGATATATAACCGACACGAACGGCAAAGTCGTGCGCACCTTCTCCTGGGGAGAGAACGCGCCTTCGCGGTTCACCTGGGACGGCAAGGATGATAACGGCAGGACAGCCGCAGACGGCAATTACGAATACAGGCTGGAGGGGAGAGAGCCCGCAGGCAACAGCGTTTCCCGCAAATCCGGCGGCATTGTCCTTTCCACGCGCGTACGCGCGATCAAGGTGAGCGCCTCTGCGGAGATCTTTGCGCCCGGCAGCGATTCGGGCTTTGGCAGCGTTCGTTTCAGTCCGGAACTCGAAACGCGCGATCTCCTCGAGAACTGGAAGCTGACAGTTACCGACCGCGAAGGCTCGGTACAGAGGAGCTTTGAGAGCAAGAGCGCTCCGCCGCGCGAGATCGCCTGGGATGGCCGCAATGCGGAGGGTGCCATCCTTCCCGACGGGATATACAATTACACCCTTCAGGCGGAATACATGGATGGTGATTCGCCGCGCACCAAAACGCAGCCAATCCGGATATTAACCCAGGCACCTCTCCTGAAGCTCGACGCCCAGCCCAGGCTCTACGCGCCGGACGACAGCGGGGACAATAAGCGGCTTCGGATCAGTCTCGATTTTGCGGAAGCCGAAGTCATTTCCAACTGGCGGATCGATATCAAAAACAGCGGTCAGATCTTCAAATCATTCTCCGGCGAAAGTCCAAAAACAAAAACCATTTCCATTCAATGGGACGGCAAGGGCGACTCCGGGGAATTGGTCGAAAGCGCCGCTACGTATACCCTTGAGGCGAAGGCAGGAGATATCATCGGCAATGCGGGTACATCGAACATCGTGTCCGTCGATATAGATATCCTGGTCATCCGTACGCCGCGAGGGTTAAAGATCCTGCTGACGAACATCGAATTTGCGTATAACCAATGGGAGCTTGAACGGGAAGAGAGCCCTGTATTAAACCGCGTCGCCGAAGTTTTGAAGCGCTACGGCGACTACAAAATCATCATCGAAGGCCACAGCGACAGCATCGGCGGCGAGGAATACAACCTGATGCTTTCCACGAGACGCGCGCGTACCGTACTCCGCTATCTTCTGCGGCGCGGTATTGAGGACAAGCGGATGATCGCAAAGGGTCTTGGCTTATCTGTGCCGGTCGCGTCCAATGCCACGGAGGAAGGCCGCGCCCGCAACCGGCGGGTGGAATTCATTCTGGTTAAGGACGAGTAGTCAAGTACATGGACGCAGAGCGTTGTGTTTTTATTCGCGGAAGGTCAGCGCGAGGGGGCTGCGCCTGCTTCCCCGGACGGGAAGCACCTCCTACAACAGGAAGTTGTGTCCCGAGCGCTTCCGAAGTAGGAGTACGTGCTTCGGGAACGGCTTATGCCCTGTACCCACAGGGCATAAATGGGTAATGGCGATTTTGGCGAGGGGGCATTTGAAACATGAGAATGTGCGTTCAGCCGTAAAATTTTTTGCGCGGAAGGCTGTATTCCGATCCCTCCCCAGACAGGCGCTTTACCTGGGAGGAAGACGAAGTTCCACTGCTTACCGGCGGCTATGTACGCTGTAACGCATCCCGAATCGTGTTGCCGAATTCCTCCGCAGCGGCAGGACCGTTTGCGGTAACACACAGACCATCGCGTTCGCAGGTTCCGGCGGTGTACTGCCCGACATACGGTTTGAATTCGTCCGCGTCGCCCGGAAAAACCGTCGCGCGTTTGCCCTGGAGTACGCCCGCGCGCGCAAGCGTGACCGCCGCGCTGCAAATACCGCCAATGATCTTCCCCTGCGCCAGGCCTTCGCAAAGCAGCGTATGCAGCGGCGCGTCGTCCCAAAACTGCGTGGAACCGGGTCCGCCCACGCATATAATCGCGCCAAAATCCGCCGCCTTGAGTTCGTCCAGCGCAAATTCCGCCTCGGTGCGCATACCGAGCTTGCCCATTGCTACCCCCCGCGCGCGCGACGCAGTGCGTACCTCATGCCCCGCATCGGCCAGAATGCGCCTGGGGACGGCGTACTCCTCATCCCGAAAACCTTCCTGCGCAATAATGAGTACGATCCTTGCCATAACTCCTCCGGAAATGGTTTGCCCTTGGCACCCGAAAGATAGGGAAAAATGAGCGGGCGGGGAATACGGGCTGAGCACTTCTTTTTTGGGGGTACTCGCCGCCGGAGTAGGATGCTATACTCCACCAATAGCGGCGAGCGCAATGTACAGGGAGAAGCACGTATATCATGGCAAATATGAGTTTATCCAACGCAAGGCGGCAAAAAGTCGACGAATTTTACACGCAGCTTTCTGATATTGAAAAGGAACTTGGGCATTATACAAAGCATTTTAAGGGCAAGGTGGTATTTTGTAACTGCGACGATCCCGAAACTTCCAATTTCTGGTATTATTTTATCGTCAACTTTGAGCGGCTTGGTTTGAAAAAGCTCATCACCACCCATTTTGAGCTGGACAAGCCCAGCTATATGCTGGAATACGAAGGCGGTATCGACGCGCGGGGTGATAAGCAGGCAGTAGTGCAGAAGGCGATTATCAAAAGCAGGAAAAAGCCGCTGAAGCAGAATTTTGAGCAGGGTGAACAGGGCGTTTTATTCACGAACGAGCCCACGCGATCCATGAGCGGCGATTTTCGTTCGCCGGAATGTATAGAGCTGTTGCAGCGATCTGATATTGTGGTGACAAACCCGCCATTTTCATTATTCCGGGAATATGTCGCGCAGCTCATTGAGCATAAAAAGAAGTTTATTATAATTGGCGACGTAAACGCGCTTTCATATAAAGAAACTTTTTTGCTCATTAAAGAAAATAAAATCTGGCCGGGAGTCGATAACGGCGGTACAAAGTGGTTTCAGGTTCCTCCGCATTATGAAATACAAACGGAATCAAGAAAAAAAGTTGAAAATGGTATCCGGTATTTCAGTAAAGGCAGTATTATGTGGTTCACAAATCTGGATCATGCCAAAAGGCACGAAAAGCTGGTATTGTATAAAAAATATAATCCCGGAGAATATCCAAAATATGATAATTGTGATGTGATCGAAGTATCCACTTACAAAGATATACCTGTAGATTACGATGGGGTCATGGGCGTTCCCATTACATTTGCAGATAAATATAATCCGGAACAATTTGAAATTTTGGGAATTGCGAATTCCGCGCGATGGATTGGTTATAAATGCTGTACAATAATCGGCGGGAAAAAAATATATAACAGGTTGCTGATTAAAAAATTGTAAAGCATATTCTCCTTCTGGAGCTTCGGGCGGGAAGGATTTCACCCGCCTCGGCTCTCGTAAAAGCGACATCCTTAATTTTCTTTGTCTATATGCTTTTGGATCACGGTTTCCATTTCTGCCAGGATATTCTTTTTCCAATTTTTCTTGATAGCTGATGGAGCTATTAAGTGTAAACACTGTGGATCCATGCTTGGCGAGATGCCGCAGGCTTGCATATCTCCCGCAAACCAGTTTGAGAATGACGAAAAGGAACTGCGGCAACTCATTCAGAACAATTTTGTGGGGGACAAAACGGAAACCGCAAAAATCCAGAGGGGAAAGAACAATCTTTCGGAATCGCGCGAAGTTACGCAGCAGAAGTTTTGTCCATTTTGCAACGAAGAAATCGACGATGGAGCTATTCTGTGTAAACGCTGCGGGGTTATGCTTGACGAGATTCCACAGGCTTATATGCTTCCGGAATCGCACAAAATTATTCAGCAGAACGAGATGCTTCCGGTATACCGGCTTCCGGAGTCACGCGGAATTACTCAGCAGATGTTTTGTCCATTTTGCAAAGAAGAAATAGCTGATGGAGCTATTAAGTGCAAACACTGCGGATCCATGCTTGGCGGTATGCCTCCGGCACACCGGCTTTCGGAATCGCGAGGAATTACTCAGCAGATGTATGGTATGAAATGTCCAAAGTGTAACAGCGACAGGGTGAACGTGGGCGTCAATACATTTGTCCAGTCGCAACATCGTTCTTGCCTTTGGAATCTGTTTTGGATTCTGCTCACGGGCGGTCTGTGGCTGCTCTGGATGTTGGTACGGAAAAGAAAAGAAACGGTCAGGAACCACAAGTACGCTGTGTGTAATAGCTGCGGGTATAGCTGGGATGTAAGAGAACCAGGATTGGATTGGGATATAAAAGATGCAGGGGGCTGGGATCTGGTCTTGTTGTTAGGGGTCATAGCAGTGGTCATCATCTTTGCGATTATTTCGTCCTGCTGAAAGTGCGATTCTCTTTTGGCAAATAACGCTCTTTATTCAGCGCAGCAAAAAACGAAATTCATTTTATGCCCAGGATATATCCCTGATACTTTTGAAAAAGATTCCCTGAAAGAGCTATATTTCATATAGATTGCGCCCGTAAGTCGGCAGTACTCTGGGAATCGATCAATGTGTACAGAAAGACGTCCAGCCAGGCGTCCATTCCGAAAGGAGAAATATGGATACAACAGTCTATATTTTGCTTGACGAATTATATTCCAGGATACGCGCGGAAGAGGATTGCGCCTCCGCGCTTTCGCGGCAAATCGAATGGCTTAGAGGGCAGGGCTGCCGGGAAGCGGTGCTGATTGACGCGCGGGATGCGGATACGGACGTAACTGAAAAACTCGGGCAGAAACTCGCCCTGCGCGCGTACATCGGCAAAGACGCCTTTGCGGCGGCGCTTGAGGACGCCGAATCCGCGCATTGCGTGATGATACAGGCGGGTTTCCCTTTTGGAATGGAACTCTCCTGTTTTTTTGAGCAGTGCGCGCGGTGCGCCGATGGATTGCTTCTGGCACTGCGGTACAGCGAAGAGAAAACGCCGGACACGCGCTATGTGTTTTGGGGTTCCTCCGTAATCGAATTTATGATGCGGGAGAATTGTTCGGAGGAGCGGTATGTCTATGGCGGGCTCTGCGCGGGGACGCGCGCGTTTTTTCTGGAGAATGTTCCGCAGGCAAATTTGGATACGGAATATTTCAGGCAGGTGTTCGATGTCGGTAAGCTCCATGGATTTCCCATACCGATGTGGAACCATGATCCGGCGAAAATCAGCGAGGATGCGCCGCTTCCGGCGTTGTTTCTGGATCGCGACGGGGTGCTGCTTGAGGATACCGGGTACATCAACGATCCCGAAACCCTTGTGTATAACGATGCGCTGCTCGAGGCGCTTGCGGACTGCGATTACCTGCGCAAAGGTGCCGCCATCGTTATCGTTTCCAATCAGGCGGGTATAGCCAAAGGATTGGTGACGCGGGAAGAGGCGGAAGCGGTCAACGCGCGGGTGTGCGCGCATATGCAGGAGATTGGACTTGCGGTTGATGGGGTATGGTACTGCCCGTATCACGAGGATGGGGAGATTCCCGAGCTTTCGCGGGGGAGCCTGCGGCGCAAACCCAGCCCCGGTATGCTTTTGCTTGCGGCGGAGGCGCTGCATCTGGATCTCGCGCGTTCCCTTATGGCGGGCGACAGCGAAAGCGACCGCATCGCGCTACCGTATCTGGAGACGTTTTTGTTTTCGGACGAGTTCCCGTATGCCCATGAGCAAAAGGGCGGGATAGCGGATCTGTTGCAAACGATAGCGCGCAAATTTGGCGGGGAAGCGGAGTTAAACGATCAAGCGGCGGAAAACGGCTGAGTGGAGTTAAACGATCAAGCGGCAATGAACGGCTGGGCTGCGGAAAATTAGCTTATGTAAATATATATGATTGCACATAAATTTTGCAAAGCCAGAGGAATGGATGGAAGCAAGCGATTAAGCGGAGTTAAACGATTAAGCTGCGGAAAACGGTTAAGTTGCTGTAAACGATCAAGCGGCGATGAACGGCGATGCTGCGGAAAATTAGCTTATGTAAATATATATTGCGGATGCTTAACTTATGCGAACAGAGGATAAAATTCAGGCGATCATGCGGGAATCCGCAGCGCTTACCGATGCTCTCCTGAACGATGAGGCAACGCTTACGGGCGTCGCGCGGGCGGCGGATATGCTCACCCAGGCTTTTCGTGAGGGTGGCAGGGCGCTCTTTTGCGGGAACGGGGGGAGCGCCGCCGACGCGCAGCATTTCGCGGCGGAACTCGCCGGAAAATTTTATCTTGAGCGGCAGGCGCTCGACGCGGAGGCCTTGCACGTGAATACGAGCTTTATCACGGCCTTCGCGAATGATCACGCCTACGAGGGCGCGTACGCGCGGCTGGTGCAGGCCAAAGGACGCAGGGGGGACGTACTGGTGGGCATCTCCACCTCCGGGAAGTCGCGCAATATCATTCTCGCGCTCGAGGAGGCGGACAGACTGGGTATACGGCGCATCGCTTTGATCGGAGCGGGTGATGCGGGCGGCGTATCGGCGCGCGCGGATATTATAATTTCCGTTCCTTCCACTGTTACGCCGCGTATCCAGGAATGCCATGTACTGATCGGGCATATTCTCTGCGAGCTGGTCGAGGAGCGCCTCGCGGCGCGGGCGTAAAAGGGATAGTTTGGAAAATCAGATAAGGTAATTTGCCGCGCCGCTACAGACGATCCGCAATTCTCAGCTCTATTGAGCGCTGTTATACGCTATATACGAGAAAAATCAGATAATGTAATTTACCTCTCTATTGCATATGATTCGCAATTCTCACGATCCATACCAGTCTTATAATAAAAAATTAGTCCAAGTAATTTTCCGATCTGTTATGCGTATTTCATAATTTTCCGCGCTTTTACACGCGGGCATTCCTCCCGCAATCACCCTCGCTCGTCTATGCGCCGCTGCCAATCCTCAAGGATTTGCGGGGCGGGCGCGCGCGCTGTAAACGCGGGATCCAGAGCGGCGGAACCCTCTTTATACGGCTGCAAATGCCACGGTATCCCTTTGGGGACAAGCTCCCGCATACGCATAACGGCCTCGGTATCGAATTGCGGCTCCATGCAGGTTGTGCGGAAGAGATGCGGCTCTTGCCGCCCGGCAAGAATGCGGATGCTCTCGCGAATCGCATCCCAGGGGAGCGCTGATTCCGCCACGCCGCACAATTCGGCATAGCGGTCGCGCGGCCCCTTGATATCCATCGCGGCCAGATCCACGAGTTTCGCCTCCAGCAGGGAGGCGAGCATTTGGGGGCGCGTCCCATTGGTATCCAGCTTGGTCAAAAAGCCCATTGATCGGATCCTGCCCAGGAACTCCGCGAGATCGGCATGGATGCAGGGCTCTCCGCCGGAGATCACCACGCCCGCGAGCAGCCCCCGACGGCGTTCCAGAAAGGCAAAAAAATTCCGGAGACGCTCTTCGTGTTCACCTGTGTCCTGCGTTTGCGTGTGGGCAGCCGCTTCGCCCGTGTGTACAAGCGGCGCGTTATGGCACCAGGGACAGCGCAGGGTGCATCCCTGGCTGAAAGCGACGGCGGATACGCGGCCCGGAAAATCGATCAGCGAACTGGGGACGTAACCCGCGAGCAGCATGGTTTATTGGGGGCGCGCCGCTTCGAGCCGCAGCATCCTGCGCTGCGTAAATTCACTCTGTTTTCCGTTGTTCCATTGTTTGACCGGCCGGAGATAGCCCACCACTCGCGAATAGATCTCGCAGTCGCTATGGCATTCGGGACACTCGGCGTGTTCGCCGTCGATATAGCCGTGCTGCGGGCAGATACTGAAGGTGGGGGTGATGGAAAAATACGGAAGGTGATAGCGCGCGCAGACTGTGCGCACCAACTCGCGCACGGCTTTCGGATCGGAGAGGCGCTCTCCGGCGAAGAGGTGCACCACCGTACCCCCCGTATAGCGCTTCTGGAGTTCATCCTGCATATCGAGCAGGTCAAAGAGATCATCCGTGTAATTAACCGGCGGCTGGCTTGAATTTGTATAGAAGGGCGAAACTTCCTCGCGGGAGGCATGGACAAGGTCGGGATATTTTTTCTGATCCAAAAGCGCAAGCCGGTAACTGGTTCCCTCGGCAGGGGTCGCCTCGAGATTGAAAATATTGCCGCTTTCCTTTTGAAAATCAACGAGGCGGGCGCGCATATAATCCATCACGCGCAGCGCGAAAGCATTCCCCCCGGGGGTGGTGATGTCGCAGCCGAGCAGATTAAGGCAGGCCTCGTTCATCCCGATGATGCCAATCGTTGAGAAATGGTTTTGCCAGTATTTGCCGAAGCGTTTTTTGACGTCGCGCAGATAATACTGCATATAGGGATAAAGGCGGTTATCGGTAAATTTTTCCAGTACCTTGCGCTTGATATCCAGGCTTTCGGCGGCAAGACACATCAGGCGGTCGAGGCGGCTTATAAAATCCTCTTCGTTTTCGGCAAGATAGCCTATTCGCGGGAGATTGATGGTAACAACGCCGATTGATCCGGTGAGCGGAGACGCGCCGAAGAGTCCGCCGCCGCGGCGGTTGAGTTCCCTGTTGTCGATCCGAAGACGGCAGCACATCGAGCGCGCGTCTTCCGGCTTCATGTCGGAGTTGACGAAATTCGCAAAATAGGGGATGCCGTATTTCGCTGTAACCTCCCAGAGCTTTTCGATATGCGGATTATTCCAGTCAAAATCCTCGCTGATGTTATAGGTGGGAATCGGGAAGGTGAATACCCGCCCGCGCGCGTCCCCTCCGGCCATTACCTCGAGAAAGGCGGTGTTGAGCATATCCATTTCGTTTTGAAATTCGCTGTATGTGCTGCTTGTGGGTTTGCCGCCTATCAGCACCGGCTGATCCTTATAGTACGACGGTACGGTCAGATCGAGCGTAATATTTGTAAACGGCGTCTGGAAACCCACGCGCGTCGGAACATTCACGTTAAACATAAATTCCTGCATCGCCTGCCGCACCTCGGTATAGCTGAGTTTGTCGCTGCGGATGAAGGGGGCGAGCAAAGTATCAAAATTGGCGAAGGCCTGCGCGCCTGCCGCCTCGCCCTGTAAGGTATAGAAAAAATTGACGATCTGCCCGAGGGCGCTCCGGAAATGCTTTGCGGGACCCGCTTCCACCTTGCCGGCGACGCCGCGAAAGCCCTTGCGCAAAAGATCGTAGAGATCCCACCCCACGCAATACGCAGAGAGCGAGCCGAGATCATGCAGATGCAGATCGCCGTCTGTGTGCGCGTGGCGAAGCTCTTCGGGATAGATATTATGCAGCCAGTAGGTTTTGCTGATTTCGGATGATATATAGTTGTTCAGTCCCTGCAGCGAAAAACTCATATTGCTGTTTTCGTTGACCTGCCAATCCTCGCGCTCAAGATAGGCGTCAACGAGATGCACCGTTCGCTCGGCCATAAACTCGCGCAGCCGCGCATGTTGATCGCGGTAGATGATGTACGCGCGCGCGGTTTTTTTGTATCTGGACGCGAAGAGAACCTGTTCAACTATGTCCTGGATGCTTTCAATGTCGGGAATCACGCCGCTCTCATCGCATATTTCTTCCAGCATGGCGGCCACCTGCTGCGTGAGCGCCTCGGCGGTCTCGCGTTCAAATTCCCCGCTCGCTTTCCCGGCTTTCGCAATCGCGTTTGTGATTTTTTGCGCGTCAAAAGCGACCGCTTCGCCGCTTCGCTTGATCACCTTTTGAATAAGCGTACCCGTGTACTGCATGCTCTCCCCCACCCTTTGCCGCTTTTAGTGATTATTTACATACGTACATGACAATATCCATAGCAAAGCCGCGCACCCGGAGCTTCCTGCAAGTAGCCCCTCGTAAATACGGCACCATTACCCCCAGGGTACTTCGCCAAGTGCCACGCAGGGCACTCGCATCCTGCGAGTGAAATTTATGAAGCCCGGCTGCATGATAACCGGACTGTGGATTGCAAACATTACGGGAAATACAGCCGCATAGGCTGGGGCGCTCTCCGGAACATGGTCTGTTCCCGGGATTCCCTCGGTATTTCTCCCGAAACAAGAATATCAAAAAGCCTCAAAAGCGTCAAGCCATAAATCACAGTATTTTGCCATATGCCTTCGCCGAGGAATACGCTTTCCATATATATCCATATAGGAACAACTATTTATAAATATTTCTATTATGATTTTGCTCTATTCCGGCAGCGGTACGATACGCACCTGGAGGCGTCTCCGGCGCGGACCGTCAAACTCGCAGAAATACACGCCCTGCCAGGTTCCCAAAACAAGGCGCGCGTCTTCGATCATGATCTGCAATGACGGCCCGAAGAGGCTTGCCTTGATGTGCGCGGCGGAATTTCCCTCCGCATGGCGGTAATCCCCGTTGCGCGGCACAAAGCGTTCCAGACCGGCAAGTATATCGCGCGTGACGTCTGGATCCGCGTTTTCATTGACGGTCAGCGCGGCGGTCGTATGCGGATTCCATATATAACAAAATCCCTCTTGTATTCTACTCTGTTTGACAAGCGCGGTAAGATTTTGGGTGACGTCTATCATCTCCGCGCGTGTGTGTGTCGCGACTTCAATCTGTGCTTTCATGGTTTGCTCCTTGTCTGAAAAATTAGCCACGGATGCGGCAGGATAAAATCAAAACATTATTTTGGGAACAGTTGATTCATACTGCTGTAAGCCGCGAGCCTGAATTTTTTGGTATGTGTTTTGCCGTTCTTCGGTGGAACCGAAGCACCCACCTCCGAAGAACCGTTCCGCTGCGCGGGAAAAAACAAAAACTTCACCTTCCCATATTGCAGCCTTGAACATTACTCTCCAGTGGTTTAGAATATTTTCATGGCGCTCTCTGATCGTGAAATAAAAACAGCCCGCGAAAAACTCCGGAAGCAGTACGATACCCTCGCCGCAAAATATGGGAGCAATATTTTTTCCTGGACGCGCGTGGATGAACGCTATATGCAGTCGCTGAAGCAGCGTCTTCCGGCGGAGCATTTTCTCGCCAACGAGGTGCGTATCCTGAAAGAGCTGGAGAAAAAAGCGGAAGAGATGTTTGCGCCCCCGCCGGAGGTTCTCCCGACCAATGCCGACCGTATGCTCGAGGAATTCGCGGAGCGCATCCAGGCGTATCCGCGCATGGAATTTTCGGATCGCGCGGATGAGGAAACCCAACGGCTCGCCGGCGCTCTCTCCGCGTTTTATGAGCGCTGGGGGCAGATTCTGCCGGGCGCACGCTCTCTCCCGCCCGGAACCGACGCCGCGCGGCTCGCGCATACCGCCTGGGAGCGGATCTTTCATCAGCTTGAGCCGGTGCGCGCCGGCGCTCCCCCCAGGATCCTCGCGGATCTGGCTTTATCGCTCGGGCGGATCACAGTCGGCGAGCGCGAGCGGGAGCGCTTCTGCAAGGAGTATCTGAAGGAATCCGGGTTTTTGTGTAATCTTATATCCGATCTCCTGGGGGCGCTTCTTGCCGCCGAGGCGAAGCTGCCCGGCGAAGCCGCAGGACCGCGCGAAGAGGCCAGAGCGGAGATGGATGCAATAATTTATGCCTTTCGCCTCCGCGAATTCCGCCTCGCCTCTCCGGAGTGAGGAGTTTCCCCATGCAACGCCTTCCATACTTTTGGGCATCGCAGATTTAATGATTCTTTTCGGCCATCGGGTGTATATCTTGGTATGTGACAGGAAACTCCCGGGAATGCCGCATATTCTCAGGAACCCTTCGGAAAATTTTTTTTGAAAGGACACATCCATGAAACGATTGGCACTCCCGGTTTTTCTTATTCTGCTCTGCGTTTTGCCGTTAGGCGCGGCCGATTCCGCCCTGCAGAGATATATCACAAAGGATTGCGTTGTTTTTGTTCAGCTCGAAAAGTTTCCTGAAATCGTAAAGGAAATTGAGAGTTATGCGGTCAGGTACGGTCTTGGACTCAGCAAGGGGCAGCTGGATATGCTTATTTCGATGCAGCTCACGGGCAGAACCGGATATCCCGGGTTTGATCTTTCACGGCCAACCGGCGTTTTTCTTCTGAAAAGCCAGGATGAATCGGAAGGGTTTGTGGTTATGGTTCCCGTGACTGATCCAAATACCTTGCGCAATTTTTTAAGCCAGCAGGGCGTTTTTGACGGCGCAGACGCGCAAAAGGTCCGGTACCGTGATCGCTATCTGATCGTCGCATCCGATGCGGATGCTATGACCCTTTTTGAAAAGGGTGCCAAAAAAACGATAGCCAAACTGCCCGATGCACACATTGCTGTGTTTATAGACGGCGCTTTTCTGAAAAATTCAGCGGACGATATAGGTTCCATGATCGACGGGAACTCAAACGCGATCAATCAGCTCGCGCGTAAATTCCATTCCGGATTCATCGGCGGCATTCAGGAAATGTCCTTTGGCTTTTCGTTTACGCCGCAGGGAATCGAATTTATAAGCGCTGTCGAAGTGCAGCCCGAAAGCGCCTATTCGGCGCTTCTCAAATCCGCCTCGCGGGGCGAACCTGCTCTTGTCGCAAAGATGCCCGCCGACAGCTATTTCGTTACCGGAGCGAAAATGGAGCTGAAATGGATAGAGTCGTCATTCGGCGAAATCCTTGTTGGTTTTTACGATGAGTTTGCGCGCGGTCTTGGCGGGGTACTCGCGGACGCCATGAAGGAAGCCGCAGATATCTACGGCGACGACTTTGCCTGCGCCCTGGTACCCGGCGGAGAGGGCGCTTTCGCGATGGTTGCCGCCATGAAGCTCGCCCCCGGCAAGGATTCAAAGGCGCTTATGGCCAAATACACTGATCGCATCAACGCTCTCCCTGCGCTGAAGAATATCCAGGGCAGAATTGTCTATACCCAAAACGCCGGCAGGATGGGCGCGGATTCCTACGACCTTGTCAGATTTGAATCGGGCGCGCCCCAGAATTTCCGGGGCAGCGCGCGCAATCTCGATAAGCTCCTGGATTCGCTGACCGCGTATATCGTTACGAAAAACGGGGTTGAGTATATGGCCATCGGCACGGGCGCGCAGAGCCGTCTTGCCGATCTTGTGGGCGGCACGAAATCCGGATTCTCCTCAACCGCCGCCTGGAAAGCCATTGGGCAGAATTACGGGCAGTATGCCAAAAACGGAGTAAGCTACATCTCCATCGGAGATACGATAAAAGAAATCGTGCGCATCGTTTCGGCGTATGATATCGGCGGGAATGAAGTTAAGTCCGCTGTAAACAAATTGAGAAGAATTCCCGCCGGCGGAGGTATCTACGGTATTTCCCAACTGGCGCAAAATTCGATGACGGGTTCCGCGCTTATTACCAAGGCGGAGATAGACGTTTTATATAATCTCTTCAGGAGTTTTTCGGGCAAATAGCGCAGCAAGAAACGCATACAAAAACTCCCCCGCTTTGGGGGAGTTTTTGTATTATATGCAGCTTATGAATGCTTAGGGCGTGTCCCTAATCCCCGTAGCGCGAGGGGATGGTTATGCGCATGATCCGCGCGCTTCCGCTCGCCTGATCGGTGTACAGGATATAATTCCCGTTTGGGTAGGTGCTGACCGAACCCGCACCGGCGGGAATGGAGAGCGGCTCCGAAAGATTATTGACCAATGAAAGGACAGAGAGCGATCCCCTGCTGCCGAAAATGAGGAATCGATTATCATGGCTCGGTTCGATAAATGAAACCGCGCCTGCGTTCTCCGGCGCGATATGCGTGAGAACGACGCGCTCCAGGTAGCGATCACTGATAACCAGCGAACCCAGGAAGCCCATCGCGATTCTGTGATCGCGCAGCACCTTAATGGTATGCGGTTCTCCCACGGGCGCGATGGCGGAGAGATTACAATCACGCACGGTCTGCAGGGTGTCCGTCAGGATCCAGCGCAGGCTGTTTTTTGTTTCATCGTATAAATAGATGTAGCGATCGTCGCGGCTTATATCGCATACCATGGGGGTTATGCGGGAAAGCAGATACTCGCGTTTTTGAATGGAATAGATCGATGACCAGGCGTGCTTATCCCGCTGTTCGCCCATAAAAAGAAATTTGCCGAGCGGAGAGAAGCGCAGTCCCATCGGAATGAACGACGTCTTAATTCGCTCAAGTACGCGCATTTTTTTCTGATCGATCAGAAGCACCTCATGCCGGTTCGGAAAGGCTGCAGCAATCAAGCCCAGGGGGGAAACCGCGATGGAGTCAGGTTCCGCTCCGTCATGCCCCAGAATCAGCGAAAAGTCAATCACGGTTCGTACCATCTGATCCCGCAGATCCACTATTGCCAGTCCGCCGTTGGTCAGGGAGAGTACAGCCTGCTTTCCATCCAGCGTAAAGGTTGAGTTTCGCGAGCCTGGCATAAGCCAGGGGGATTTTTTGTTCACAAACCAGCTATCCACCTCACTCGTCCAGTGGAGCGCGCCTGCAGGATCGCTTGCATGCATTGTTTGCAGGAAAACTATGCAGATAAACGCCGCGCACCCGCCGGGTATACTGAAAATATGCCGCATCCTGACCTCCCATGGGCAGTCGCTTCCTCAGGACCGCCTCCGAAGGACTCCCGAGAACACGCAGTATTTTCAGGAGTTTCCCACAGTTTTACAATCGGTATCTTTTCTGTGCGGCATAATGCGAAAAACAGGTTCTTTTCCGTTTTTGGCACACTTTTGCCCGGATTATGATATATAATATCTATGTATGCAGGGCGCAATGCGCATAAGTCCTGGTTGAAAAAGAGGAAAAACATTTTCATTCCGCTTGATCTTGTATGTATATTTGGAGGATCGTGTGTGTTTGATCGTTTTTCTGAGTGTCAAAAGGAGCAGAATCTATGGGTCGGATTAAGGTTGGCCTGGTCGGTATTGGCAACTGCGCATCGTCTCTTGTGCAAGGTACGATTTATTATGGAAGCAGGACTGAGGAAGTTCCTGGTCTCATAACGCAGAATTTTGCCGGATATACCCCAAAGGATTTTGAGTTCACCGCTGCTTTTGATGTCGACAGGCGCAAGGTAGGCAAGGATCTTTCCGCAGCGATATTTGAAAAGCCAAATTGCACCCAGATTTTTCAGCCGGA
Source organism: Spirochaetota bacterium (assembly GCA_031283155.1). Taxonomy (GTDB): domain Bacteria; phylum Spirochaetota; class JAGLSM01; order JAGLSM01; family JAKPMW01; genus JAKPMW01. Next base: position 39,990 of record JAITCI010000003.1, on the reverse strand, counting down.
AATACCGCATCTTGGCTGTGAAGTCAAAATGGGGTATCGGCTTGACAGTATCGCCGATCATACTACTCATTACCCGCTTGATCGGCGCTTTGACGCTCTGGACGATATTTACAAAAGCAGGGATGCGGCCAAAAAAGCGATAGTTGGGATTTTGCGCGGTGCCGGGGTTGAGGTTCTCGTGAATTATCTTCCGGTTGGCAGCGAAGAGGCTGCTTTTTTCTATGCCGAATGCGCTCTCGAAGCGCATTGCGCCTTTGTAAACGCGATCCCTGTGTTTGTATCCAAAAAATGGGGTGACAAATTCCGCGAGGCAGGGCTTCCGATCCTCGGGGATGATATTAAGTCCCAGGTCGGCGCGACCATAGTGCATCGCGTCCTCACAAAGCTCTTTGAGGATCGCGGGCAGAAGATCCGCCGAACCTATCAGCTCAACGTGGGCGGCAACCAGGACTTTCTGAATATGCTGGATCGTTCACGCCTCGAGAGCAAAAAGATTTCCAAAACCAAATCTGTTACCTCGCAGATGAGTGTCGAGCCTGATCCCGAAAATATTTATGTGGGTCCTTCGGACTACGTACCCTGGCTCAACGATAATAAGCTCTGTTTTATCCGTATCGAGGGCGAGCAATATGGCGGCGTTCCGATGCACCTTGAACTTCGCCTTTCAGTAGAAGACTCTCCCAATTCCGCCGGTGTGATCACCGATGCCATTCGCGCCGCAAAGGTAGCCCTTGACCGCAAGCTCTCCGGGCCGATTCTCGAAGCGGCCTGTTACCTCTTTAAGTCGCCCGTACAGCAGGTTGATGACTATACCGCAAAACAGATGCTCATGGAAATGGCGAGCGGAACTTCCGCTGATTCCGCCGATAACAATGGGCGCAAGAATCTGCCGGAAGCCGATATTCTTGCAAAAAAAGGTAAATTTTGACAGCCAAATCCATATTTACGCACCCGGTTTGAAAACAAATGCCGCAGATTTCCCTGATAATGAGGTCAATTTGAAAGCAAATCGGTCAGTTCCGCCATGATGGGCGCGATATCGATTCCCTGAGGACAACGGGCGGTACAGGCGCTGCAAGCGGTACAATCGCTTGTTTTGCTTTCCGATGTGACCCCCTTCATCTCGTTCAGCGCCCAGGCACCGTCGGTTTGATAGTGGTTATAAACTTTCAGAATTTCGGGAATGTTAATACGGGCAGGACATTCACCGCAGCAATAACGGCACTCTGTACAGGCGACGCGAACCTCCTCATGGAAGGCGCGGCAGGCAGCAAATAATAGTTCCTGCTCTTCATCACCGAGGCTTGCCTCCGATGAAAAAAGCGCAACATTCTCCTCAATCTGTGCGATGGTGGACATCCCGCTTATTATCACCTGAATGCCCGGAAACCGCCGAATCCAGCGAAACGCCCAGGATGCCGGACTCCAGTCCGGGCGCGCCGCTTTTTCAATGATCGCCAATGCCTTAGGCGAGAGTGTTGCGAGCTTTCCGCCCCTGACGGGTTCCATGACCATGATGGGTATCCCGCGCTCATATAATATGGCGTGTTCCTGCTTCGCGCTGCCCAGAATCCAATCGTAGGCATTGAGCTGGATCTGCGCAAAATCCCAGGCATGGTGATCGGCAAAGCGCGCGAGTACGTCCGGGCTTGCGTGGTTCGAGAACCCCAGGAATCGGATCGCGCCCTTTTCCTTTTGTTCCAGAAAATAATCGATGCAGCCGGAATCGAGATACTGCTTATAATTACTATCCATGATGGCGTGGATCAGGTAAAAGTCTATGCAGTCTGTTTTAAGACGCCGCCGCTGCTCCGCAAAGATTGCCTTATAATCGACACCTGAAAAAAGAATGTATTTCGTTGCAAGGTAATACGACTCTCTGGGGTGGCGCGCGAGGGCATCGCCTAAAAATTCTTCCGACTCGCCATTATGATACACGTAGGCGGTATCGTAATAATTGATGCCGCCGGCGAGGGCGTGGTCTATCATTTTCTGCGCTTCCGCGCGATGTATCGGTCCATCCTGCCGTGTGTTTCGGACGGGCAGCCGCATATTCCCCATCCCGAGCCGCGAAAGCCGCAGCCCCTGAAAATCACCATAGAGCATGGCGTCCCCCATTCCGTGGTCTTGCGGAAAGCTTATGGCAAAAGCAGCGTCTTGTCCAGTACACGTGTACGCGCATTACCTCACGGATCCTGCTTCCGCATCTGTTCGCGGCACCAGGCTGCGTAACTTTCCGCAGTGCGCCTCTCCTGAAATTGCGCGAGTACCTTGCCATCCTTTACAGCAACGATATAGGGGATGAACTGAATGCCAAACTGCGCCGAGACTTTCGGCGAATCGTCCACGTCCACCTTCACAAAAAACCCATCCTGCACCTCTGCGGAAACGGCGGCGAATACCGGCGCGAAAGCGACGCAGGGCGGACACCAGTCGGCGTAAAAATCGATGAACACGAGCTTGCCCGCTGTTTCGCGCGCGAAATTGGAATCATTCAGGACGACGTATCCATGCGCGCCCTCGGCTGCGGAAGCAATATTCGCGGAACTGGGCGGAGAGCCGACAATAAAGAGAACCGCGCCCAGTACACATACGGCGGCAATAATATATACAAGTCTATTTCTCGTCATTTGCGACACCTTCCTCATCGGCGCTCAACCGATACAATTCTCTCAAAATACTATGCCGGACGCCGTTTTGGAATTTTTTTGTCCTTAATACAGTGGCAGCGTTGTATCCACATCGCGCACCCAGGCATATACGCCGCCATGAAGGTTCAGCGCGCGTCCGGTATAGCCCGCCTCGCGCAAGGCCTGAATCGCGTATATACTGCGTACCCCGGTTTTACAGAGAAAGACGATATCGTGTTCGGGGGTAAACTCGCCGATTCGCCGCGCAACCTGCCCGAGCGTCATGACCCTCGCGCCGGGGAACCTGAAGATCGCCTGCTCATGCGGTTCGCGGATATCCACGAGCTGTATTTTCTCGCCCGCGTCCAATCGCGCTTTCAGCTCGATGGCGGTGATGGTCTCTGCCGGCGCTTCCCCGGTATGCTTACGCAGCCCGCAGAACTCTTCATAGTCAACCTGCCCGGGCGACGTTACGCCGCACACGGGGCAATGCGGCTCTTTCAGGAGTTTCAGCTCGCGGAATTGCATCTTCCAGGCGTCGAAGATGAGCAGCCGCCCGATCAGCGTATCCTGCGCGCCGACGATGAGCTTTATGACCTCGCAAGCCTGTATTGTGCCGACTATCCCCGGCAAAACCCCCATCACCCCGCTGACGGAACAGCCCGGCACAAGTCCGGGCGGCGGCGGCGCGGGGAACAGGCAGCGGAGGCAGGGCCCTCTTTCGGCGTCAAACACGCTTGCCTGCCCCTCAAACCGGAACACGGCACCAAAGACATTCGGCTTTTTCAGGAATACGCACACGTCGTTGATCAGATACCGCGCTTGATAATTGTCCGTGCCGTCGGCGACGATATCGTAGTCTTTGATAATATCGGCCGCGTTTTGTGCGGTCAGCCGCAGGTCGTGCGTATTAACCGTAATATATGGATTTATCCCGCGCAGCCTGTCTCCCGCGCTTGCCGTCTTCGGGCGGTCAATATCGCGCGTGGAGTGGATGATCTGCCGCTGGAGATTCGATTCTTCCACGGCGTCAGAGTCCACAAGCCCGATTGTGCCGACGCCTGCCGCCGCAAGGTATAACGCAAGCGGCGAGCCAAGCCCTCCCGCGCCGACGATCAGCACTTTGGCGCCTTTGAGTTTTTTTTGCCCCGGAAGCCCGATCTCAGGCAGCAGCAGGTGCCGCGAATAGCGCGTGTACTCCCCGCGCTCCAGATCGGGCGATGGTATATCAAGCATAACGCCCTCCCGCGATTACCGTTAAATGTACCGCGCGTCCCGGTCATGGCGTGAAATGACCTTGCCGCCTGTTCCCCAATCTCCGCGCCTGCACTAAAAAACATATTGAACCTATATGCTTAATATAATGTATGCGTGCGTACACATCCTCCATAAGGTTTCGTCTCCTGTAATCGCCTTGATTTCCCCCCTTCTGCCAAGTAGAATTATCTTTCGGTGTATGTGAAAATAAAGGGGTAGTCGGTGTGCGTTTGAGCGGAAATATTGAAAGAATCATCGATTCCATGCCCAGCCTTCCGATTACTGTGGCCAAAATCACGGAAATAACCAAAAATCCGTCGTCTACCCCTGCGGATCTCAATAAGGTTATCACCCTGGATCCTGTTCTCACGGCCAAGGTACTCAAACTCGTCAACTCCGCGTACTATGGCATCTCCAATGGCGTTACGAGCATCGTGAAGGCCATTATTTTGCTCGGACTGAATACCATTAAAAATCTTGCCGTGAGTACCGCCATTTTGGGTACAATGAAAACGAAGGGCAAAACAAGCACCCTCGATATGGATGGCTTTTGGCGGCACTGTCTTGCGGTGGGGGTGACGTCGCGCAGCATCGCGGTGAAAATCGGGATCGATCCAAAGCTCCGCGAGGAATTTTTCATCGCGGGGATGCTGCATGACATCGGCAAGATCGTGATCAACGAGCATTTTGCCGCGCAGTATCTGCAGATCATCCAGTCTGCCGACAGCAAACGCGTCTCGCTCTGGAAGGAGGAGAGCGCGGTTTTTGATATCGATCATGCGGGTACGGGCAAACTCATCGCGGATAAATGGAGTCTCACGCAGTCGCTTGCGGAGGTCATCAGTTTTCACCACAGACCGCTGGAATCGTCGCAGGAAAACCGCACCCTTGTGACGGCGGTGGCCGCTGCGGATATGTTCTGCGTGGAAAACGCGACGGGATTTGCCGGAAACCGTACTCCCGATATACTTTCTGACGAAAGCTGGAAAACCCTCGGCTTGATTGAAGAGGATCTCTTCGGCATAGAAGAAACCATCAATGAAGAAATCATGAAGGCTTCGATCTTCCTGACAATGGGCGGATAAACATACTTCCCGTTTGGGCGGATATTTAAGGAGAATATTTGTGTACGCTAAATTCTGGGGGGTACGCGGTTCCATCCCTGCTCCGGGTCCCCAAACAGTACTCTACGGCGGAAATACCTCCTGCATCGAGATCCGCCTCGCAAGCGGGCAGCTGCTGATCATTGACGCCGGATCCGGGATTCGCGAATTTGGACTCTGGCTGCTCGCCAACGATCAGAAACAGGGTCCCTTAAAAACGGATATACTCCTGACGCATACGCACTGGGATCATATTCACGGGTATCCGTTTTTCGTGCCGGCCTATATCAAGAGCAATGAATTTACAATTCATGGTCCCGTGAATTACGCCGGAAATCTCGAGAAGATATTTTCCGCCCAAATGGATTATACCTACTACCCCATCAAACTTGAGGACGCCGGTGCCAAGGTCAGATTTAATGAACTCAAGGAAGGTACCATAACCCTCGGCGGCGCAAAGGTGACGACCTGTTACTTGAACCACCCCATTCTTTGCCTGGGCTACCGCGTGGAAGCGGATGATCGCGTTATTTGTACGGTTTATGATCATGAACCGTATGTGAATATTTTTGGCAATCCCGAAGACTCCGATGAAGCACGGGAGGCGCAGGAGGCCGTGGACATGGCGAGCGAGAAGGTGCTGCGGCATATTGAGAATGCCGATCTCGTCATATACGACGCCCAATACCATACACAACAGGAACTCGATTCTCACAGGGGCTGGGGACATTCCTCGGTGGAAGAAGCCATCGCAAACTGCCTTGCCGCCCGCGCAAAGCAGCTTGCGATATTCCATCACGATCCCACACGAAGCGACGAGGAACTGAATGCCTTGCACACCGGTCTGCGGCAGCGAATGCAGAATGAAGACAAGCACCTCGTTATTTTTCCCGCAAAAGAAAGGCTTCTCGTATCGCTTTGAAATGTGCGTTTTGTGTACTTTGTAAAGAGAGAAATTTCCCATGCCTGAATTTGTTCATTTGCACGTCCATACCCATTATAGTATGCTGGACGGCATTATCCCCATAGACAGGCTCCTCAAAAAAACCGGCGAACTGGGAATGAAGGCGCTGGCGATAACCGATCACGGGAATCTTTTCGGTCTGCTCGATTTTCAGGAAGAAGCAAAAAAAAATGCCATTCATCCCATATTGGGCTGCGAATTTTATCTGGCCGAAGGCTCAATGAAGGTACGCAATCCAAAAGACGAAACCTTTCACCTGATCGCGCTTGCCGAAACCAACGAGGGATACAGCAATCTCTGTAAGCTCGCTTCGATGGCGTATCTGGACGGTTTTTATTATAAGCCGCGCATCGACAAGGAACTGCTCGCAGAACACTCGCGGGGTCTCATCCTCTCGAGCGCCTGCCTTCAGGGCGAAATAGCCTGGCACCTCAGAAATGGAAGGAAGGAGCAGGCCAGGGCGGCAGCGATGAGCTATATCGATATTGCGGGAAGAGATAATTTTTTTATCGAATTGATGGATCATGGTATCGAGCCTCAGAAGCAGGTCAACCGGGCTCTGACAGAACTTGCGAAAGAGATGCAGCTTCCGCTGATTGCCACAAACGACGTACACTTCCTTGAGCGCGAGGACTATGAAGCCTCGCAAATAGCGATCTGCATCGGAACCGCTGATAAGTTCTCCAACCCAAACCGCCGCGCGTTGCTGGATAACGATAATTTCTATCTGAAATCCGCCGATGAGATGAACGCGATCTTCGGGGAGATACCGGAATCGCTCGCAAATACAGTCAGGATAGCGGAACGCTGCCAGGGCGTCATCGAAACCACAGAGGATCATCCCAAAGGGCAAAAGTACCTGATCCCCGCGTATACAGCGCCCGATGGCCGCAGCGAAAATGAATATCTCCGCGCGCTCTGCGAGGAAGGCATCCGGAAGCGGTACGAAGAGATCACGCCGGAAATCCAAAAGCGCCTGGAGTATGAACTCTCGGTCATTGAGCAAATGGGATTCTCCGGCTATTTTCTGATAGTCTGGGATCTCGTGGATTACGCGAAGAGGCATAGTATTCCGGTGGGTCCCGGTAGGGGTTCCGCCGCCGGCTCGATTGTTTCGTATTCACTTGGAATCACAAGCATTGATCCGCTCACATTCGATCTGTTTTTTGAACGCTTCCTGAACCCCTCGCGCATAACCATGCCGGACATAGACATGGATTTTTGCGTGGAAAAACGCGAACAGATCATCAGCTATATCCGCGAAAAATACGGGACGGCGCAGGTAGCGCAGATTGTCACTTATCAGTATCTGAAATCCAAGGCCGTTATAAAAGACGTCGCGCGCGTTCTGAATTTTGAGTTTGCCGAGAGCAATGAAATGACTTCCCTCGTTTCCAGAATGGCCGGAAATCTGGAGGAAGCTTTTAAGCTTGAGCCTAAGTTGCAGGAGTTCCGGGCAAAGGGCGGTAATTACGAGACCCTCTTTCGCAATGCCTTCAAACTGGAAGACGTGATCCGCGGTACGGGCAAACACGCGGCGGGCGTGGTCATAAGCTCAAAGCCGCTCATCGATATCATTCCGCTCCACAAGGACACAAAAAGCGATCAGGTGATCACACAATACGACGGGCCGCATCTGGAGAAGGTCGGCCTCCTCAAAATGGATTTGCTTGGTTTGCAAAACCTGACCACCATAGAAGAGTGTCTGCGTCTGATTCAGGAAAACCGCGGAATAAAAATCGATCTTGAAAAAATTCCCTACGACGATAAAGCGACCTACGCGCTGCTGCAAAAGGGACAATCGCTTGGGATCTTTCAGCTGGATTCTCCCGGGATGCAGCAGCTTTTACGCACCATGAAACCGGACGTTTTTAACGAGATCATTGCCTTAAACGCCCTGCACAGACCGGGGCCGCTCAAAAAGGGTATGCATACGCATTTTTGCGACCGTAAATTCGGCCGCGAGCGCGTGGAATACCTCCTTCCTGTACTGGAAAATATCCTGAAGGACACCCATGGGATCATCATCTACCAGGAACAGGTGATGCAAATATCCCAGGTTGTGGGCGGTTTCAGTATGGCGGAAGCGGATGAACTTCGTAAAGCGATGGGGAAAAAGCAAAAACATACCATCACGCAAATGCGCAAACAGTTTCTTGCGGGAGCAAAAGAGCGCGGATTCGACAAACGCAAGGCGGAAGAGCTTTATGAACTCATGGCTCAGTTTGCGGAGTATGGATTCAACAAGTCGCACAGCGCCGCCTATGCGGTCATATCCTATCAAACAGCCTGGCTCAAGGCAAATTACCCTTTGGAATATATGGCGGCTCTTTTAACCTCGCAGCGAACCGATACCGACAAACTGGAGGTATATATCCATGAAACCCAGAACATGGGGATTCCCCTGCTCCCGCCGGACATTAACCACAGCGCCGTCAATTTTGCCGTTGAAAAAAACGCTATCCGCTATGGTCTCTCCGCGATAAAGGGCATCGGTGAAATTGCAGCCCAAACGATAGTGCACACGCGCGCCAGGCACCCCTTCTTCCGCGATCTGGAGGATTTTTGCGCCGCCAGTGAATTACGCAGCGCGAACAAACGGGTACTCGAGGCTCTCATCAAGGCGGGTGCCTTTGCTTCAACAGGCAAGCCCCGGAAGGCGCTCTTTGAATCGATGGAGGGTGCAATCGAAAAGGGCAATATGCAGAAGGGCGATACCGCAAGCGGCCAGCATACTTTTTTCGACACCTTCGCCGATGAAACCGCGCCCATCGCAAAAGAGAGTCCGCGCAGGGAAGCAGAAACAGACTGGCCAGAGGATATGCTCCTTACGTACGAGAAGGAATTCCTGGGCGCGTATATTACCCGGCATCCGCTTGCGCGGTATAAGCACACCTGGAAGCGCCTGGGGCTCGTCTCTTCACGGAAGCACACGGGGCTTGCGCTGAAAGCATCGGCGCGCATTGGCGGGATGCTTCGCTCTCTTCAGGATAAACAGACAAAAAACGCGCAAAACTACGCCGTCCTGGATTTCGAGGACTTCGACGGGAAATATACCATTTTCCTTTTTTCGCCAACCTACGATCTCTTTCGTTCCCTCCTTGCCGTCGGCAGAGCATACATCATGCACATTTTTGTGACGCGCCAAAAGGATCGTGGGGATCTTCGATTGACCATACAGAATATCGGGTTATTCGATGATCTCCTGGAAAGGGATCTGCATATTACCCTGAGTCCGGAAACAGACAATGTGGAACTGGACGCGATCCAGAAACTTTTGCTTGCAGAAGAGTACCGGGGGGATTCCGGCATTTTCTTTCATATCGATGCGGCCGACAAGGAAACGGTTATCCGCGCTCTCCTGCGTGTGAAACCCACCGAAAAACTCATCTCCCGTCTTCAAAAATTTCCCTCCATCGCCGAGGTGAGCGTGGAATAGGGCGCGCCAAAATGACAAATCTTCAAATTCAATCCGCAAAACCTTGCCAGTCCGGCACATCATTCTTTTTCTCTTCCGGCGTCCGCGCTGCGCATATCCCAAAAAATTCATTTTCAAACCGCAAGCCAATTTTTTGCGCACCCGAGAACCACTTTTGAAGGTATTTTGGGTTATTTTTCAGATTTTTTTCAATTCTATCCATATTGGCACGGTGCTTGCTTTATTAAGTATACAGTAAGCGTTGCTTACTGGAACAAAACACCCTACCATCCCGATGTGCAGGCGGCCGCGAAAAACGTCCGCCTGTTTTTTTTCTGCCTTGCGCGCTTGCGGCTGCAAGGAACAGCTTATGGAAATTGGCTCAGGAACGCAGCCTCGTGTGTGCCGCTTGACCTCCGTCCGCCGGTGGTGTAGGATGCAAAGGCAAGGAATGAAAAATATGCTCATTCATGGAGGAAAATATGCAAATAGCGCCCAGCGCAATGAGTCCGGCGGCAACGCAGCCCTACGCTTCTCAATACGCGGCTCCGGCGTCTCCTGCTGCGGAACCGCAGCCCGAGACAGTCAGTGAACCTGCTCCCGGGCAGAACGCCTATGGCGGAGAACTTGACGTACGTGCCTGAGTATCTGCCTGGGCGTATGCTTTTTTTCCGGCGGAAACCCAGGCACTGCGCGGTTGGAGTTCTGAAATATAGTTTGCGGTGTTTCAAATCCCGGTTTTTTCTTCTGCCTCTCGCGATACTCTGTTTTTTGCCTCTCGGCGTCCGGGCAGCGCCTTATGCGTTCTTTCGCGAATATGAGCCGCGCGAGCAGGCTTTTTGCGGGCGTCTTGCCGGGGACGACCCGGAGATCGCAAACGCTTATCGTGTCTCTTTTGACGCTTATTTCCGCGCGACCCTTGTTCTTCGTATGGCGAATGGACGCGAGGCGGAACGCTGGGAGAGCGTCTATAATACGAAAGGAGTATGGCGGCACACCGAGCATCGCAAAGGGCAGGCGCTCTATGATCTCGCGGAGTACGGAAACCATGGGCGCATCCTGCGGTTTACGCGCTTTCGGGACATCCAGAATAATAACGAGATGGAAGAGTATATATATGATCAAAGCGGTAAATTGATGCTCATCCGTGTATACCGGAAGGGGGTGCTTGAGCGTGTGAGCGAGGTTCGCTATCATCCATCCGGGTTCTTGTTTATGCATCTTATCCGGAATAACGGAAATGCTGTTATTGGCCGCACATTGATTGAGAGCGATTCTACCGGCCGCCCGGTCAGAGAACTGACATACCTCTGGGGCAGGCTTGCGAAAATCACCGAATATCGTTATTGTCCGCATGGACTTTTGATTGCGCGCGCGGAGCGTACCCCGTATGCGCATGAAAATGCCCTGGACCCGCTCTACGTTCCGCAAATGGGCAATCAGACCAATTAAAACTTATGCCTTGACCGGTAAACCGGGCTATGCGCAAATTTGCGCCCTGGTATACCAACGGGTCTCCGGCATACCTTCGGAAGGATGTATGGATATTAAATATTGCGATTTTGAAGCACAGGTAGCTGAAATGGAGCAGCGCATCCAGGAACTCGGCACATTTCCTGCCGCCGATGGAGTGGATTTTTCCGCCGAATTATCGAAACTCCGCGCGCGGCGGGATCAGCTTCTGGGAGATATATATACACGGCTTACCCCCTGGCAGCGCGTACAGGTCGCGCGGCACCCTCAGCGCCCCTACTTTCTCGACTATGTGCGTATGATGAGCGACGATTTTGAGGAGCTGCACGGCGACAGGCTTTTCGGCGACGACAAAGCCATCGTGACGGGATTCGCGGCCATAGCCGGCGTGCAGATGGCGCTGATAGGGCAGCAAAAGGGGAACGACGTTAAAGAAAATTTAGCGCGCAATTTTGGTATGCCGCGCCCCGAGGGGTATCGCAAGGCTCTGCGCGTAATGAAGCTCGCGGAGAAATTTCGCCTTCCATTGGTAACAATTATCGATACCCCGGGCGCGTATCCCGGGATGGACGCAGAGGAGCGCGGACAGGGCGAGGCCATAGCGCGCAATCTGCGCGAGATGGCGATGCTTGCCACTCCCATTGTTTCGATTGTTATTGGCGAGGGGGGATCGGGCGGCGCGCTTGCGATAGGCATTGCGGATCGTTTTATCATGCTCGAAAATTCGATCTATTCGGTTATTTCGCCGGAGGGCTGCGCCTCCATCCTCTGGCATGACTCGGGGAAGGCTGAGGAGGCCGCGAACGCGCTGGGTATAACCGCAAAGGAACTCCGCCGCCTTAAAGTGGCGGATGAAGTCCTTGCCGAACCCCTGGGCGGCGCGCATCGGGATCCCCTTGCGATGGCGGAAAACCTGAAGCAATCCATCCTGCGTAATTTGAGCGAACTCTCACGCCTGCCCAGGCATCGCCTTGTGGAGAAGCGTCTCGAGAAGATCCGGAGCATCGGACCTGTCCTGGAACATCTGTAGACGTGCAGCCACCGCGTTACTCCTGCTCTAATTGCAAAGTGATGGTACTCGCCTCGGTCAGACTTGCGGGACCAAAGTATTGAATCGGACCCGGGTGGCGGTACATGGTTGCCGACGCCCATTCCTCCCGCTTTGCCTTAAAGGTTTTGAATGGCTTGTCGTCAAGATCCACCAGCGCTTTTTTGATAACCGGCTTTTTTTTGCCATGACGCTGCTCGATATTCATCATCATGGTAAGCGGAATACCGCCGGCCATCATTCCGGAAGTGCCCTTATGCAGATTGCGCACGTTTGCCATATAGCCCGTCAGTCCCGAGCTGATTAAGAGTACGGCGGTTATGCCCAGGGCATAGCAATAATCCGCATCGAAATTGCTCGGAGCGGCGCAGCGGCCTTCATACCCGAAGAAATGGTTCTGCGGAGTAAATGCGCCATTAAACTTCCCTTTGACTGCGAGTTCCTGGAGCCTGTTTTCTGCAAGATCAATCAGCAAGCGCTCGGTTTCGATGCGCGATACCTGTACGTTGCCGTGAGGATCGCGATCCATCAGGAGCTGGCGCTGGATGCTCCAGGGCAGGGATGAAAACGTCCAGGAAGCGTCGCGCGAGAGCCTGGGATTGATGAATTCGCTCTGCTCATCAAACCCCGAGAGCGTGGCGAAATATTTGGCGTTTTCCGCGAGGATCTCGTTAATCTCCGCGATCAGCGCGCGCATCTCGGGGATAAATTCCACCAGACCCTCGGGAATCAGCGCGATCCCGAAATTCGCGCCGGCCTCTGATCGCTTGCAGATGACGTCGCAGAGCTGATCGGTGATGTCGCGCAGCGTCAGGCACCTGCTTTCAACCTCTTCGCCGATCAGGCAGATATTGGGCTGGGTCTGCAATGCGCATTCCAGCGCGATGTGGCTCGCGCTGCGCCCCATGAGTTTGATGAAGTGCCAGTATTTTCTGGCGGAATTCGCGTCGCGCGCTATGTTGCCAATCAGTTCGCTGTAGACCTTGCAAGCGGTGTCAAAGCCGAACGAGATCTCCACTTCGCGGTTTTTCAGATCGCCGTCGATGGTTTTCGGAACACCTATGACCTGTATGGCGTGTTTTTCGCGTAATAAATATTCCGCAAGCAGGGCAGCATTGGTATTGGAGTCGTCTCCGCCGATCACCACCAGCGCGTTTATGGAATGCGATTCCAGTACGCGGGCACATTCCGCGAATTGCTCTTCGGTTTCCAGCTTGGTGCGTCCCGACGCGATGATATCAAACCCGCCGGTATTGCGATAGGGGGCAAGGAACTCTTCGGTAATCCCGGTAAAATTGTTTTTGAGTATTCCCGAGGGACCGCCCAAAAAGCCGATGAGTTTGGACTCGGAATGAATTTTTTTTAATCCATCGAAGAGTCCCGCAATCACGTTGTGTCCGCCCGGTGCCTGCCCGCCGGAGAGAATGACGCCGACATTCAGAACTCCGCTTTTGATCGACCCCTTCCCCTTCCGGCGCAGAAAGCGCGCGACAGGCTTCCCGTAGGTATGGGGGAATATCTTTTTCAGTTCGCCCTGATCGGCTATGGCTTCCGTGGGTTCGCCGTATTCCGCCAGAATATCCTGAAAATCAGCGGCTATGTTTTCCGGAAGTTTGGGCATATAGGCGTATCGTTCTTTTTGCAGATTGGAACACAGATCGTTCATGGGATCCCTCTCCTTGTCCGCGTCTCTTGTATTCAAAAATACTCAGATAGCGTGACGCCTCAAAAGAAAATCCAGCCGCGAGAATATGGCAGCGGCGTGAGGCGCTGACGGGAAATATGGCTGTGGTACAGCAAATGTGATCGCAGTATGTATCCCCTCGCGCTTGTGTCCGTATTCCCCGCTCGTTCATTTTTCCCTATCTTTCGGGGCATGAAACCAAAAATCATCAGCGTCATCATGGCCGGCGGGAGCGGGACACGGCTCTGGCCGCGCTCGCGAACCTCCGCGCCCAAGCAGTTCATGCGGCTCTTCGGCGAGGAGAGTTTCATCCAGGCCACCGCGCGCCGCCTCGCCGCTCTCTCGGGCGAAGAGCAGGTGTATGTGGTCAGCGACGAGCAGCACCGTTTTACCATCATCAATCAGCTCGGCGCGGTTTTCAGTAAAAACTTCGACCGCCTGATTCCCGAACCCGAGGGCAGAAACACCGCGCCCGCTATCGCGCTCTCGCTGCGCTATCTCCTGGACTGCGGTGCGCAGGACGATGATCTCCTGTTTTTTTCGCCCTCCGATCACATCATCCATCCCGAGAGTATATTCCAGGAACGAATATTCCAGGCGTCGCCCTGGGCAAAAGACCACATCATCACCTTCGGGATTGTGCCGGACAGAGCGGAAACGGGCTACGGCTATATTGAGATTAACGCGCCCTCTGCGCACAAACCGGATGCGCCGCTTGGGGTGCGCTCCTTCCGCGAAAAGCCCGACCGCGCAACCGCCGAGCGCTTTGTTGCTTGTACCCATTCGGGCACAAGTACCCATTCGGGCACAAATAAACAATTTCTCTGGAACAGCGGGATGTTTCTGTTTTCCGTCGGCTCGCTCATGAGCGCCTTTGCGCGACACTGCCCGGAAATAGCGAAAGCCCTTGGAACAGATTATAAAACCATAATCAAATTTTATGCCGACCTCCCGCGGCTCTCCATTGATTACGCGATCATGGAAAAGGCGGAGAACATCCTGTGCGTCCCGCTTGATATCACGTGGAGCGATATCGGCTCATGGGAATCCGTGTACCAGGCCATCCCGCATGACGCCGCCGGAAACGCGGTGCAGGGAAGCGCGGCCTGCATGGACAGTTCGGGCTGCCTCGCGCTCGCGGAAAACAGGCTCATCACGCTTTTGGGTGTGCGCGATCTCGCCGTCGTCGATACAAGTGACGCGCTTCTGGTGTGTCCGCGCAGCGAGGCGCAGCGCGTGAAGGATTTAACCTGCCGGCTTGCCGCGGCGCATCCCGCGCTGACCGAAACGCCCGCAACCACGCACCGCCCCTGGGGGAGCTTTACGATCCTGAAAGAAGGAAACCAATATACCGGCAAACATTCCGCAAATCATTACAAGATCAAGCACATAGTCGTCAATCCAAAGGGGCATCTTAGCCTGCAAATGCACGAGAAGCGCAGCGAGCATTGGGTGGTGATCGCGGGTACCGCCGAGGTGACCATCGGCGGCGAGCGGCAAATTCTTACAACAAATATGAGCGCCTTCGTTCCGGCGGGCGTACGGCACAGGCTCGCGAATCCCGAAGATATTCCGCTTGAGATCATCGAGGTGCAGAACGGAAGCTACGTCGGCGAGGACGACATCATCCGGTTTGACGACGTGTATGGCCGGGCCTGAGGCTGCGCGAGCGCATATTTTTTTTCTTTTTTTCTTTGGGCTGCAACAGGATGTTGCGTCCCGAGCAGTGGCAAGGATGCCGCGCGTTTTTGCGAGGGAACATATACCGCATACAGAGATATATCGAAAATGCCGGTATTTTATAAATAATGTTCTTCCGTTCTTCTATTCAACCGAAGAGCCTTGCCTCCAAAAAATCGTCCCGCCGGTGCAGAAAAAAGACCAAAAACATTTGAGCCACGAAATTCACGCCCCGCGTCAGTTGCAACATCCTGTTGCGCGCGGGACGCTTACATCGTGTAAGTGAATAAAAGATCGAATAAGACCAAAAAGACGAAAATGTTGACATCCCGATGGAGGTTGCAGTTCCACCGATATGGTAGTTTTGGTTTGTATTTACCCCAATCATTGTTTTTGCCTTTTTAATCTTTTATTCGATCTTTCCTTTCGTGTGATTCGTGGCCAAAGGGCTGGGATATAGCCAACGATCAGGGTTTTGCGGAGAGCTACCGCGAGGTGGTGCGCAAGGATAAAGTCCGCATCGGCTCGGACTACAGCTTTCGTATTGGCGGCGCGCGCAAATTTTTGTGGAGGCCAAAAAGCCGCCCATATATATCAGGGAGTCCGCCAAATCCGCCTACCAACTCCGCCGTTACGCCTACACCGCTGGGCTCGCGCTCTCGATTGCCACCAATTTCAGGGAGTTCGCGGTATATGACACGCGCGTTAAACCGAATGCCAGCGACCCGGCGGGCGCGGAACGCATCTTTTATTGCACCTTTGACCAATACGAAGCGGTGCTTATATTTATCGTTATTGCCGACACAGGATGTACAATGAATACCTGAGTCATTATTCAAAAGCGAGAGTTGCTCTTCAATGAAAAAAAATCTTACCCATAAAAAACTTTTTGCCGCAGCAAAGGCATTCTGCATTACTGAGAGTAAAATAAATTTTCCGCAGCTTATCGGCGTTACAGACGGAAAAGCAGTGGGGACTTTTGTTGAACACAGATTGAAAAATTATTTGAGAGAGCGTTTTGATGTTTCTCCCGGCAGCAGCGCATCGGGTATTGATTTACCGTCTGAGGATATAAATACAGATATAAAAGTAACCTCCATAAAACAGCCTCAATCATCTTGTCCATATAAGTCTTCGCATCAGAAAATATTCGGTTTGGGTTACAATTTGCTCGTTCTGGTTTATGATAAAGAGGATACAAGAGAGAGCAGCTACCTTCGTTTTCTTAATTGTACATTTGTGGATAAGTCAAGGACGGCGGATTTTACAACGACGAAACGAATTCAGGAAATATTGAAAGACGGCGGCAATAAAGAAGATATTCTTTCCTACTTCGCAGACAGATGTATCCCCGGAGACGAGATCACGCTTGGTTTACTGGCTGACGAAGTTCTGCAAAAAGGCGTCCCGCAGGGATATTTAACCATATCCAACGCGCTTCAATGGCGGCTGCAATACCAACGGGTTATATCCTTGTCCAATAGCGTTTCCGGAGTTATCAATCATGATATTGCCAGATAGAAATACAAAAAGCATCATGGAATACGGCGATTATCAGACGCCTGCAAATTTCGCAAAAGCCGTTTGCGGGAAGCTGGCACATTTTTATAAACTGCCTGTTGACGTCATTCTTGAACCTACTTTTGGTACAGGAAATTTCATCCATGAGGCATTGATTGCCTTTCCCGGCGCACATTCACTTTATGGTATTGAGATAAACAAGGATTATTACAATGCGGCATTGCGGCTGGCAAATACAACAAAGGTCAAATTATTTAATTCCGATGTATTTAATTTTGATTTCGGGGATATTAAAAAAAATATTTCCGCAGAAGAATCTCTTTTGATAATCGGGAATCCCCCATGGGTAACAAGCGCTCAATTATCATCTTTACGCAGCGCCAATATCCCCGCCAAGAGCAATTTCAAGAAGCACGCCGGTTTGGCTGCCATGACCGGAAAGGGAAACTTTGATATAGCTGAAAATATTATTCTCAAACTCCTGAATGATTTCTCTGATTACAACTGTACTTTGGCAATGCTTTGCAAAACCATTGTCGCAAAAAACATCATTCAGGAAATACGTAAATATGCTTTCCCTATGGCTTCAATGGACTTATTTATTTTTAACGCAAACGAAATTTTTGGAGTTAATTGCGACGCTGGTTTGCTTGTGGTGCGTTTGGGGTATCCAAAAACTAAAACGTGTTCTGTTTATGATTTTTATACCAGCGAAAAACAAAAAGAATTTGGATGGTGTGATGACGCTTTTTATTCTGATACGCAGTATTATGGGTTACACGCCAATATTGACGGCAAGTGCCAGTATGAATGGCGTCAGGGCGTAAAACATGACTGTTCCAAAGTAATGGAGCTGCAAACAATCGATTCCATGCTTTTTCAGAATGGTCTGGGT
The DNA here is from genome assembly GCA_031283155.1 of Spirochaetota bacterium. Taxonomy (GTDB): domain Bacteria; phylum Spirochaetota; class JAGLSM01; order JAGLSM01; family JAKPMW01; genus JAKPMW01. The sequence goes on along the minus strand of JAITCI010000003.1, from coordinate 22,317 downwards.
GAAGTATTAAAATTTCAGCCCGGGCGGTACGTTTTTCCATTGGTGAAAAGTTCTGACTTGAAATCGTACTCTATTATCCAAACGCATAAATTTGTTATTGTTCCGCAGCGCCGTGTACATGACGATACTGCGCAAATTCAATTTCAGGATCCGGACATTTGGGAATATCTGCAAAGGCATGAACACCATTTTGCCGCCCGCCGATCAGCCATTTATAAAAGCGCCCCGAAATATTCCATTTTTGGAATAGGCGATTACTCCTTTGCCAAATATAAGGTAGGTGTTTCTGGATTCTACAAGGAACCCTTTTTTGCGCTTATTTGGGGAGAATATCCGATGATGATGGATGATACATGCTATTTTCTTGCTTTTGAGAAGTTTTGCGACGCTCTCATCACGCTTTCGCTGCTGAATAGCTCTGAATGTCTGGATTTTCTCAAGTCAATCGCGTTTTTGGATTCCAAACGCCCCTATACCAAAGAAATACTGCAAAGAATTGATTTGGAAAAGCTGGCGGACTGTGTTGGTTTTGCGCATATACATAATTTTATTCGATCCACTTTCCCTGACGCAGTATTATCCCCGGCGGATTTTGAAAATTACCGCTCTGCGTTATCCTCACGTCAGCCCGATTTATTTTCCCGCTCATACAACTTGATCGCCCGGACATGACAAGATAGTCGTCCTTACCCTCAAAATTTTTTAATCTTTCATTCGTGCTTGCACAATGCAAGCACCCCGCGCGTTTATGCCCCCTGCGGGTGCAACAGGATGTTGCGACCGGCGCGGGGCAACGGATGAACCCGCCTTACCTTGCGGCCTCTTCATCCTCGATCTTTGTGATTTTCGCGACGCGCTGCGCGTGCCGCCCGCCCTCAAACGGCGTGGAGAGCCATTTCACGAGACATTCCGTTGCTTTTTCAATCCCAAGTTTGCGCGCGCCGAAGGCGATCACATTGGCGTCGTTATGCAGGCGCGAATATTCGGCGTCGAAGGCGTCCTGGCAGAGTACGCAGCGGATACCGCGAATCTTGTTGGCGACTATCGAAGCGCCTATCCCCGAGCCGCAGATGATAACGGCGCGGTCGGCCTTGCCTCCGGCAACCGCGCGGGCGGCCGGCGCTATCGTATCGGGATAATCGACCGACTCCTCGGTATGCGGCCCCATATCCTCTATTTCATATCCGCTGTTGGCGAGAAAGCGGGCGAGTTCTTCCTTGAGCCGCACCCCCGCGTGATCACTCGCAAGCGCAATGCGCATTCGCATATCTATTCCTCCTTAAGCCCGGTTATCCAAATATAATCAGACGCCATCAGCGAGAGCCGCCCGCATCATCGCCATGAGATCCCGCGCCGTTTGCGCGTCATTTGCCTCCGCGATGATGCGTACCGCAGGCTCGGTATTGGACTCGCGGATATGGAGCCAGCCGTCCGCGAAATCCATCCTGAATCCGTCCAGCAAATTTTCAGTCCAGACCGTACCGCGCGCTGCGCAGCCTTTACGGAGTCCGGCATACGCGCGCTCGAGATCCCCGGCGAATTCCGTTTTTTCCTTCAGCATCGTATAGCGCGGCGCGATATCTGTATGTAATCTCTCCACAATGCGGGAGAGCGGCTCGCGCAAATACGTCATGAGCTTCAGAATGCAATACATACCCGCAAAGGAATCGCGGCAGGGATTGATAAGCGGATATATGACGCCGCCATTGCCCTCGCCGCCGAATCCGGCGTTATGCCGGGTCATCGCGGCAAGCACATTCGCTTCCCCTACTTTCGCAAGATGGCACACCTTCCCGAAATGCCGCGCGACGTCCATCGCCAGGCGCGAGGTGGAAACATTCACCACTATATCGCCGGACGCGCCCTCCTGCTTTTTGCTGCGGCTGGGCAGGTAATACGCCCAGGCCGAGAGCGCGAGCGTCATTTCCTCCGAGAGCGCGGTTCCATTTTCGTCAACCAATACCAGGCGATCCGCGTCGGGATCCTGCGCAAACCCGACCGCGCATTTTTCGCGCACGACCAATGCGGAGAGCGCGCCCAGCGCCTCCGGTTTCGGCTCAGGCGGGCGCTCAAAATCGCCGGTGATCGCGCCATGCACCGTATGGATGCTGCAGCCGAGCCGGTTCAGAAAGAGCGCGTCCATGACCGCCCCTGCCCCGTTGCCCGGATCAATCGCGACCCTGAATTTGCGGAGCCGGATGGCGTCCAGCGGCAGGGTGCGCGCGAAAGTCTCCACGTGCAAGGCGCAGGCGGTATCATCGGAAGTTATTTTTCCGAGGAGATGCGCGGGTTTATAAAGCGGCGTTTCGTCGGCCATATTGCGCGCGACACTCGCGAAATCCTCTTCGTTCAGAAATTGCCCGCCGCGCTTCACGAGCTTGAGCGCGTTCCACTGGATGGGATTATGGCTCGCGGTGATCAGAATGCCGCCATCAAGCGCTTTCCGCCGCACATACAGGAGCAGGGTGGGTGTGGGTACAACGCCCAGGTCGATAACGTCGATCCCGCAGGCGAGCAACAGGCTTGCGGCCAGCCCCTGAATACAGGCGCCGCTGGATCGCGTATCGCGGCCAATCGCCACTTGCGGCTTACCGACCGCCCCCGACGCCGCGAGCCATTGGGCATAAGCCATGACAGCGCGCATAACGACCGGCGGGGTAAGGCTCTCGCCAACGATACCGCGTATGCCCGAAACCGACGCCTTGATCCCCGCCAGGAAAGGCGTCATAGCTACGCCTTTCGCCGCAAGGACGCATTCTTTTTACCGATATGCCATGAGCGCTTGTCGAGTCTCGAGAGTCCATGTTTGCGCGCGATGGTTTCCAGATCGCCCGCCTCCAGAACCTCCTGCTGAATCAGCGCGTTTGCGATGGTCTCGAGGGCTTTCGAGTATTTATGCAGGAGCTTGACCGCTTCGTCATAACAGGAATCGACTATCGCCTTTATCTCGGCGTCGATGGCCTCGGCCTGGCGTTCGCTGTAATCCTTGTGCCGCGATATCTCCTTGCCGATGAAGATTGGCATCTCCTTTTGGCCATAGGAAAGCGGGCCAAGGCGCTCGCTCATCCCCCACTCGCATACCATGGAGCGCGCGAGATGCGTGGCGCGCTCAATATCGTTGGACGCGCCCGTGGTGACGTTTCCGGCAGAGTAGCGCTCCTCGGCAACGCGCCCGCCCATGAGCAGCGTGATCTGCGCGAGAAGATACTCGCGCGAATAGGTTCGGCGCTCGTCTATCGGGAGGGATTGGGTCAGGCCGAGCGCGCGGCCCCGCGGGATTATTGTTACCTTGTGTATCGGATCGGCGTAGGGCAGCATATATCCCAAAAGCGCGTGCCCCGCCTCATGCCAGGCTGTGTTGCGCTTTTCCTCTTCGGATATCACAAGGCTGCGCCGCTCGGGTCCCATCAGCACCTTGTCCTTCGCCTCGTCCAGTTCTTCCTGGCTGATCTTCATCTTGTTGCGGCGCGCGGCCAGAAGCGCAGCCTCGTTGATCATATTTTCGAGATCGGCACCGGTGAAACCCGGGGTCCCGCGCGCGATGACGGTTAAATTCACCTCGGAAGTCAGCGGAACGCCTCGGGTATGCACCTTCAGAATTTCTTCGCGCCCCTTAATATCGGGGGCGTCAACCACGACCTGCCTGTCAAAGCGTCCGGGGCGCAGGAGCGCGGGGTCGAGCACGTCCGGCCTGTTTGTCGCGGCGAGCACGATCAAACCCTCGTTCGCCTCAAAGCCGTCCATCTCCACGAGCATCTGGTTCAGGGTTTGCTCGCGTTCGTCATGCCCGCCGCCGTAGCCCGCGCCGCGTGCGCGCCCGACCGCGTCCAGTTCATCGATAAACAAGATGCAGGGCGCTTTTTTCTTGCCCTGCTCAAAGAGGTCGCGCACACGGGAAGCACCGACGCCCACGAACATCTCCACAAAATCGGAACCGCTGATGCTGTAAAAAGGCACGTCCGCCTCGCCCGCGACCGCGCGCGCAAGCAGGGTTTTGCCCGTACCCGGAGGCCCGACAAGCAGCACCCCCTTGGGTATCCGCGCGCCGAGCTTGCGGTACTTCCCGGGCTCGACCAGAAAATCGACCACCTCCGCGAGTTCCTGCTTGGCCTCGAGTACCCCCGCGACGTCCGCGAAATTCACTTTTTTCTGACTGCCCTGGATGAGCTTGGCGCGGCTCTTGCCAAAGGACATGGCCTTGTTATTGCTGCCCTGTATCTGGCGCATCATAATGAACCAGACAAAAAAGATCAGCACCACCCAGGGCAGCAGGTTCAGGAGTATGGAGAGAAAGGTGTTCTGGGACTTTTCCTCGCCGTGAACCTCGACCTTATGCTCGCGCAGGATATCCATGAGCCGGGGATCCAGATAGGGGATATAGCTCTTGTAGGGGATGCTCTTGCCGCCCTCGTCCTTCTCGAAAAATTCGAGTTCCTGTTCAATTATATTTACCTTTTCGATTCGTCCTTCGGAGAGCCTGTCAAGAAATTTGGTATAGGGTACGCTCTTTACGGGTGCGCTCCTGTCGCCAAGCAGAAGAAAAAACGCCATGAGCAGCAATGCGGTAAACAGGAGAAAAATGATATTGCGGCTTTGCCGCGGGTCGCGCTGCGGGGGCATGGGGACATTTTTCTTTGGCTTATTGCCCTCGCCCCCGTCGCCAAACGGTGTTTTTGGAAAGGAATTTTTCACACACAAACTCCATATCTGCGCAATACCGGAGCATCACTCCGGACTGATATACTCCGCAATAAACCGGAGATTCCGATAATGCTCAAAAAAATCAAGACCATACCCCAGCACAAACTTATCGGGAATCACAAACCCCACGTAATCAGCCTCGATAGCCACCTTGCGCGCCTCCCGCTTGTCGAGCAGGGTGAGGATCTGTATGCTCGCGGGATTGTGCAGGGAAAGATACCGCCGCACATAATCCAGCGTCAGTCCGCTGTCGACGATATCCTCAACGATCAAAACATGGCGTTCATTGATATCGGATTTGAGATCCTTTACGATTCGCACAACCCCGCTTGAGGAAGTCGTTCCCTTATAACTGGAAGTCGCGATAAAATCGATCTCGTGCAGGATCGTTAACTCGCGACAGAAATCCGCCAGAAAAACAAACGCCCCCTTGAGATTGCATATCAGGATGAGATCCTTGCCCTGAAAATCGGCGTCTACCATGCGGGCAAGCTCGCGCGTTCTGCGCTGAATATCTTCCTCGGATATCATCACCTGCCAGGAAATATCATGCGTATCCATTTTTCGACTCCGTTCACGCTTCCGGCAGAGCAAAACTCAGACAGAGCGCAGGCCGACCAGCTTCTGCATGAAGAACGCTCCCGATTCGTCCCAATTTGAGCATCGCGGGCACAAAAAGCGCGGCGGCGGAACCGTTTTCAAACGCAAGAACGAACGCAGTACGCCTAAGAGGCAGGGGTACGCCGCTCGCGGAAAGAATATCTGCGGCCTTTGTATGCACATTCCGCGCAAGCTCTATGCTTTCTCCGGAGCGCGCGGAACGCAGAACAAGTCCATTGGCCATCTTTCCAAGCCAAAATATACCCTTCAAAGCCTGCTCCTGAAAGAATTTTTTACCCGCATTTTCGGGTACAATGGCTTGCGCAACCCGGAGCGTTCCCCAGGCGAAGGCGATCTCCCCCTCCCGCACAGGATACGTTTCCTGTAAGGTTTGATAAAAACTCTCCGCGTACGGACGCGCGCAATACAGTCTGCCGCGATGGATCGAGAGCGTCCCCGCCCTGCCGTGATACAGCAATCCGCCCCGCGTATCCATGATTCGCTTCACCCAGGCATGATACGCAGCCCTCTGCGGGAGATCGGAGACGCTCGGCGTCTGCTGCGCAAATTGCTGCGCCAAAATATACCGCGCCAGGGAGGGCGGCGCTGAACGCAGATCCTGAAGCGCCCAGGAAACCCCATCCTCTTCGGAGCGAACCTCCATGCGGCTTGCCAGGGAATCCATATCCCGCGCCCAGGCCGCGGCTTCGGAGGCAAGCTCATCCAGATGCCGCCGCAATCCCGGAAAATGGCGCTCCAGTTCCGGCATCACCTGAAGCCGGAGGAGATTCCGGCGGTAGATGAGCTTTTTGTTGGACGAGTCCTCGCGCCAGCTTTGGTTCCGCGCGCGCAGATACGCCTCCACCTCGCTCCGCTGCGCGAAGAAGAGCGGACGGATGACGCGACCATTATGCGACGGCATCCCCGCAAGCGCGCTGATCGAAGCGCCGCGCAGAAATTTATAGAGTACCGTTTCCGCCTGATCGTCGGCGGTATGCGCGAGCGCTATCCGATCATATCCCGCGCGCTCCCGGACGCGCTCCAGAAAGGTGTAGCGCATCCTGCGCGCGAGATCCTGGGCATTCCCGCCTTCCCGCGCCAGAACCGCGCTTAAGTCCGCGCTTTCCGCATGAAAAGGGATGCCTAAAGCGGCGGCGCGGGCGTGAACAAAGTCCAGATCCTCGCGCGACTCCGCGCCCCGGAATCCGTGGTCATAATGCGCGCAGCCGAGCCGGATCCCGAGCATCGCACTCTGCTCGTGCAGCAGCAAGAGGAGCGCGAGCGAGTCCGCCCCGCCGGAGCAGGCAACAAGTACCGACTCCCCGCTCTTGGGAAGCCCATACTCGCGGAGATATTCACTCAGCTTCGCCGCAATCGCGTCCATGGCAGATATTCATCGCTTTATTGATATCGCCCTGGAGTATAAGGGCTATGGCTTTGCTGACCCAACCGCACAACACCGGAACACGCTCTGATTCTACGGCGGTCAGCGCGGAGAGAACATAGTCCGCGAGATCCGCAGATTCATCTTCAGGCTTGCCCACCCCGAGGCGGATACGCATAACGGAATCCGCCCCGAGGCACTCGATCACCGAAGCCAGGCCGTTATGCCCTCCGGCGGAACCGGCTTTGCGAATGCGGAGCCGCCCAAAGGGCTGGTAGATATCATCGCAGAGGATAATAACCTCTTCCGGAGATATCTGATATTCTTCGGCAAAGGCACGCGCGGCAATACCGCTCAGATTCATAAAGGTTTGCGGCTTGATGGCGATAAACTCCTGCCCCCCGCAAACACCGCGCGCCCAGAGAGCGTCATGTTTTTTGCGCGAGAAGCCAAACCCGCAATCCCCGGCAAAATGATCAAGAGCCAGAAAACCGAGGTTATGCCGCGTGTTATGATAGCGCTCCCCGGGATTGCCGAGACCAATAAGGAGTTTCATCTTCCCGCCTTATGCGCTTTTGGGCAGGGTCTTATTTTTTGGAAGTCTTTTCCTGCGCGCGGGCTTCGGTCTTCTGGGCGCTTGCAGCCGGAACAGCGGAGGCGTCGGTTTCCGCAGCTCCCTCGCCCGCGCCTTCGTCATCATGCACACTGGAGACGAGCGCCACCACGGCGTCGCCGGATTCGAGCGAAACGACCCCCTCGGGAAGATGGAGATCCCGGACATGAAGAGCCTGGTTAAGCGCGATCTCGCTGATATCGACCACGATATTTGCGGGAATATCCTTGGGTTCGCACTCAATCTCGATGGCGTAGAGATGGGTTTCAAGGAGTCCTTTGTCGACGCGCACACCCACCGGAGTACCCTCAAAATGCAAGGGTACACGGGTGCGGAGCTTATGCCCCTTCATAACCTCATAGAAATCCAGATGGATGAGCATCCCGCGAACCTTATCGCGCTGGTACTCCCTGATCAGCACCTCGCGCGTACCCTCGCCCTCAATCGTGAGATCGATGAGAGTATTGACCGACACCTGCTTGAAGCTGCTCTCAAAGGCATGGCGATCAACACTCAGACTGAGGTGTGTCGCCCCGCCGTAAACCACAGCGGGAATCCTTCCGGCGGCACGAAGCCTGCGGCTCGAATTTTTTCCGGATTCGTTTCGTCTTTTTCCTGCAAGCGCGATCTTTTCCATAACCAGGCAGCCCTCTTTGTATTTATATCCGGTATGCCAAAACCGGAGCGCAGTGAAAGATAGGCAATACGGAGGCTAAGGTCAAGCGGAGAGCGCGCGGGAAAAAAGCAATTTACCCTCGGGAGACAGGAAATCGCCGATAAGCCCGCCTTCCTCCGCGCGCAACAGGGCGAAGCTCGCCGGCATATCGCGATCCATCGGCGCTTTCAGATGCCCGGGATTCAGGTACCACACGCCATTCTCACAACGGGAGCAATCGGCCATATGGGTATGCCCATACAAAACAAGCGTGATTTCGGGCGAGCGCCCCTCCGCCGGAAGTTTCTCGCGATCGTGCAATGCAAAAATATTTTGCCCAAGAAACGCGAAGCGCGCGAAGGCCTCCACCCCGGGAGGCACGGAATCGACGTTGGGCAGCCCCGGCACCCGATACACAATCGCATCGCGGCAATCAAGCGCATCGAGATCGGAATAATGATCCCCGAGATGCACAAGCATGGACGCCCCTTGCGCGAACGCAGTCTCAAGCGCCTGTCCCAGTAAACGAATATTTTTGTGCGAATCGGAAAATACAGCCATTTTCATAGATCGATCTCCCCCCGATACACAAGAACCGCCGGTCCGCGCATCATAACATGATCATTCTCCTGCCAGTGCAGCATGAGTTCGCCGCCGGCAAGCTGCATCCGCACAGGTCTGCGCCAGCCCTGCGTGAGACCGAAGGCCACCGAGACTGCGGAGGCACCGGAACCGCAGGCCAGGGTTTCGCCGCTGCCGCGCTCCCAGGTGCGCACCCGCAGGGCGTCTTCCGCAAGCTGCTCAACGAAATGCACATTGCACCGTTCCGGAAAATGCCGATCATGCTCGATGATCGGCCCGACGCGATCCGCCGGAAAATGCGCGGCATCGTCAATAAAAATAACACAATGCGGATTGCCCATGGAAACCAGCGTTACCTTATGGCGCAGCGGCAGATCGCGCGCGGCGTCCACTGCGGCGCGAAATTCGAGTTCGCGCGCAATCACCGGCTCGCCCCCCAAATCAATCGCGGGTATATCCACCGGCTGAAGCTGTGGGACGCCCATATCCACGTTCACGCTGGCGACAAGCCCATCGGCGCCCCGCTCGGCAGTAACGCTGATGATTTTGCCGCCTGCTTCGACCGTGAGTTCCGGTCCGGGGCGGAGCCCTTCGTCCAGCACATATTTGGCGAGGCAGCGCAAGCCGTTGCCGCACATCGCAGACTCGCTCCCGTCGGCGTTGAACATACGCATACGCGCGTCGGCGCGCCCGGAGGGCATTATTATAATGAGTCCGTCCGAACCAATCCCAAAATGGCGGTCGCTGACGCGCGCGGCCAATGCGGAGGGATCGCCGGTAAAATCATTTCGGAAGAGATCCAGGTAGACGTAATCGTTGCCCGCGCCGTGCATCTTGACAAACTTCATGAACTCCCCCGCAGCACATTCCGAAAGACAGAAATTCCGCTATACCATCTGTATTACTGAAAGAGCAGCCGATGCGGCGTATAGGCTCATTCTATTCTTCGTATACTTCCCCTTCAGGGGGCTCGGGCGCCTTCGCATAGGCTTCCAGTACGAAATCCTGCAAGACGGTGCGAAATTCCATATTGATGGGATGCGCCACATCCTTGAACTCGCCCTTATTTGTTTTGCGGCTCGGCATCGCTACAAAAATGCCGTTTTTGCCGTCAATGACCTTCATATTGTGTACGGCGAAACAGTTATCAAAAGTAACCGAAACATACGCCTTTAACCTGCCTTCGCCCTGAACCTTTTTGACCAGTATATCTGTAATTTTCATGGCTTACCTGCCCTCTGCAAGAGTTATGCTTAAGCCTTAGCTATAGTAATACCATAGACAGAGCTGTGCATCAATACAATTTTACGACACCGCTTACAAGCGTACCTCGCGATCATATAATCCCGGGATAGTCAAAAATTCATGCCTTGCCGATAGCGCCAGGCCGGATTGTATGATGAGAACCAAACGATGAGACGGGAGTCATGGTGCCGCGAGATCAGCGTCTGCCTGAGTGCCGTTCCGGTTGACTGATTTTCGTATATGAGATGGAATTGCTCAAACCCGTCCGCATAATCGCGAATACTTATCACCGTTCCATCAGGCGCGAATTCCACCGCGCTCCAGTTATACCGATCCTCTTCAAGGAGGAGAATATCATTCTGCCCGCGGCGAATCGCGCGGGTATCACGCGCCTTCCGGGCCGGGGGTATGGGCAGATCCAGCTCCAGCAAGCAAAGGATTTCGCTGAGCGTAATCCGCATACCGCGTGCGTTCTCAAGGATTAAATTTTGCCGTTTTCCGGCAAAGGAACGATTCTCCTGCGGCAGAGAGACACGCGCCTCATCGCCATGCGCAGTAATCTCCGCCCAGACAAGACCGTCCAGGCTGCCACGCAAAAGCGCTCGCGTAAATTGATACTCCTTATCGCACCACACATCGAGGAGGAAGTGAAATTCCTGGGTTTGATCGCGGTAGACAAGACTGCCCTGCAGCGCAAATCCCAAACGAGCTTCTGCGCGGGTTTGCTTTTCGGTCAATAAGGAGAAAAGCTCCTCCGCAGTCCGCGAGGAACGCAATATCTCCGAGCGGTTCGCGCAGGCTGTGCAGAACAAAACAGCAGAGAGTGCGGAAATAATGAATCCCGCGCGCACAACCCGGGGACTTCCTGGCTGCATACAGATGCGGACAGGATCAATCCGGCGGCGTGATTGCTCAGACATAAAAAACCATGATGAATCGCATACGCCCAAAAAAGCAAAACCGCGCCTACTGATGCTGACGCGAATACAGCGTATACGCCTCCATGAACTCCTGATTGTATCGCGGATTTTCCTGTAAAAAACGCTGCCATTCGGCGGCATTATTTTCATTGAATTCATTAAATTGCTTTTCGGGCAAGCCAAAGGACGCGAAATACTCCGTCCGCTTTTGCTGCATAAGGCGCAGCATTTCTTCATTCCATTTAGCGGATTCCCGCATGAGATCAATCGAGAGTTCTATGAAGGTTTTGGAGTCCAGCTTTTCGATCTTCCGGCGGGGTATACGTGTTTCGGTTTCCGCGGGAGTTGTTACCTGCGGCTCGGCAGGCGGCTTCTCGGTGGTGCACCCGGTACACGCCGGAAACGTCAATGCCAATACAGCAAGGGTTATCGTCAGCACAATACGAAGTATTCCGATCATGCCCTGTCTCCTCTGTGGATTCCCCAAAAAATAAGTATATACCACTCTTCTGTGAATATCGTCAAAATTCGTCAGAATTGTCAGAATCTGGTATCCATCGAAATCCAAGTATGTATGGCTGAAAATCGGAGCTTTCGAGCCGCAGCACCGAATCGCGCGAAACTCCATCCAGAACCACCATCTTCGTTTCATCCGGCATGAGCGCGAGATCCTGCGCATACACCCGCTCGCGCTGCGGATTGCCGTCAGGGTACACAAGTACGCGCCGGATCACGCACTCGCGGGAACTTGTAGCCCGAATCTGTATGCGCATTCCATTTTGCCCGCGCGCGAATTGCACACGAAACGGCCAAACTTCATGCTTTTCGCGCAGGCGCGCCGCGGCGCTCGCGCCGGCGGCCGCCCATTCCCGCGCGGAATGCACCCCTGTACGCGCAAAGAGCGCACGCCCGAGATCGTGCCAGAAGAGACCAAGCGGAGGCCCGTCCGGCAAAAAGGAATCCACCGCCAGAATATTCCGCTGATAAAATTCTTCCAGAGAGGACCGCGCCGGAGAGGAATTCAGGATCGCGTCGACGCAATTGCCCATTACAAGCGAGGATGCGATTCCCGGGGCATTCCTGCGCCAAGCGTGCGCCATAGCGCGGTACTGCTCTCCGTTCGCCTCGTAGAGCATGGGCGCGTCGATTGTTATGCCGGCGTCAAGAAGCATCAGGGGATCCTGCCCATGATGATGCCCGCTCTCCCAGCCCAGGGTGAAGCACCACACCGGCTTGGTCACACGCGCGGCGCGCATTACCTCGGCAAGAAGCTCCGCCATGTAATGGGCGCGCCACCAGCGCCAGGCCTCTGTCATGCCGGGACGGCGCAGAAGCGTCTGTTCGCGCGCAAACCAGAGGATGCGCTCGCGGCGGCTCATCGCGCTCCATGAAGCGGGTACAGGGATATTCATCTCGTCGATGACCCTTTCCGCAAGCTCAAAGCCGTCGGCCTCTCCCGTCCGGATAAAGTCAAAGCCGATATAATCGACATTCGTATTTTCTTCCATGCTGCGCGCAAAGCGCGCGAGGTCAAGAAAACGCTTCCGGCTTGCGAGACTGGTATGCGCCGAGGCGCGCAGATCATATCCAACCGACGGCCAATAGCCGCCTCCCGCTGTTCCGCCGTGCGGGGTGTAGTACGACATGATGTACGCGCCAAAACTATAGCCCCGGGATTTTGCCTCCGGCGCGAGAAACGCGACATTGGCCATCGTGTCCTTATTGTGGGGATCCAGCGCACTGAGTCCATGATCATTTCCGGCGGTTTGGCTTCCGAGGATCCAGAGCGCGTCCGCGCCGAGATAGTCCATCCAGTCAAAGATCACGCGGGAGTCCCCGCGCTCTCCGCCCGGCGCGCGCAGAACCTGATACCGCAGCCTGATGGAAGTCTCGATGGTCATGGCGAAGAATCCGGGCGTATGGGAGCCGCAAGGCTGACGCGCCTGCACCTCGATTTCCACGGGATAATAATCCTTGAATTCCATTTCCGGATCGGCGGAATACATACGTACTTCGTATTTTCCGAGCGGAGGATTCCAGCCCGTGTTCAGATACGCAGACAGCCTTCCCTTGCGCAATATGAAAGGGGAGGCGTAATTTCCGGCGATCTGGGGAAAAGCCTGTCCATCCCTGAAGAGAACCGCATAGAGTACGGAATCGCGCGCATCCGGCTCTTGCCAGGCGTCGAGGCGGATGAGTTCATGGCGAAAGTACCGCCTCTTGGAAGGGAGAACGACCAGCCGACGCGGTTCCATAAGCGGACGATCTGCGGCGCTGCGCGCGAAATCCTGCTCCGCGAGCCGCATCTGTTCCGCGCTGACGTACGCCGCCGGGATATCCGGTTCCCGGAAGATATCCGCAAAATTCTCGGCCTGCCCCGAGGGATGTATAATTTCTTCTTCGGTGACGCTGAAATGCGGCGCGTCTTTTCCGGAAACCGTCTGTTCATACGCGGTGCCTGGGAAAACTTCCGCCGCCGGAGGCAGCGGTTTGCCGCCCCCGTCAGAGACACTCTCCATAAGCAGCCTGACGCCCAGGATGATCGCGCAAAGCGCGCACGCAATCGGAAGACATATTGAAAAGCGGGAAAACACCTCGGCGTATCCTCTATAATCAGGATCGCGCAAAGAGGGCGTTCGCCTTCTGGAGATCCTCGGGGAAGTCGATCTCCGTCCAGGGCAAGCCGACGACATATTCAAATCTGATCAGGGCGAGCTTCATCAGCATATTGAGTACCTCTTCATATTCGAGTCCCTCGCCTCCGGCGGCGATGGTTCGCCCAAGCATCTCGCGGAAGATCGCGCCCGCCGCCGCAGAGCACCTGAAAAAGCCTACCCCTTCGCCCTGCACCGCCCAGCTCCTGGACAGGCGTCGGCATATCTCCCAGACGCGCCCGCCCTCGTCGGCGCCGAGTTTCATCTCTTCCGCGTCGTTGTTGAAATTTTCATCCAGGAGCAGGCAGTTTTCGTGCGGCGACTGGATCAGACGCGAGAGCAGCGCCGCAGGATAGGCCACGTCGGCGTCCATCAATATAAACGGCTCGTCAAACAAATCGCGCGCCGCATAAGCGGAAAGAATATTCCCCTTGAGATAGTCCGGATTCTCAATAAACCGGATCATGACTCCGCTTGTGTCCGCCGCAAGATGACTGCGGATCTCCTGCGCCATATAGCCCACGACAAAGCAAGCCTCCGTGATTCCGCATTCCGCAAGACGCTCAAGGTGCAGATCCACCAATCGCTTGCCGCCGACCTGCACAAAACACTTGGGCATTAATTTCCCCTGCTCCTGCAAACGCTTGCCAATCCCTGCAGCCAGAATTATCGCGCGCATCAAAAACTCCTTTTTTCAGCATACATAAATATAGGCAGACTGACGTATAAAAAAAGCCCCTCTGTCCGCACAGAAAGGCTGGATGTACGCTCTTGCGAAGGCTAGAACTTAGCGCCAAAGGTGAGATGAAGAATGGAGTACCCATACGATGCTCCGCCATGCGACCAGGCATACACTCCCCGGAGAATTTCCGCAAAGAAGGTATCTGTGATTTCGTAGCCGGTGCCCCAGCCCCAATACAAGCCGCCGCCGGGGCTGGCGTAGCTGCTGTCCGCGATAAGTGGGAAGTTGAATCCCAGATTGAATTTAACATACCATCTGTCGTACCATGCGGTTTTTTTGTCCTGGACGAAGGTGGGTATGGGATACCAGAAGCCGGATGCGTAGACAGCAAATTGCGAAACATCGCCCAGAGGAAGCTGGAATGTTGCGCCGGCGCCAACCCGCAGGATGTTATCGATTATAAAAGGCGCGTAAATCGCATGAGCAGATATGCCTAAACCGCTGTTCCAGGAGTTGCCCAGATCCAGACTGCCGGCGATGCGGATATTCCCATCTGCGAAAACAGGAACTGAGAGTGCTGCCAAAAGTACAAAAGCAAGAAGTAATTTTTTCATAAAAATTCTCCTCATTTGAGTTTACGGCAAAACTTTCTGATACAATAATAGTATTTGTTTTTGTAAACAGGGCATTATTTATTTCAGTGCGGGAGTCTGCATATTTACAGAAACGAGTCCCTGCGCTAGAATCAATGCGTAACGAGGAGGCAGCCATGAAATCGGCAAAGGAAAAGCAGCTTGAGGCAAGCATTCAGGAACTCCTCGGCGGGAAGGCGTCCGAGCTGTTTGCATTGCTCTGCGACGACGAAGAGGTGCGCGCGCTGCAGGATTACGCCAATATGGTCTCGCTGAACCGGATGCATTATAACGACCACGGCGCAGTCCATATGCGCACCGCCGCGCGGAACGCGCTGGTAATCGCAAATATTCTGCATACGGCAAACATAGAATTTAATCTGGAACGCGAAGGGCCCTATACCTATACGGACGCGCAGATGGCTCTTGTGCTTTCGGCGATGCTGCACGATATAGGCATGACCGTTGGCCGCGAGGCGCATGAACGCATCGGAACCATGCTCGCGCTGCCCATCATCGACCGGCTGCTCGCGCTGATGTACCCGGGGGAAATGCTGCGCAGAATAGCGATCCGCTCGGTGAGTCTGGAATGTATAGCGGGGCATATGGCATCGCGGCGCGTCCACACCCTCGAGGCGGGGACGATCCTGATCGCCGACGGCTGCGACATGAAAAAGGGGCGCGCGCGCATCCCGATGATTCTCAATCACGAACCCAAGCCGGGCGATATTCATCAATATTCGGCTGCCGCCATCGAGGATCTGCTGCTTGAACCCGGAACGCGCTGCCCGCTCAAAATCACCGTGCTGATGTCCAGCTCCGTCGGCTTTTTTCAGGTTGAGGAGGTACTCTTCCCCAAGATCGAGTCCAGTACGGTAAAACCGTATATCGAGTTATACGCGGGCAAGCCCGGCGAGGAACTGCGGTGTTATTTATAATTTTTTTTCTGGGAGCAGGATAGCATACAACATACACTGCGCAGCCTGACCGCGCAGACAAGAGTTCTGCCGTTCAACCATATAACCGCAGCCGCGACCCATATTTGGAGAACGTACTGCCGTATAAACATTAATGCGAAGCATGAAAAATTTTTTTAAATACGTTATATTCAAGGTTAATCGGTGTATTCAGATCGGATTTTTACCGCAAATTCAATTAAATAAGGAGACGGTAATGTATAAGCATTTATTCTGCATTTTTGCGGCGCTCTGCATTCTGGCTTTCGCGGCCTGCGGAGAGCTGGATGAAGGAGAGGGATCAAGTTCGGGAGACGGAAACGCAGTCAGTACGCCAGGCAGCGCAAGCGTACCCGGGTCGGCGGGTTCGGGAAGCAACGCCTCGAGCCTGGCACCTTTCATTTTGGCTTTCCCGGGCGCGGATTTTTCGGGCGGATCGGCCGGTGCTGATGTGACGGTGGGGAATCCGTCTACGGGCAATACATACGCAAGGTACAGCACGAGTTATTACACAAGCCCATATTCATCCATGAATCTGTATACCGTAAACGACTTTACAGGACTGACCAGTAACTGCATCGCGTATGTGTCGCCCGCGATGGTCAGCAGCGCGGGGTACAGCAAATTTTCGTTCCAGATCCGGAAGGGTACCATAAAAGGCACTCCCTTCGCATTGGCTATCGCCTTTGGTGCCGGCGAACCGGCACCGGACAGCCCTGTGTTCTATCTCAGAAATACCATTCAAAGCCCCTACGCCGCCGGCGAATGGAAAACAGAAGGGAATTGGGATTTTACCACCGGCGTCATTCAATTTCTCGAAACCACAGGTATCAACAACAACTGGCAAAAGGTCGAAATCGCCCTTCCCCTTGGCTTTGATACCCAGGGAAAGTTGATGCGTATCCGCTATTACGGCACGTTTTCCAATTGGGCAGTGTGGGATTATTATTTCGACGATTTTCGCTTTGAGCTGTAGATTTGCGAACCAAGCTGCATCCCGAAAAGCCCGCGATAAGCGGGCTTTTTACGTCTTTGAAAGAATTGTGGAATAATAAAATACGCCCTCGGACTTAATCCAGTAACTCTTGCTCCCAAAATCCACCCATATCCAGGATACCGGCGTTCCCGGCTTGCGCGCGAAGAAGCCCGCCTCGTACCAGCCCTGCCGCGCGTCGTCGCCCGTGAAGGCTGCGCCCGATTTTCCGGAAGTCTGCTTTTTCGCGGCGCTTAAGGAATCCATCTTTGCTTCATCGCGCAGCCAGCCGCTGGAGGAATTCACAAGCGCGGGCTGGCGGCGGTATACAAAGCTCCCAATCGGGCAGACTATCGCCCGGTAATTGTCCGGGATGAGCCGTCCCTGATACACCAGGAGTCCTTCTTCGCGGTACTCGCGTGAACTTGTTTTACCGCTGACGCGAATCTGATGATTCCAGTCTCCGCGCAGAGAGAAAGAAGTACACGCGCCGGGATAGATCGCGCCAAGCAAGCATACAAGGAGAAGGGCTTTTTGTCGCGCGCACATCATTGAAATTTAGCACTGAAAAAAGAATTTGCATACCTGCAACCGTGAAAGCGGCGGCAAGTCATTGGATTTGCACCCGGGCGCAAATCCTTATTATCTTTGAGTATCCTCCGGGGACTGGAGACTATGACTTCGAGTACCAATATTCTGCTTGTGACGACCGAAAACCAGGTAACAACGGGAATAGCTCGGCTTTTGCGTTCTCTCCATAATTCTACGCTCAGACTCGCGAGCTGCCAGCCGCACGAGATATCCGATTACGATTTTCGCGAAATCTCCCTGGTGCTTCTCGATAACGAGACCGACAGCGCTCGTTCGGCCATTCAAACCATTGTCGAAACCCCCGAACACCCGCCCATTATCCTTCTCTGCGATCCGAAGCTTGAGTCGATGCGGAGTATGCTCGAAGGACTGGACGCGGGGGCTGAGGATTTTTTGCCGCGGCCGTCAGAAAACCTCCAGATGGATCCCAACCTGCTCTCGGCGTGTCTCGCGGAAAGCGTAAGCGCGTATGCCCGCAAATGGCCTCTCCCGGATCGCGCGGCGCTGAACAAGTTTGAGGCGAAACAGATCACAAGCGTCGCAAGCCACATAAACATTATTGCGCTGGGCCTGGGAGTAGGCGGCACAAAGGCGCTGCTCGCCCTGATTCCTCAGCTTCCGAAACGCCTCAAGATCGCCTGTCTGACCGTGCTGCAGGCGCCGCCTCTTTTTATTGCGCCGCTCTCGCAGGCGATAGCCGAGCGTTCTCCGATTGAGGTGCATCTCGCGCGGCATCACCTTGAGATCCTTCCCGGGCGCTTAATCCTCGCCTCCAGCGCGATGCAGATGGGCGTTATTAAATGCGACAAGCGGCTTCTCATTGAGCATACATTCGCCGATACGGTATCAGGGCAGATCCCATCCATCGATTACCTCTTTCGCACCCTGGCGGACACCTGCGGGTCTGAGGCTTTGTGCGTGCTGATGACGGGCTGCGGCAACGATGGGGTTTCGGGTCTTCGCCTGCTCCGAAGCAAGGGAGCGCTCAGCCTCGGGCAGCACCCCGAAACAAGCGCCGCGCCGGAGCGCGTACTCCAGGCGATTGAACTCTCGATGCTGAGCGAACTGGTTCCGCTCCCACGCCTCGGCAAACGCATCAGCAATATAATCAGGCTTTCGGAAGCCAGAAAAAAAGCAGCCACCGCTCCTAAAACAGCAAAACCGCGTTAGCCCGAGCAAGAGCGTACATCCATGTACGCGCTCGGTGCAGTACATCTGTGTACTAGAACAGGATGTTCTACCCCGCTTACGCCTTTTGGGCGTGTCCGGTATGCGCGTGTAATTTCTTGTTGGTGTACTTCTCCATGAAATAATAAACCGGCGCGGCGATAAATGTGGAGGTGTAGGTGCCGAAGATGACCCCGATGATCAGCGCGAAGGCAAAATCGCGCAGCACCTCTCCCGCGAAAATATAGATAGAGAAAGCCGCGAAGAGCGTTGTACCTGAGGTGATGATCGTCCGCGAAATGGTTTCGTTCACGCTGCGGTTGATAACCATAAGCAGATCCTCTTTGCGCGAGAATTGCAGATTTTCACGGATGCGGTCAAAAACCACTATGGTGTCGTTGATCGCGTATCCGAATATGGTCAGGACGGCAGCCACAACCGTAACATTCATCTCGCGCCCCGTGACAGAAATAAAACCAAGAACTATCAGCATGGTATGGACAAGCCCCGCAACCGCCCCGATGCCGAAGCGAAAATCAAAGCGGATAGCGATATAGAACAGCATTATCAAAACGCAAACGATGGAAAGCCAAACAGCGGAACTCTCGAGTTCCGCGCCGATGGTGGAGGAAACGGAATTGAACGAACCCCAGTCGATGGATGAGGTAAATTCCACCGCTTCTTCCAGATCGTAATTGGGATTAGCCAGCAAGAGCCGCGTGATGCCATTCCTGTACTCCATCTCGCTCATGGGGAGGGTCTCAAAATCCTTGCTGACCACAAAGAGCTTGCGCGTTGTCACCTGCTCGCCATCGCGCAATTCGATGACGCTGCTTTGGGCGCTCCCCTCCATTTGGTAGGCCTGCAGCATCGCGTCCAGCCCCGCGCCGGTATCCGCAGAATCGCGCGAAAACACGGAAAAAGAGATGCGCGTTTTGGGCGGGAAATTGGCCGCGAGGATGGATGTGAGAGCCCCTTCGATCTGATCCTTGTCCACGCCCTCCATATTTTTGATGCGGATGACGTAGGTTGCGCTTGGGTACGACTTTGTATCGCGGGTTTCAAAGCCGGAGATACTGGTTCCCAGGTTCTCATAAAAAACATTCGGCCCATCGGCTGCGGCCTCTTCCTGCGCATCGGGCGTCTCTGCTTCGGGAACCTGTGCCTGCGCGCCAAAGCGCCGCTCAAGCCTGACGTTACCGAAGAGATCGCGCAGCATCCCTATATCGGATTCCTTAAAATTGATCGTGAGATTCGCGGTGAGCCCGCCGGAAAAATCTATACCCTGGTTAAAGCCGATGAATACAAAGATCGACAGCAGAAAGAAGAGTATGAGCGTCCCCGAGAGCACAAAGACATATTTGCGCATCCCCATAAAATCGATATTCGTTTTTATCATATGCAGTCCCCTTTATGCTCAGATTGGCAAACGCTTCATCTTAAAGAGGCTCACGGAGCCGTCAACAAGGTAGCGCGTCACAAACAGGGCGGTAAACATGGAGGTTAAAATACCGATGAAGAGTGTCACCGCAAACCCCTTTACGGTTCCGCTGCCGAGCTGCATCATCACCAGAGCCGCAAGCAGGGTGGTGAGGTTGGAATCGAGGATGGTTACAAACGCCCGCCCAAAGCCTCTATCGATGGCCACGCGCAGGGTTATATCTCCCTTGCGCAGCTCCTCGCGTATGCGTTCATAAATAAGAACATTCGCGTCCACCGCCATACCCAGCATCAGGATCAAACCGGCGATACCCGGCAGGGTTAAGGTTGACTGTAGCTGAATCATCACCGTAATCGCGATCACAAAATTGAGCAAAAGCGAAACGTCGGCGATGACGCCGCAGTATTTGTAGTAAATGGCCATAAAAACCACGATCAGCAGGAACCCAATGACCGCCGCCTGGAATCCCGCGACTATCGAATCGCGGCCAAGCGAGGGCCCGACGGAGCGCTTCTCTTCGATCTTGAGGCCAACGTCAAAACTCCCGGCGGAGAGGATCGCGGCCAGGTTCTTCGCCTCTTCGAGCGTAAAATTGCCGGTGATCTGCCCCGACCCGCCCGGGATGCGCCCCTGGATAACCGGATAGGACTGCACCTTGTCGTCGAGAACGATGGCCATGTGCTTCCCGATATTATCGCCAGTGACGCGCGCGAAAAGATCGACGCCCTCGTCACGCAGGATGAAGGATACATGCACCTCGCTGGAGTATTGGTCGTAGGAGGGGCGCGCCTCGCGGATATACCGCCCGTCCATCAGGGTTTCGTTAAAAATGAAGAGTCCGCCCTTTTTTTGCGGCACGTCAAACTGATCGCGCGACCAGAGCCAGTAGAGCGCGGTACCCTCCGGCATCTCAAAATCTTTCGGGATCTCCGCGTCTATCGCAACCAGCCCGCGCCCGTCGTCGGAGGCAGCCAGAAGTTCGGGGCGCGTATCGCGGTATTGCCGGACAAAACGGGTTTGGGTATCCAGATCATACAACTGGAATGTGAGCCGGCCTGCCTTGGAAACGATCTCCTCGGCGGCCTGCGGATCCTTGATGCCCGCAAGACTGATATAGATGCGGTTATCGGAACCCTTTTGCACCAGCGGCTCGGAAACGCCGAACTGATCGATACGGTTGCCGATGCGGTTATAGGCGGAGAGGATCGCGGCGTCCTGCTCGCGGGATTTTTCCTCGGCGATTTTTTTGGCGAGTTCGGTTTGGAATTCGGGATCGCGCGCCGAAACGCCCCGCATGGTACTGCTCTGGAGAACTTCGGTATATTTGTCCGCAAGATATTTAGCGAATTGCTCGTCATTCAAACCGAGAACAAGGTACAACCCGCCCTGCAGGTCAAGACCGAGGTTCAGAACACGGCGGCGTTTATCCTTCAGGAATAACACCTTTTCCTTTTGCTCTTTCGGAAGCTGATCGATCTCTTCTATAGAGAGGCCAATCAGATCCTTCTCGGCTTCGGGCAGGACAAAATACCACTCAATGGTATCATTCAGCCCCCACCAGCAGAGAAGCAGGACGATAATAATCACACTGGAACGAAATTTAAATTTCATGGAGCCTCCGCAAATGCTTCACTCGAAACGCCCTCGGGCGCGCTTTTTTTTTGACAAGAGATACACTATAAGACCGAGCAGAAATACAATGGAAAGCTGTAAAAATTTACCGACCCAGGAAGGCCCGCCCGACTCGCTTGTTTCGTTGGTTTTTGCCGCCGCCGAGACCGCGCCCTCGTTGGATTTCGCCTCGCCTGCGGTAATCCGCAGTTTGGCGTCGTCGTCGTCCGCGCTCAGGCGGAAAAAGTTTTCGGTAAATTCGCGGTTGAGATCCTCAACTGCGGAAACTGGAGCTGCCGCGCCCGATACGAGAACGCATACCAAAAGCAATATGGAGGATGTTCCCGACTTCCACACCGCATTCTCCTCGCAAACCTGACAGAGGCAAGCCTATTCTTTGGGCATAACCTGAGCAATCATGGATTTATTGATTTCTACCTTGACCCCTTTTTCCTTGTCGATCTCCAAAATGGCCGACGTCTCGCCTGTACCAACAACGGTGCCGTAAAAGCCGCCCGAAACAAGCACGCGGTCGCCCTTTTTGATCTCCCGGATGGAGGCCTCGAGCTTTTTGCGCGCCTTCATCTGCGGGCGGTACACGATGAAATACATGATGCCTATCAGAGCCACCATCATCACCAGAAACATGATGCTGCTCCCGCCCTGCGCCTGATTTTGCTGCCCGGGCGCGCACTGCGCGAGCATAAGAAGAGTATCCATACGAACTCCTTCATGGACATGGGAAAAACCAGAGATACCCGAAAATTATGGAAAAATGACATCAAAGGCAAGTGATCGCTATGCCGTGGAAGGAGACCAGTGTCATGGATCAAAGAGAGCGCTTCATAAGCGAGATGCTGAAGCGAGAAAAGCCATTCAATCAGCTCTGTACTGAGTTCGGGATTTCAGA
>JAITCI010000086.1 GCA_031283155.1 Spirochaetota bacterium | reverse complement strand
TTCTCGGTTAAATATTGCAGCAGGGTACGCGGATGGCGGTTGCCTACAAATGTAAGACTCAGATCAGCGTCATCAACGCCCGGCGTATTCGCCGCATAGTGGTTTGCATACGCGAGAACTTGCTGAAAATCCCGCGCGGAAAAATAATCGTCCGGGCTTTTATATTCGATGATATTATGCCCACGGAAAATACGGGCAATATTTTTATTGATAATTACATCTTTCCGCTTTTTGACAATCAGCAGATCAATACGCATTGGCTCCGAAGTGAGTTGGTGCTCGTAGATGATTTCGATATCGTCTAAATTTTCAAATAATTCCAGCCGGATGGCGTCGTAAAACGCCAAATGCCATTGCAATTTATCCGGCTTGCCGGAATTTTTCCTGTTGTCCATAAAAAGCAGCCTTTATACGCGAGTTATGCTTATAAAGGCGCGCAGAAGATCTCAGGTTGCATAAAAATCTGATATTTTGCTTTTTTTCAACTCTTGTCAAACAGATACGGGACATTACGCCCACTTTTTTCCGCCGGTGAGCTGGCTGTATATGGTGCGCGCGAGCCCGAGGGTGTGCGAGCGGCTCATCTCTTCGGCGTATTTATCATAGAGCATATCGGTGAAGATCTCCTCCGCCTGCCCGCCGTCGATGAGGCCTGTTTTTTCAACGGATTTGCGCATCACGGTTAACATCTGCTTGACAAAAATGCTTTCCATCTGGATGCAGCTCTCCTTGAGTTTCGCATCCTGCTGCGGGTCGGCTTCGAGCATCCGCGCAAAGGCGCTTCTGCCTTTCGGAGCGCCCTCCGCCCGGGAAAGCCGCGCCTGCGAGATCTGCATATCGGCGTTTTGCGCTGAGTTCAGCGCGAACGCCGCCTGCTGCATATTTCCGGTTATTTCCATAGATTACTCCTTATGCCCCTGCGTTCTGCGCAAACAATATGGGCAACTGCCCCGTTCCAACGCTTCCCGGAAAACCCGACACGCTTGCGTTCCCGTTGAAACAGCGTTGTGAAAAACATCGCGCTCGGGACGCCCTATCCAAAGCAATACAAAAAAAGAAAGCCCCATTCCGCGAAAATTCGCATAAACAAGTCTTACATCACAATTAGCTTTGCCTTCAAAGCGCCGGCCTTTTCAATTGCCTGCAGGATGCTGATGATGTCGCCCGCGCGCGCGCCGACCTGGTTCAGGCCGTCAACCAGACTGCGAACGTCCGCCGAGGGCAGCATGAACGAATTACCAATTTTCCCGTCGGCTGTGCCAGATGCATCGCCCACGGAAATTTTGATACCGTTATATGAAACCGCGACCGTGCCGATGCGCACGTTCTCGCCCATAACCACAAGACCGGATTTGCCATCGACGACAACGCGCGCCGGGGTATCGCACTCGATCTCAACCACCTCAAGGGCCGCGATGAAGGCGACGGGATTCGCGCGGTACTCTGCGGGGATCGAGAGCGAAATGCTGGTCGGATCCTCCACGCGGTACACAAGACCCTCGAATCTTTCGGCGAGCGCCTTCGCGATATTGTCCATGGTTGTGAAATCGCGATCACCGATGGAGATGCGCACGGTGTTGTCTTCAAAGAAGCTCGCCGGAACGCCGCGCTCAACGAGCGCCCCCTTGGGAACGGCGCCTGCGGCGGTTGTGGTTTCGGATGTCCCGCCAACCAGAATCTGCCCCTGCGCGACGGCGTAGATGGTTCCGTTCGCGGCCTTCAGCGGGGTTTGCAGAAGTATCCCGCCGGCGAGCGAACGCGCGTCGGCCAGGCTCGCCACGACCGCGTCGATCTGATCCCCTTCGCGCGCAAAGGGCGTTACGGTGGCAGTGACGATCACAACCGCGCTATTGGCCGCCTGCATCTCGCCCTCGTCGAACGAGATCCCGAGATTGGCAAGCAGGGCGCGGATGGTTTGCCTGGTCAGCGCCGAGCGCGGCGAATCCCCGCGTCCGCCAAGACCGACCACGAGTCCATACCCGATCAATTGGTTATCGCGCATCCCGCGCACAGCCGCTATATCCTTGATGCGCGCGCTGACCGCTCCGTAAGCGGCGGATGATACAAATACAATAAGTAATATACCTACGGTTATTCGTTTACCCATCGCCCCACGCCTTTCCCGCTGCTGCGAACGCGCGCGCTGACCGCTCCGTACACAGCGGAACCCACAAATACAATAAGGAATATATTAGTGACGAGATTTTTACCCATCCGCCCATGCCTTTCCCGCGCTGCCCACCCGCGCGCTGAATTCCCGTCCGCTCTGCGCGTTCTTCAGGCGCACACGCTCGCCCTCGCGGCCATCCTCTATCGCTATCGCCTCCGCCTCCATGTACACCCCTTCGCGCTGCCATATCACAGTCACACGGCTCCCGCGTTTAACTAAAATCGGTTTTTCAAATTGTTCGCTCTCGAGACGCGCCCCCTCCGCTACATCCTCGAGCAAACGCCTGCCCGCAAGCTCCTCAAAACTCAGGCTCTTCTCCCGTCCCGAATCGGCGGTATCCTGCCAGCGCGTGTCGCCCGCGCGCAGGGTGCGCCCGCGTTCGAGATCGCGCGCGGCCACAAGCGCCTTACCGGGGATACGAACGCGCCCCTCGACGGCAATGCGCGCAAATTCGCGCCCGCCGCCGGACACGATAAGCCAGACCGTACAGAGATCACCCGCCGGATCCTTTTCCGCGCTTACCGCGCAGAGCGTAACGTCTGCGCCAAAATAGCTTTGGGTTTCGGGGAGTATTCGCGCGTCGAATTCAAAAACCGCGCGCGGAAAATTCTGTTTGCAATATGCCGCAACCGCGTCCTGCATCTCGCGGCGCGTAATCACCCGCATGGGGCGGGTAATAAGCACGCCGTTCCCGACAAGCACAAGCGGCCCCGTATATTCCGCGCGGATCATCCGCATGATCGCCTCGTAGGAGAGGCGGTGCTCCCGCTCATCCCCGGCGAAGGTATGTACCGCGATATGCGCAAGCCGCGCCGCAATCTCCCCCTCGTTCGCGCCTGCGGTAAGTTTCGCGATATCCGCAAGCCGCGCGGCCTCCCCGCTCACCGCCGCCTGCGGGAGCAAGCGGATCTCCAGCGCGCCGAGCGGCAGCGCGCCGAGCATACACGCGCACACAAGAAACAGGCGCGCAAAAACTGCGGCATCCATGCCGCTGCGCGCACGTCCGCATCCAGCTCCCAGACGTGCCTTCATCGCGTTACCTCTTGAACAAACTCGCGGTGCCGCGCAGAGCGCGAAAAGATCCCGCCTTGTATATAGTCGGCGGGGCGGCAAAAAACTGAAGGGGGAACGAAAAAAGTATCTACATCGAATTTTTTTTCATTTCCGGGCGGTATACGAAAAACGCTCCCCCTAACGGCAGCCCCCTGAAGGGTCTGCCGTTACCCCCTCTCGGCTTAAGGCTCTCAGGCGGCGGGTGTATGCTTCTCTATGAAAAATATCCTGGAGTTTACGCAGCCAGAACTCTTAACTCCGGCGTGCCCCTCTTTCGCAGAGAATAGATATTTCGCATCCCGCAGATATCCGGGCGGCCTATAAGCCGCAAATTGCTTCCGGTCGGCGCGGCGATGAGCGCATTGATCCAGTGATGCTCATCCGGCGGGAGATACTCAAGATCGATGATCTGGGCGGGAAGCGCGCCGCCGCAGAGCCTGTAGACACCCAAAGCAATCTCATCAATCGGAATGGCATATTCTTCCCGCAAGCGCCGGACAAGCGCCGCGCCATTGCCGCGCACAATACAGGTAAGCGTAACGGCGGAATCGATATCCGGCGCGTCGGCGGCATATAAAGCCGCCAGATTCATGGCCGCAAGAAAATCCATATCCGCAAAAATTCCGCCGCATTGCAAAATATTCTCCCGCTCAAAAAAATTCGCCATGCTCTCCGGCAGGCTGCCCTGTGTGCGGAAAACGAGCATTCGCAATGGCGGCGGTTGAATGGCAAGCGGCGCGGCAGGCTCGATGTGGGCGGCTTGCTCAGCAAAGAGCTTGTGCATGGTTTGCGTGAATGCCCCGCTTTGCTCCGGCAGGGCTGGAAGTGCATCCGTGATCATTGACATTTGACTGGCTCCTCTGTGCGCGTATATAGCACAGTAAAGCCGGAGATGCCGCGCGGGTTGCATATTTTTTTATTTTTTTTCAATCGTGCCGCTGATTTTTTCGACGTTCAGGCTGCGGGCTGCGGCGTCAAATATCTCTTTATAAACGCCCTCCTGTCGATAGACCTCTTCGTGCGAGCCATGTTCCATCACGCGCCCGTTTTTGAGGACATAAATCATTTCGGAATCAATGAACTGCGAAATGCTGTGCGAAATTATAATGACCGTGCGATCCTTCTTGATGGCGTCGAGGCTGTTTTTAATCTGCTCGGTGGCAATCGCGTCGAGGCTCGCGGTCGGCTCGTCGAGGAATATAATGGGCGGCTTTTTCAAAAACATCCGCGCTATCGCGATCCGCTGCTGCTGCCCGCCCGAAAGCAGGAGCGCGGAGGATTCGTAGCCCTCCGGGAGCCTGATGATCTGCTCGTGGATATATGCCTGCCTCGCGGCCTCCACCATTTCCTCATACGAGGCATTGGGATTGCCATAAAAAATATTCTCGGCTATCGTGCCGCTGAAGATATGGTTCTTTTGCAGCACCAGCCCGATGTTTTCGCGCAAAAAGCGCGTGTCATAATCGCAGAGCGGCACGCCGTCGAGCAGTATTTCGCCGCAGGCCGACGCATAAAATTTGTCGAGCAAATTGATAACCGTACTCTTGCCCGCGCCCGAAAGCCCCACCAGCGCCGTGATGGTATTGGGGGCAATGGTCATGCTTACGTCAAACAGAGCCTGCGTACCGTTCGGATACGCAAAATCCACATTCCGCAGCTCAAACTTGCCGGTTATCCTTTCCGGGCGGTAATCGCCCGATTGCTCTTTCTCGTGATCGGAATGCATAATATCGAAAAAGCCTTCGGCGTAAATCAGGGCGTCGTTCACGTCGTCATAGATCCGGTGGAGCTGCCGGATGGGCGCGGTCACATTATTAAAGAGCATGATATGCAGCATGATCGCGCCGATCTGCATTTGCCCTATAAGCACAAGATAGGCCGTGAGGATAATGATGATGACCACGCCGAATTGCTCGGTAAAAGTTTTCAGGCCGTCAAATTTGAAATTGGTCGAGCGGGTGCGCATCTGGGTATCGGTGAGGGCTGTTTGCAGGTCGGACTGCTTTTTCGCCTCTATGTCTTCGCGGTTGAAGGATTTGATAACGCTGATGGACTCAAGGATATTGATGACTCCGCCGGATTTGTTTTCGCGGAAACTGCGGATATTGCGCCGCCAGCCCTTGAGTTTTTTCGCCTGCTTTTGGCTGATAATAAAATAAACAGGCACAATGCATAAACCCGCGAGCCCAACATACACATTGGCGTTAAACATACCGAGGAGCGCCACCGTGGCCGATGTAAACAGCGGGAATATATCAATAAAAAAGCTCTGCACCGTGCGGGTTAAACTCGAAACGCCCTGGTCAATGCGGGTTTGCAATTTGCCCGATCCGCTCTCATCGGCGGTAAAAAACGCCATGCGGTAGGACAATATTTTTTCTATTATTTTCTGGGCGAGATCCTTTGAAATCATAATCCGGATTTTTTCGCCGAAAAACTTCTGCCCAAAGGATATGAAGATATTGAGTATCTCTTTGCTGAGCAAAACTATGGAAATAAAGGCGACGATATGCAGCCCCTCCGCCAACTGCTTATGCTGCTCCACAAGCGAGGCAATGCTGTTGATGGTATATTGCAGCACATAGGCGTTCACCTGCGCCGTTAAGGCACCCACCGAAGTGAGGAGCAGCGCAAGCGCAACCAGCCCCTTGTAGGGGCGGACGTAGGGGGCAATATTTTTGAAGAGCTGGAACAGGTTCATATATTTCTCTGCCGCAACCTTTCCATAAATAATAGCAAGCCGCACCCTGTGCCGCAATATTTACCGGCAAGCGTGCCGATTGCGCGTACTCAAGTATATGGCGGGTCTTTTATAAGCTAAAAATTGCTTGTCATAATCGCGCGTATCTGTTATTTTTGAGTTTAATACCGCGCGTTTTTGGAAAGCGCGACAAATCCACTGCGGATGTTTTCGCCATGACAGCGAATGCACCAGACCGCGCTTTGCGCAGCAGATCACTCAGATACCTCCCCTTTCAAAAAATTTATACAATATGTTTTCAAAATGCCGCGGGCATAGGTCCGCAAAAATCCCGTGCTGTGGAAAGGAAGTGATTCGGAATGAGCGGTAAATTTGGTAAAAAATTCGAACAGGTGTGCGACGTTTTGGATCGGCATGAGCACCATCCCGACAACCTGATCGCGATTTTGCAGGAAATTCAGGAGGTGTATTCGTATCTGCCCGAGGACATCATGACCTATGTGGCGACAGCCCTCGGCGTCTCGCCGGGTTCGGTATTCGGGGTGGCGACTTTTTATTCGCATTTCACGCTGGCGCCCAAAGGGAAATACGTCGTCAGGGTGTGCGACGGTACCGCCTGCCACGTAAAACGCTCGGAGGATATTATCAAAGCGCTCGAAGAGGAACTGAAACTGGGCGGCGGCAAGAACACCTCCGACGACCTTATGTTTACGCTGGAAACGGTCGCCTGCCTCGGCGCATGCGGACTCGCGCCGGTGGTGGTGATCAACGAAGAGGTCCACGGATCGATGAATCCGGAGAAGGCTAAGGCGCTGATTGAAAAAATTCGAAGCGGGGAAACCGGGCATGGCTGAAACCTTAACACTGGAGCAGCGAAAAGAGCGATTTGCGCGGACGGCGGCGGGTACAAAGCCCCGCATTGTGATCTGCGCGGGAACCGGCTGTGTGGCGGGCGGTTCCCTCAAAATTTACGACCGGTTCCAGGAGGTGC
Organism: Spirochaetota bacterium; assembly: GCA_031283155.1. Taxonomy (GTDB): domain Bacteria; phylum Spirochaetota; class JAGLSM01; order JAGLSM01; family JAKPMW01; genus JAKPMW01. Next base: position 24,661 of record JAITCI010000086.1, on the reverse strand, counting down.
TGACGAAACGCGGCCTCTCCATTCCGGTTGCGCTGGAGTCCGAGGAAGGCGACTATTCGCTCGCGGAAACCGGCTGCCAGGGCTTTTGCCAGATGGGTCCGCTGGTGACGCTCAAACCGCAGGACATCCTGTACGTCAAAGTAACGCCTGACGACGTGGAAGAGATCGTGGAAAAGACCCTAATCGGCGGGGAGTATATCGAGCGCCTGCTCTATGTTTCGCCCGACAGCGGCGCGCCGATGCGGGAGATGCACAGGATCCCGTTTTACGAGCGGCAGCACCGGCTTACGCTCGGACTCTGCGGCAATATCGACGTTCGCAATCTGGACGAGTATGCCGCGCATGATGGGTATTTTATGGCGCGCAAGGCCGTGCTGGAGATGAATGATAAGCAGATCTGCGATACGATTCTGGCCTCCGGGCTGAAGGGGCGCGGCGGCGCGGGGTTCCCCACCGGGCGCAAATGGGATCTGACCCGCATCCATGAGAATGAAACCAAATACATCATTTGTAACGGCGACGAGGGCGACCCGGGCGCGTTTATGGATCGCTGCGTGATGGAGGGCAATCCCCACGCCGTGCTGGAAGGGATGATGATCGCGGCGCAGGCGGTGAACGCGACGCATGGATATATCTACGTGCGCATGGAATATCCGCTCGCGGTCAAGCGGCTGAAGGCGGCCATCCGGCAGGCGCGGGAAGCGGGCATACTGGGCAAAAACATCTTCGGTTCCGGCAAAAATTTTGATATCACGATCAAGGAAGGCGCGGGCGCGTTTGTCTGCGGCGAGGAGTCCGCGCTGATCGCTTCCATCGAAGGGAAGCGCGGTATGCCTACGCTCAAGCCGCCCTTCCCCGCCGAAAAGGGTTTATTCGGCAAGCCCACCGCCGTCAATAACGTGGAAACCCTGGCGACGGTTCCGCTGATCATGCAGATGGGCGCGGAGGAATACGCGAAGCTCGGTACCGAAAAGGCAAAGGGCACCAAAACCTTCGCGCTGACCGGGCATGTGGCCAACACCGGACTGATCGAGGTGCCGTTCGGCGCAACCCTGCGCGAGATCGTGGGCGATATAGGCGGCGGCGTCACCAATAACGACGGCAGTCTCTGCGGCTGCAATTTCAAAGCGGTGCAGATCGGCGGACCCTCGGGCGGCTGCCTGACGCAGGAGCATCTGGATCTGCCGCTGGATTATGACAACCTGCAAAGGGTCGGCGCGATGGTGGGTTCCGGCGGGCTTGTGGTTATGAACCAGAGTACCTGCATGGTGCAGATCGCGCGCTATTTTATGCAGTTTACGCAAAACGAGTCCTGCGGAAAATGCGTGGTATGCCGCGAGGGTACCCGCCAGATGCTGATGCTGCTGGATGAGATCATCGACGGCAGCGCCACGGGCGAAACCCTTGCGTTGCTGGAGGATCTCTCCCAGGTCGTCAGGGCGGGCTCCCTCTGCGCGCTGGGCAAGACAGCGCCGAACCCGGTACTCTCCACACTGCAGTATTTCAGGGATGAGTATAACGCGCACGTATTCGACAAACGCTGCCCCACCGGCAACTGCGGTGCGCTCGCAACCTACAGAATCATTCCGGAAAAATGCAAGGGCTGCTCGCTGTGCGCAAAGAAATGCCCCACGGAAGCGATCAGCGGCGAAATCAAAAAACCATTTATAATAGATGCGGCCAAATGTATCAAGTGCGGCGCATGCGCGCAGAGCTGTAAATTTGCAGCCGTTGTGAAAGGATAGCCATGAAAACTCAAACCGTAATGATTGACCGCACAACCGTACCCATCGAGGGGGAGCGCAATCTCCTGGAACTCTGCCGCAAGGCGGGGGTGGAACTGCCTACCTTCTGCTATCATTCCGAGATCAGCATCTATGGCGCCTGCCGTATGTGCATGGTTGAGGTAGAGGGGCGCGGAATCGTTCCGGCCTGCTCCACAAAAGCGGAAGACGGCATGGTGCTGCACACCAATACAAAACAGATTCGGAATTTGCGCAAAGTGATCATTGAGCTGATGCTGGCGAGCCATGATCAGAACTGTACCACCTGCCCCAAGAGCGGCGATTGCCGGCTCCAGTCCATCGCGAAACAGCTGGATATAACCACAGTGCGCTTCAAACAGGTGAGCAGCGCAAAGCCGACAGATCTCTCATCTGACGCCATTGTGCGCAACCCGAGCAAGTGCATACTCTGCGGCGACTGTGTGCGGGTTTGCGAGGAGATTCAGTCGGTGGGCGCGCTCGGTTTTGCCTATCGGGGGGTGCAGGCGCAGGTGGGAACCTGTTTCAACAAGGGCATCGGCGAGATCGAGTGCGTGGGCTGCGGCCAGTGCGTTAAGGTCTGCCCGGTGGGCGCGCTGACCCCAAAGCACCAAATCAGCGGCGTCTGGGAAGCCATTTACGACAAGAGCAAAACGGTTGTGGTGCAGATTGCTCCGTCGGTGCGCGTGGCGCTGGGCGAATACTTCGGGAAGGAACCGGGTTCGCTCACCGTTGGGCGAATAGTCACCGCGCTTCGACGCATGGGCTTTGACCGGGTGTACGATACCAACTTTGGCGCTGATTTTACCGTGGTGGAGGAGGGGAAGGAATTTCTGGAACGCCGCAGGACGGGCGAAAATCTGCCGCAATTCACTTCCTGCTGTCCGGCATGGGTCAAATTTGCCGAGCAATATTATCCCGATTTTCTGACCAATCTTTCTTCGTGCCGCTCGCCGCAGGCGATCTTCGGCTCGCTCTGCAAGGCCTTTCTGCCCAAAGAGCTGGGTATCACGCGCGAAAATCTGGTGGTCGTTTCGGTGATGCCCTGCACCGCGAAAAAATTTGAGGCGAACCGCGCGGAATTCAAAACCAACGGCAATCCCGACGTGGACTTTGTGATCACCAACAATGAACTCGCGCTGATGATGAAGGAAAACGGGATCGATTTTGACAGGCTGGAGCTGGGCTCATTCGATATGCCGTTTGGATTTTCCACAGGAGGCGCGGCCATCTTCGGCGCATCCGGAGGCGTGAGCGAGGCGGTACTGCGCTTTGCCGGCGAAACGCTGGCCAAGGGTTCCGCGCAGGAGTTTAAGCAGTTACGGGGCGGCGAAGGAATTACAACAACTGAAATTACAGTGGGGAGCGAGACCCTGCGCCTCGCGGTTGTGAGCGGCCTTGCCAATGCGAGGGAGCTGATTGACCGCATCCGCAAGGGCGAAGCGCATTACGATCTGGTGGAGGTTATGGCCTGCTGCGGCGGCTGCGTAAACGGCGGCGGCCAGCCGATTACCGGAGACAGAACAGCGGTATCCAAGCGCGCAAAGGGGCTCTATGAGAACGACAAGATGCTGCAGTTCCATATCTCCTCCGAAAATCCTTACCTGCAACAGATGTACGCGGAGAGCCTGCCGCATAAAAAAGCGCATGAGCTGATGCATACCGTGTATGAAAACCGGAAGCGGATTACGCAGGAGGACATAATTCTGGAAGAATCTTCCGGCGAAAAAGCGCTTTCGCTCGAGATCTGCTTTGGCACAAGCTGCTTCCTGCGGGGTTCGCAAAAGCTTTATAAGGATCTGATGACCTATATCCGCGAAAACAAACTTGAAGACATGGTTGAATTCAAGGCCAATTTTTGCGGGAAGCAGTGCAAAAAGGGTCCCGTGCTGAACATAAACGGAAAGGTTCTGGAACGATGCACCTTTGACGGCGCAAAGGCGGAAATACTGACGTCGCTGCACAAATAAGGAGGCATATATGCAGCGGAATCAGACAATCTATACCATTACCGCCAACTGCCAGGACTGCTACCGCTGTGTGCGCGAGTGCCCGGTCAAGGCCATCCGCATCAGCGGCGGGCAGGCGCGGGTTGTGGACAGCCTGTGTATCAAATGCGGTACCTGCGTGCGCGAGTGCCCTCAGGGCGCAAAAACGGTTCGCTCCAGCCTGGATGAGGCAAAGGCGCTGCTCGCAGGCGGCGGCATAACAGCGGCCAGCATCGCGCCCTCCTTCGCCGCAAGATTTCCCGGCGCGCTCGGAAGCCGACTGCCCTCCGCATTGCGCCGGCTTGGTTTTAAATTTGCCGCCGAAACCGCCGAGGGCGCAAAATATGTCACCGATCAGTCCTTCGCGCAGCCGCAGACAGGCAGTATATGTACCGCCTGTCCGACCGTTGTGCATCTCATGGAAAAATATCATCCCGAATATCTGGAGGCATTGATTCCGGTGGTCTCGCCCATGATCGCCCACGGCAGGATGCTTAAGGAGCAGTACCCGGGCTGCGCCGTGATTTTCATCGGGCCATGCGCGGCAAAAAAACAGGAGATCATGCGGCCTGAAAACGCAGGTGCGGTGGATATTGTTCTGACCTTCACTGAACTTGCGGAGTGGCTCGCGTCCGAAAATATTCAACTTGAAAATTGTTCCGAGAGCAGTTTTGATCAGTCTCATGAAATCGGGAGCGCGCGCCTCTTTCCCATCCTGGGCGGGATGCTCAAAACCGGCGGGATACAGAGCGACGGCACACAGATAAATGTGCTGCATATCAGCGGCGCGGAAGATATTCTGGGGATGTTTTCGGAAAATCCTGATTTCGACGGCAAACTGATTGAGCCCCTGTTTTGCAAGGGCGGCTGCATCAACGGCCCCTGCTTTGGCCGTGAAGAGAGTCAGTTCGCGAGGCGCGAAAACGTGATCCGCTACGCCGAGGCAGCGGGTAAAAACAGTGCCGCATTCCCGCCGCGTTCGGTTTCCCACAAGGCCAGTTTTGCGCTGGACGAACAAAAACCGGAAGAGATATCGGAAGACCAGATCAACAAAATATTGGAGCGCACAGGCAAGATCGATCCCGCGAATCAGCTCAACTGCGGCGCTTGCGGCTATAAGAGCTGCCTCGAGAATGCCGCCGCCGTCGCGCGCGGTATGGCCGAGCCGGAGATGTGCATTCCCTATATGCGGCGGCTTGCCCAGCAGCGCACCGACAGGATCATCGACACAACACCCAACGGGGTGGTGGTTCTGGACAGCGAACTCCGCATGGTAAAAATGAATCCCGCCTTTCAGAAAATGTTTATGTGCAACAACGGTATCCTGGGAAGACGCATCTCGTATCTTGTGAACGCGGATGGCTTTGAGACCCTGCAGACCGGATCCGCCAATCAGTATGAATCCATCCAGACAAAATATGGCATAAAATACCACGAGATCCTCTACGCACTGCGGGAAGAGGCCCAGTACATTGGGATCTATTCGGATATTTCCAAAATCAAGTATGACGCCGGGCAGCTCGACACCATCAAGTCGCAGACCGTGATGCACGCGCGCGAGTTTCTGGATCACCAGATACGGTTCGCGCAGGAAATGGCGCATTATCTGGGCAAGAGTACCGCGCAGAGCGAGGAGATCGCGCGGCGTCTGATTGGCCTCTACGAAGAAGACAGCGGCAAACCGTCATGAAATTCTTCGACGATTTTCTGTATCAGAAAAATAAAAAAACGTATACGGTCTGCGGGGATCACTGTATGTACGAGCGAAGATCCGCCGGCATGATCTATATTCTTTGCGACGGCATCGGCTCGGGAATTTACGCCAATATCTCCGCCATCACCTGCGCGAGCCGCATCCTGGAATTATTCCGCAGCGGAATATCCATTCGGATAACCAGCGAAATGGTGGCGGCGTCGATGCACCGCGCGCGCAAGGAAGATATCCCTTTTTCCGCTTTTTCCGCCGCCTTGATTTTACCGGACGGCCAGTTTACCGTGTATTCTTACGAGTCGCCAAACCCTGTTATAATACAAAGCAATCACGCGGCCGCGCTTGCCCCGCGTTTTTATACGGCAGGCTTTGAGGTGATTGGCGAGACTTCCGGTATTCTGGATATGGGAGATTCCCTCCTGCTTTTTTCCGATGGCATAAGCCAGGCCGGACTGGGACGCGCGTATGGCACAGGCATTGGTTCAGACGGCGTCGTTTCCTGGATCAACCTCAACCATAAGCCGGATGATGATATTGCCGGACTCCCGCAGCAAATTGTGGAAATGTGCAAAACCATATCCGCCGGAAATTATGAGGACGACAGCACCCTTGCGCTGCTCCACTGCCGCGATGCGAAAGAGCTGACGCTCCTGACAGGGCCGCCCTCGAGGCAGTCGATGGACAGCGAGTATGTGACAGAATTTATGCATAAGCCCGGGCAAAAGATTGTGTGCGGTTCCACCACCACCGATATCATAGCGCGGGAAACAGGGCGCGCGGTTGTACCCCTGTTTGCGGGCAACTCCTTCGGGCAGCTTCCTGAATATTTGATAGAAGGAATTGATCTGGTCACGGAAGGCGCCATCACCCTGAATCAGACTTATAATATTCTGGACGAACCTGTAGAGCATTTATCTGAAAATTCGGTAACGGAACGCCTGTGTCTGATGCTGCACGGCGCAGACGTGATTCATCTGATGATCGGCAGTGCCGCCAATGCCGCGCATGACGACTTAATATTCAAGCAGGCCGGCGTACATATCCGCAAATCCGCCATCCAGCAGATCGCCGCGAGGCTGCGAAGCATGGGAAAATTGGTGATCGAGAAATATTACTGAATGGGTTTTGCGCGCCCAGCGCAGCCCCCATGTTTGAAAAACCCGCGCCGTCCCGTGATGAACGGAACAGCGCGGGATTATGTTATTGAAAAACGCGGTAAAGCCGATTACCAATGCCAGCCTCCCCACCATGCCGCTTCGTTTTTATATTGACCGTTCGTATCCAGCTCCAGATCATCCGGCATCCATTCATCCAAATCCCATTCCGCAGCCGGAGTGCTTGCCTTCGGTTCATCTTCGCGGATCCAAGCTACGTTTTCACCCCATTTTGATATTTGCGCCTTACCGACTACATCAACAACATGGTGTTGGCTTCTGACGAGATAAATAGGGTCGTTTCCGTCAAAATCGCATACCTTTCTGTCACTGGTTTCGATATACATCCGGCTATGTCCATATACCCCGCCATTATCTACAGGAAGGTCGTCGTCGTCCATATATGTAAAAAGCCTGTCGGCGACATACCCGCTGTTAACAATAACAAGCACATGATGACCCCATAATGTTTGCGAAGAAGGCAGGGTAGAAAAATCCAGTCGTCGGCTCTCGGCGAAATTGATTTTGCCGCTCGCATTATCGATAGCAACCTTGACGAGACTGTATTGAGCGAGATCATCGATACTGTTGTCATCGCAGTTGTAGATTTCGATATATTTATCATTACCGACGCCGCAAAAATACTCACTGATCAGCAAAACTTCCATATCCTCCCAACCCCGTACCGCATAGATGACACGCGGGTATTCGGGGGTGTCTATTCCCCACTCAGCATTATGGGTACCAAGATAGGTATACGTTGAACTGAGCCGATACCAATCCAGGGTATCATAGGTCGGCGAGGGGGCGGCGACCGGACAGCGCACCAGAGTGACATTTTCGAGGATCATTGCGCCGTTTCCGGGCTGCCCTACGATATCCACAAGGGTACTGCCCTTATAAAGCCCAATGGCGTCGTTGCCGTTAAAGGTCATAACGATATTGCCTGTTGACATGCCGACATCTTCGGTCCATCCAGTCCATCCGGAAGCTGCGCTGTTCTTAACCACATACACGGCGCCGGGAGCAACGGTTCCGGAAAGATTCAATATATACCCGCTGCCGGGGGCGTTTCCATCGTTGTACTGCCGCAGACTCCACCCGGCGAGGGAATGGCTAACCGCATCGGGGTTGTATATCTCGATATATTTATTGCTGCCGCTCCCCATAACGTACTCGGAAATGAAAAATGGCGCGTCCTCTGCGGTTATGGACACAGAAGACTCCGCTTCACCGGACGAACTTGCCCCAACGGACGAACTTGCTCCAACGGACGAACTTGCTCCAACGGACGAACTTGCTCCAACGGACGACACCGCTCCAACGGACGACACCGCTCCAACGGACGACACCGCTCCAACGGACGATCCTGCCCCAACGGACGATTCTGCTCCATCGGACGAATCCGCTCCATCGGACGAATCCGCTGATTCGGATATGTCCGAGGAAGCCGGAGAACTTGAAAGTACATCAAGGGGGTCGTCGCCGTTACAGGCGCATACAACAAACAGAAGAAGCACAATGGGAATGTATTTCATCATATCTGCCTCCATAGAGTATTTTACCTTCTGATATATTTTTATAGCACATACGGGCAAATAAATCAACCGGAAGGCTGCGAGCGAAGCGGTGTTCCAGCAGAGGAACTCTGGGAGACGTCCAACCTGTATACACGAAAGACGCCCAAAAGCGCGTCCATTCCGAAAAAACCGCACTGCCTGAAAGGTCATCGGCCAAAGACTACCAGTCTCTCCTCTTCCCGAAATCAGTTACCGGCAACTCCGAACCAAAGGTTATGCGGCGCGGCGTTTCATGCACTGTCAGTTTTTCTTTCATAAAGGCGCGCAAGCCCGGTAAAATTTCATGTTCGATATATCCTTCCTGTAATACTATAAAGGCCTTGAGCCGTTCCCCTTCGTCCGGGCGCATACGCCGTACCGCCGCGTCCCGCACAGCCGGATGGGTTTTCAGGATAGTCTCCACTTTTTGCGGAAACACATTGATTCCGGCGACCTGCACCGCCTGATCGATACGGCCAATGGGTTTGAATTTACCCTCGCTATCGATCTCCACCCTGTCGGGAATGCGTACGCGCATCGGGGTTTGCCTGCGGGTGATGGCTTCGAGCATACCGCCTGTGATCTCCGCATTCCAAAACGGCAACAGGGTAAAAGGGTGTCCGCTTTTTTCACGCCAGCCAAAAGCGCCGCCCTCCGAAGCGCCATAGATCTCCACCAATCGCCGCATACCGCCGGCGTAGAGTTTGTCTATCAGATCGTCCGGGCAGGGCGCGGTGGAGGTCAGCACCGCAACCCCGCGCGGGAATTGAAAATTCAGCTCCGTGAGCTGCTTCAGGAACATCGGAAAAGCGACAAGCAAATCGCCTTCCTGCAAAACATCTTCCCACTGTATTACCGGAATGGGCGGCTTTATCACGACAGGCAAGCCGAGTATTTTGGGCACGATAAGCCCAAAGATCATTCCGTAGGAATGCGACGCGGGCACAAGCGAAATCACGCGCTTGATATCCGGAAACAAAAACGCGAGTCCATTGCCTTCCTCCCTGAGCATGGCCAGGGTATGGATGCAGCTCTTCACTTCGCCGGTGGAGCCCGACGTGAAAAAATTGATGAGGCCATGCTCTTTTAATTTGGCGAAACTGCTTGCCGTCCAGTCCGCAGATTCAGAAACCGCTTCCTCCTGTACGCCGGAAAATAAAAAGCCCAGCTCCTTCTGTATCCGCGCCCTCTCCCCGTCGCTTGCGGTATGCAGTAAGCGCGCGCCGTCGGCGCTCTCAAAAACCGACATGATATCATGTCCTGTCCGCGCAAGTTCGGTCTTGATAAAATCCGCCGCTATTCTTCCCACGTCGTCATAATCCAGAAGCAGCTCCGTGTGCTTCGCCAGATGAAACGCATCGGCGGACGGATTAAGCGGCGTTGCATGAACGCTCAATTCCGGCAGCGCGACCGCGCCCGGACTGTTTTCCAGGGATACAATAAAAAACGCCGCGCCGGCTTGCCGCATCGTATCGTAGATATGCGCAAATTCTTCGGGATGGGTTTGCAGCACTTTTTCGGCCACGCTATGGATCTCATCCACCGCGCCCAGCAAAACCCGGTCGGCCATGCCCTTGCGCAGCCAGGCTGCGGCGGCGAGCAATGCGCTTTGGAAAGAGGTTTCCATATTGCTGACCGAGAGACACGGACCTTTAATATTGAGGAGCCTGGATACACTCGCCACTGCGGCGTTATGTACAGTCATTGAAAACGCGAGCGGCCTTGCGTACTCTTCCCCATCGTCAATGATGGAGTTGAAAAAATCGCAGGTTCTTGTAACAGGGCCATATCCTGTGGAAATTATCAGCGCGATATTTTTTTCTGCGCGCAGATCCATCTCCGCCGCCCGCAGGCATCGCGCGGCGGCTTTTACCGCAAGTTTTGTAAACACGTCCATGCGCCGGAGATTTTTTGCCTCAAAATATTTTTCAAGCCCGTTCCCGTCGGCGGTAAAGGCGGCGGCGTTGATGTACAATGCACTTTTACCCATGACTGTACCTCTGCGACCCTATTACAATAACGGAATTGCAGCCGCCGAAAGCCAGGGAATCCGACATGGCGATCTCTTTTTCGATGGCTGTATTTTGGATAACAGGCGTCAGGTTCAGCGCGGGGTCAACGCCCGTAAAATTCGCCGCCGCCGGAATCATGCGCACATTCAGGCTGAGCAGGCAGAGCGCAGCCTCCACAGCGCCCGCCGCGCCCAGGGTATGGCCTGTAACACTCTTGGACGCCATTACCGGTACGCCCGCGATAAGCGCATGAAATACCCTGGCTTCCGCCGCGTCATTATCCTGCGTACCGGTGCCATGCGCGTTTATGAACGCGATATCGGCGGGCGTCACACCGGCGTCCCGCATCGCAAAGCGCATGGCGCGAATCAGGCCTTTGCCTTCGGGATCCGGCGCGGTGATATGCCAGGCATCGACGCAGGTACCATAGCCCAATATGTATCCCATTGCGCTTCCGTTTCTGGCCGATAAAAATTTGCCGGACTCCAGCACGAACACCCCCGCGCCTTCACCTATGTTCATACCCGCGCGCCCAAGCGAAAACGGCGCGCAGCGTTTGGGGCTCGCTACCATCAGGCGAATAAAACCCGTGTACGGAGTGATATTGATTTCATCGCACGCGCCGGCGAGAACCACGTCGCATATATCCTGCTCTATCCACTGCGCGCCAAGGCCAATCGCGTCCGTACCCGAGGCGCAAGCCGTGACGACCGTCAGCTGCGCGCCGGTTAGCCCGTAATATTTCTGAAGCGCGCCCGAAAGCGGCGTATCCAGATACTGAAGAAGCGGCGCGAATGCAGTCTGCTCTCCGCCGCGCCATGCCTTATAAAAATCAAAACAATTAAAGGATGCGTTCACCGTTGTGCCGGCGATGACGCCTACGCGCGCGGTTTGCAAAATTTCCCTTGTGAGCCCCGCTTGCAGAAGCGCCTCATCGGCGGCGGTACGCAGGAACAAAAATCCGAAGGATTCATCCTCGCGCTTCCTGTCCAGAATTTTCTGCGGTGCCTGAAACACGGGATGCGTTTTGGCATACACGCTGCCAACCCTGCCTTCCGGCAAAACGAACGCCGACGAAGCGGTATACATATTTTTCGTGATTTCCCGCGTATCTGCGCCGAGCGCGCACACGCAGCCCATACCGCTTATATTGATCTTCATATTATTTCTTGCGGTTTTCCTCAATGTACCTGCGGAGCGTACCCATAGACTGAAAAATGGCGGACGCCTGCTCCATGTTTTCTATAATTATGTCATAGTTTTTGCGCAGGATTATAACCAGTTGAATGGCGTCCAGACTATCCAGGCCGAGCCCCTCAAAAAACGGCGCATTCTCATCCAGTGAAGCTATATCCATGCCTTCGAGCCTGAGGTTGTTTTTAAGTACGGTTTTTACGTCTTCCAGGGAAGTTCGAATCATGTATCATCCCCATATATCGTAAAAATTGAAATACTGATACGGATACCGCCCGCAAAAATCTTCGAGCGTTTTGATAAAACGCTCTGCAGAATCCCTGTAATTCGCCGCTTCCCTTCCATTTTCCGGAACAATAAAATGATCCACAATTATTGTTTCAAAAATACCAGGTGCCTTATACAGAAAATACACTACAATCACCGGCGTACCTGTGAAAGCCGCTAACCGGTACATGGTTACAGGCACCCGTATTGGTTTGCCCAGAAACATGACCTCAACCGTACCTTTGGATGAGCCAAATTCCCTGTCGCCCATAGCGCAGACGATACCGTTATTACGCAGGGTTGCAAGCAGCTCCATAACGCCGCCCATACTCCCCGCGGGATCAATGAATTTCGACGTTTGCTGTATATTGCCGTGTTCGTGCGCCAGCTTGTCCACGTCGCCCGCGTCGCGGTGAAAGAGAATGGTTTTCTCGCCCTCCAGAAAATCAAAGCTGGACATGGCGCTCCGCCAGTTTCCGCAATGCGCGCTTATTGCCATAAGCCCCTTGCCCCGCGACCGGAGATCGAGGAGCAGCTTTTTATCTTCTTTAGAATAGGCGGCGTTCATATCCCCTTTTATGCCCATCACCGCACGATCCACCATCGTCCTGCCAAAAACCAGGTACAGCCTGTAACAATGCGCAAGCCTGCCCCAAAAACCGCACCCCGGAAAACGCCTCGCTATATATGGATAGGATTTTTTCCTCCAGGCAGGCACAAGCGTATAAAAAGCAACAATATAATACAATAAGAAATATGCAACAGCTCTGCCGCCATGTTTTATGAAGAAATAAATAATCCTGTGCGCAAAATACGAGGCTGCGCTTGCGCTATTCCATTTGCTTGTCATGCAGGAGCATCCCCTTTCTGATCAATATGCTTATGGAGTACACTGTACATCCGGCAATAGCCGCGCATACCGGCGCAACGACAAGCGAACCCAGGAACCACTCCCAGATCCTCTGCCCCGCCTGATCCGCAAGCGTGGTTACGCTCAATTCGGTCAGCCACACGCCGTAACGGATAAAAAAACCAACCTCCACGCAAACGGCAGGCACAAGCGGCAAGAGCGCCAGCTTGTCCATTGTGAGCGCTATGGGACGGTTCAGATCGAAATAGCCGACCCCTGCCAGGAGGCACATTGCCCGCACACCGGGCAAAGCCAGGCTGCCCCAAAACACGCTCCAGGCCGCGCTTACGCCGAGAAGCCGGGGGTTCTCACGCCGCTTCATTTCTTCCCTGAGTACCCTGAAAGGATTCAGCGAAATGATCCTGTCGTCTTTGCCGCGGACAAATTTTTTGTGCGGAACCGGCAGGAGCGCACGGATCGTGAGCAGGGTATTCAGAAGCACAATCTGGCACTCGTCGATGAGTTTGCCGCAATGAAAAACGCGCTCTTTCCGCGCGGGCCAGCGCACACGAACGGCAACCTCGTCTATGTCAAAACCGGCCCATGCCGCCTTGACCGCGATTTCGGTATAGAACGAAACGCGCTTCCCGCGCAGCTTCAGGCAGTCAAAAATGATCACCGGATAGGCGCACAGTCCGCTCTGGATATCGTTGATTTTTTTGCCTGTCTGCATTCTCGCCCAGAAAGACGCGAATCTGCGCTCAAACCTGTCGAAGAGGGGCACGTTTTCCGTACTGAAATCGCGGCAGCCTGTAATTATTGAATATGTATTTTTATTTGCTTCACCGGCAATCCGTACCAGATCCTCCGGGCAGTAATACCCGTCGGCGTCTATCGTTATGATATGCGTGAACCCCTTTTGTCTGGCGTACTCCGCGCCGCGCATGATCGCATTCCCCTTGCCGGACGCATGAGCCGTGACGGGTACGGCGCAATGCGCATGACCCGTGCCAATCAATATGACGTCATCGAAGTACCGCCCAACCTCAGCGGCGACGGCGGGCAAGTTTTGAGTATGCCCGGAAAACACGATGACGACCAAGGGGCGGCTCACTTTATTGCACCAGCCCATTCCGCCATTTTTGGCAAAACTCCTCAAGAAAAGGAGGCTTTGCGAGCAGGATATTTTTTTGCGTATCCAGCATCATCTGTATGGTGCAGCCGGTGGTCATAAGCGCGCCATCCTTGCTGAATATCTGATACTCAAAATCCAGCCGCGCTGCGGGATTATAATGCAGCAGCGCCCATATCGTATAGGTCTCGCCAAAAACAAGAGGCGCGAGATAATCAACATGGAATTTTTTTATCGGAATGATGATATTGTTGGCGATAAAATCCATATACCCTATGCCATATCTCTCGCCAAGCGCGACACGCGCCTCTTCAAAAAAACTGGCGTAATTGCCGTGCCACATGATCGAGAGCGGATCGAGTTCATCAAAGCGTACCTTGCGCGTGATCGCATTGCGTAACGGCGGCGGGCTGCCATCGATGGGTTTAAAATATTTTTCTCGCGCCATACTCATTCCATAACTATCTGAAAGGATGACGATACAGTGCTGCCGTTTTTGACAACAATGTCATACTTCCCTTTTGTACCGGACGTGATAATCACGTCTATCGTATCCCCGGGCTGAATGACGGCGGCGAATTTTGCTTTTTTGATTTCCAGAAGCGCGCGCTTTCCGCCATCGCCGGATGCAATTACGTGTGCCGCCATCATGATCTGCGCCACCGCCGGCAAGACAGGCTGCCCGGGAAAATGCCCGCTGAATGCCGGAAAATTTTCAGGCAGGACAAATCGTCCGCCATTTGTGATTGGCATATAAAGCTGTTTGATTGCGTCAGATATTGTCATGATCCACCCACAAGGCTATGCGGCCGTCATTGTTTTTGTACGCTCTTCCGCCATTTGCGGCAGCCTCCTGCACCAGGGCGCCGCGATCAAAATAAAAATTCCTGTAGAATAATGCCAAAGATCGTATGGCTCTTTTCGGGATATGGCGCATATACGAATGTACGGAAACGGTATTCGTGTTCACCGTCATATCCGCCAGTTTGAAACCCAGTTCATGCAGCGTAACCACGCGCGCGCCATCGGGGACTTCCGCAAATACGGCGGTGATAACGATCTGCCCGCCCAGCTCGCCGTAATACGCGCGCGTTTTGTCGGCGGGAGCGTTTGCAGCCGGAACATTATAACGCACAATATCGCCCGACGACGCGCAGCCGGCGAACAGAACCACAAGCAGGACGGCGGCAATGTTCTTTGAATTTTTGATCAATGCGGGCAGCAGATATACACTGACCAGCAGGGCGGTGATGATGCCAATATTGATCGTCAGACCCAGCGCGAACATGACCGTATGCTCCGCAAAGAGAAGCGCGCCAAAACCGGCCACGCTCAGGAGCGCCGCCGCAGTGACAGCCCTGGAGGGATGCAGATCGCGGGACAATAATTTCTGGTGAATGATAAAAATCGCGTAGTCCAGATTGAGCCCGATAACGAGCGGTATGGAAAAAAGAGAGAAGAGATTGAAGCGCACCCCGAAAACAGCGGACGCAAACAATATCGCCGCCACCGAGCAAAATGCAGGCACAAACGCAAGCAGCACGAGCCGCGCGCTTCTGAAATTGGCAAAGAGCAGGATACAATCAATTATAAAAACGGCTATTGTTATCAGCAGCAGGCTTTTCAGAACACTGTAAAAGAGATCCTCCTGAACGAGCTTTTGCGAAACGAGTATGGCGTCGTTCTCAAAACCGGCGGGGAGCTGTATCTCGTCCCGCAAGACGTGCGCGATTGCATCACGACCCTCAAAAACAGTAAACGGATTATATATTTTTGCTATATCAAATTCCTCCGCCCCGGGCGGCGCGGAAGCGGTTTGCAGAAAATCAAAAAATCCCGCAAAGGCATCGGCCTTTAGTCCATAGGCCGACGAAGCGCTGCGTATGTCATTTTCAATACGCGCTCTTTGTTCCGGCGTCCAGAAATCATGCCAGCGTTCCCTGTTTTGATCGGCGGTCGCGGATGAGACAAGTATCTCCGCCAATGGCAATCGCGCGCCGCAGAGACTCCCGAGAAGCGCGCTCTTGCCGAGAGCATCGTTTTTATCCCTGCCAAAAACAAAAAGCAGACTGTTTCGCGCCTCGCCGCCGGTGATGCCGTCAAAAATTTCCTTATCCTTTTTGAATTGCGCTGATACAGTGTTCAGCGAATCCAGCGAGGTGTTCACGCGCACAAAGGGAACGCTCCCCGCGCCAAGAAGTATTATCAGCGCGATGACTGCGGCGGATATTCGCGGGCGGACATGACCCGCAAACGCAAAATCCTTCTCCGGCTGTCCCTGCATCTGAAACAGGATGGGCGCGGCGGTAAAAGCGATGAACATGGCGAACAGCAGCCCAAAGACAACGAAGAGGCCGATCTGCCGTAAAAAGGGAATACCGCAAAAATACAAAGCGCCGAACGAGATTATGGACGTAGCCGCGCTGAGCGCAATCGGGCGAAGCATCGCTTTACCGACAGAACTCCTGGCAGTGTTTACGGAAGACGCCTTGAAGGCAAAATATATGTACACAGAATAATCTATCGCCAGACCCATCAGCACCGAGCCGAAGCCAATCGTAATCCCGGATATCGTGTCCAGCGCAAGCCAGGTAAATACCGCCGACGGCACCAGCACCAGAACCGGTACGACATATATAAAAAGCGCGTTTCTTTTTCTGAAAAAAAACAGGAAGATAATGATCATGAGCAGCAGGGATATCGTCAAACCCCTTGCGGCATCCCTTGCGATTATATCGTTATTTTCCCGGGTGTACCGCGCCGCGCCCATCGCAAAAACACGCGCCCCCTCCGGCAGAAGCGCATTGATCTCCTCCACCTTGCCTGTCAACCGGAGCGCGCCGGCCCTGTCAAAGGCGTCCTCATCGGCATTAAATATGAGGAGCGCGTTTTCGCCGTTTTCGGAGACCAGATATCCGTTTTCAAAAGCAAGACTGCCTCCGGTTATATTCAGCCCCTCAAGATACGGCGTTATCAATCCAAGCAAGCCAAGCGGATCCGCCAGAATGAATTCGCCAAAAATCGCGCCCTCCGGCCCCATGAGGCGCATGATATTTTCCTGCATCTTTTTATGTATGGCGGCAGGATCAAGCAGCGCGAGGGCGCGGGTTTCCAGTTCCGCGCTCCATATATTTGGCAGATGATAATAATACGACAGCAAAAATTCCGGGCCTGCAATGGGCACCCGCCTGATTGCGGATATTGTTTCGGCGTGTTCCGCCGCGATTCCGGCAGCCTGCGGCAGCAGGGCAGCGTCTTCGGTATGCACAACCATAAAAATTTTGCCGGCCAGAGGCGTGGCCTGAAACAACGCGACTTCGCGCTGCATTTTTTCAGGCACCATTACAAGAATATTCTCCCCGTATTCCATCCGCGAAAAGAGATATGCTGCGGCAAGAAATATTATAAACAGGCAAACTAAAAATATTTTATCCTTTCTCGTCATGGCTTTTTAAGTTCCGGGGAAATTTCCGCGTCCAGTATGCCCGACGTAAAAACGATGACTGTTTTGTCGCCGCTTCTCTCATACATTTCCACTTTTGTTACGTTGTTCCGCGCGGCATTAAAACTGATGTCGATTCCGGAGATCGTCTGCTTCACGGACTGATCCCTGGGTACAAGAATTAAGCCGCCCTCCCGCTCCTTCAGCGTATAGTGCGCGGTGATTTCAGTCATGTTCATGGAAACAAACATATACAGATGCGCGGCCATAGCTTTGGCGAAGGGCTGCGAAGAAATGTCTTTCACTTCCTTTGCGCCGCCCGTACCCTTCCAGGAATACGCCTTTTTGCCATTCAGGATTACGCCTGACGGAAACGGCGAAGTGTACTCCCACCGCAGGAAACCGGGCTTTTCAAAATAGAGCCTGCCCGTACTGACAAGCGGCTGAACGGCAATCGCAAGATACTTGTGCATGGTGAAATCGCTGCTGACGGTTTTGATGGAAGCAAAGGATTCGTATTGATTTGCGCCTGCAGGCAATGCAAACGCGAGAATACAAATCGCAGCCAATTTTTTTATGTCAATCCCAGGCATAAATTCTGATCTCCCCTTTCGCAATGATCCCATCCTTGCCGGCGATTTCCGCATTCGCAATATAGGTCTTTGCCAAAAAATCCGTTATCTCCGCGCGGCAGGTTATAACATCTCCTGTATATACGTCGCCGGAAAAAACAATATTTTTCAGGCCAACCAAAAAGCCCTTTCCGGCAGGCGTATTGTTCTTCCATGCCGTATATGCGTTCAAAGCCGCGATGGACTGCGCCATTATTTCCGCGAGCGCCTCTCTCGCCAAAACGCCGCCGACAAGAAAAATATTTTCCGGCAGTACAGTAAAAGCGGTAATGGCAAAATTGTCTCCGGTTCCTTTTACTTCATCAACAAGAAGCATGGGAGGTGTATGCGCCATGGACGACCGGATATTAAAGCTCATTGTTTCAGCGCTCCCTCCGCCAGTTTTTCAACTATCAGATGCCTGACATATTTTGCGAATTGCAATGCGCTCGTGTCCGCATTTTCAACCGGCGCGAGCAAACTCAGGGTGATACCGGAAACCATTGGCCAGTATTTGCCTTTCGGCAGCGCCTGGCCAAGACCCTTTATTGCAACAGGAATAATGGGGACGCCGCACTCCTGCGCCAGGGCAAACGCGCCGCTCCTGAAACGGTGCACCGCTCCATCCGGACTCCTGGTGCCTTCCGGAAAAATGACGAGCTTTAACCCCTTTTCAAAAACCGCGCGGGCTTTGACCGCAAGCGCGCTGAAATTCTCCGCCTCTTCCAGAGCCTGCCCTCCGGCGGCGCGAAGCAATCTGCCCATGACCAGCACCCTAAACGGCCAGCCCCGCGCCAAAAAAACCATATCTCTCATGCCAAACTGGCTCATGCACAATATGTCCAGTATGGATGAATGATTTGGCGTGATAATCGCGCCTCCCTGCGGTACGGGCATGGTTTCAACGGCATAACTTTCCGCAAAAATCTTTACAAAAAACATTACGTACCGCGATATCCAGTAAATAAAACTGCGGACGCGGCATTCCTGAAAACCTGTTACCAAAAAGTACAGATACGCCAAAACAGAAAAGAAAGCAAGCCCGCCATATCCAAACGGCACAGCAATAAATATGAAGAGTTTTTTGTGCAGCTTATTCCCCGGCATTCTCTTTCTGCCTTACCAGTCTTTCTATAAAATTATGGAGGCTCTCAAGATTGGTAAAATCGGCCATCGTAAAATTATTTCTGATATCCACCCTGAAGGCCATTTCCAGGACAACCACCATATCCACAGCGTCGAGGCTGTCGAGACCAAGTGTTTCAAAATTCGCCTCCGGCACGAGCAGGGATATATCCAGCTCAAACTCTTTTGCTATCGCTTCGTTGATAATTTTTTGAATCTCTTCGCGCTGCATCACGCACCATACCTCCTTAATACCATAGACGTGTTTGTGCCGCCCAGGGCAAAACTGTTTTTGACAAATGTGTTTACCGCGCACTCCACGGTTCCTGTGAAATGGCGTATGCCGGCGCAGGCCGGATCAACGGCGTCCAGGTTCAGGGTACCGGCTGCCTTGCCGCCCAGCATCATATGTATGACAGCGATGAGTTCCATGCTGCCGCTTGCCGCCATCGTGTGCCCGAGATGCCCCTTTAAGCTATTTACCGGCGGATCCTTGCCGAAAACCTTTTCTATGGAAATGGCTTCCTCGATATCCCCGTCCACGGTGCTGGTGGCATGGGCATTGACAAGATCAATCTCCCGCGGCGTAACTCCTGCGCTGTCCAGCGCCATAGACATACACTCAATGATGCTGTCGCTTGAGGGATGGCTGATGCTTTTCGTTTCGGTATTTGCCGCAAAACCAGTTATTTCGGCAAGAATATTTGCGCTGCGTTTTTTGGCCGAGTCCAGGGTTTCGAGATACACAATGCCGCAGCCCTCGGAGCAAACTATACCGCCCCTGTCTTTGTCAAACGGGCGGGAGGCGCGCGCAGGCGCGTCGTTATATTGGCTGCTCGCGGCGTTCATTATCGCAAAGCACCCGGTCATCATGGGGTGATACTCATCGGTGCCGCCCGCGAGCGCGCTTTCGAGCGTGCCTTGCCGGATCGCCTGATACGCCAGCCCGATATTCATAAGCCCCGTCGCGCATGCGTTCGACGCGCCCAGTCCCGGCCCGCGTATATCCAAAGCCTGCTGCAGATTTGCCAAAGGCGAATGATTCATCACCTGAAACACCGCAGTCGATTTCACCAGATCAAGGCGCTTATTCAAAAACTTTTCCGAGAAATCAAGCCATGCCTGCATACTGCTGACGGTAGAACCAATATAGACAGCCGTACCCGCAGGCGCTTTTGCATGGCCTGCGGTTTTCAGCGCCTCCGTTACGCACAGCATCGCAAAGAGACTCATTTTAGTCATGGAACGCCTGTAATGGCGCGGGATAAAGGAAAAATCAATCTCCGGCACAATCCCGGCGACATGGCTGTTCATAAGCGGGAATTCTTTCAGCAGCGTGTGCGTGGATATCCCGCTCCTGTTTTCGAGTAAAGCGTTCACCAAAGTATCCACGCCCGCGCCGAATGGAGATACAACGCCCGCGCCCGTTATCACCACCCTTCGCTTATCCGCCATTCTTTCGATTACCTTCCATCCATTAATCTGTCTACAAACAAAGACGCTATTATTGCGCCCAACAGACCCGGCGTCACGATGGACTGCCCCGTTAAATACAAACCTTTTATTTTTGTTGTTGGCAATACTGCCGTTTTGTTTACATCGTGCATGGGACCATAGGTACTGGAATACCCCAGATAGCGGCAGCCGGTGGCCGGCGTGGAAGCGTCCAGATACTGTATATGATTCGCAAGTTCCGGCAGGCGTTCCTGTATGTCTTTTTTAATTGAGTCGGCATGGGCGTTTTTCTTTGCGTAATAATCCGGCGCGTTTCTGTCCCATATTTTTTCGTCGGAGGTGATAGGTGCCAGTACGCATACCGCCTGAGGACTTGCTGTTGAAAAACTTACGCAATAAGAAGAACTCTGCTCGCTTGCTGCATACATATCATCGATATATCTGTTAATCAGCAGAATATTGCTGAGTTCGAGGTGTATTTTTTCATCCAGTACGCCATACAAAATAAAGAAACCCGGCGTTTCTTCTATTTCGCTCAGCCGCGCTTTGTATCCGCTGCGATACACGTCTGCCGGCGCGATCTGCAAAAAACTCTTGGGGTGTATGGATGCCACGCAAATATCACAGGCAAAAATATGATTTTGGGCTGTAATGATTTTTTTGCCGCTCTCTTTTGCTTCTTCTATGGAAGCAGCTTTCGTGTTCAGAAAAACGTCAACGCCGGCTTTTTCAAGCGCGGCCTCATACGCGCGCGCTATCGCCCGTCCGCCCCCCACTATGCCATACGCGCCATTATACATCCCGCCAACAGTGCAGCTATGCAGGAAGAATGACATTCTGGACGGCGGCGTACCATACAGCCATGAGTGCATGGCAACAATGGTTTTTAATTTTTCAGACCGGATAAGCGCATCCAGCGCACTTCGAAGCGTTTCAGTGTTATCTACAAGTATATTGGGAAAAGCGTTTTCATTCTTTCCCTTGTGCATATTCAGAAAAGCGGATTTGTCAATTTCGGCCTGTACCCTGTCCAGGTAGAGCCTGATTCCTTCTTTTTCTTCCGGAAACGCGCGCGCAAGATTCTCTTCCATCCTGTCTCTGCCATACGCCATTTTTATACACTGGCCTGTCGGTAAATAAATTTCGTCATAGCCATCCTGAAGCAAGGGATACGGCTGCAAATCCAGACCGAGTTTATCAAAAGCGTAGGGTCCAAACTCCCCTTCGCCCAAACCAAAGGAGTAGTGAAATCCGGTTTCAAAATGGACGCCGTTTCGGGTAAACCCGCGTATCAGGGGCATGAGCGCGGGGTTGGTTTCCAGCACGGCGGTCTTTAATCCGCGCTTCGCCAATAAGAGCGCCGAAGTCAGCCCGCTCACCCCGCCGCCGATAACGATCGCGTCATACTCTAGCATAAGCCACCATTTATCTGTATCGCCTGCCCGGTAATGTAGGCTGCTTTATCTGAACACAAAAAAGACGCCAGCTCGGCCACATCTTCGGGCTTGCCTGTTTTACCAAGCGGGATCGTTTTGATAATCTCCGCCATCGGCAAACCGTCAAGAATATCCGTTTCAATAAACCCGGGCGAAATGACATTCACCAATATATTTCTTTTGGCGGTTTCCAGCGCAAGCGCGCGCGTTGCGCCAACGAGACCCGCCTTGGCCGCGCTGTAATTCACAAGTCCGGCCATACCGGAATGCGCGGCTGTGGAGGCGATGTTAATGATGCGCCCTCTGCGTTTATTGAGCATAAAAGGCAGTACCTGTTTGGTGACATTAAAAAAGCCGTCGAGATTGACGTTAATAACGCTTTTCCATTCCTCGGTACTCAGCCAAACCAGAAGATTGTCCTTTCGGAAGCCGGCGTTATTGATAACGGCGTAGGGCACCTTGCCGGCGCTTACCAATGGCGCAAGGACGCTTTTTGCGGCTTCGTAATCGGCAACGTCAAATTTCAAAAGCGCGCATTCCCTGCCGGAGGTTTCTATGTCCTTTTTTACTTTTTCGGCCTCGGAGTCGCTGGAACGGTAATTCAGCCATATATCAAAACCATCCCTCGCCAAAGCGCGCGCTATCGCCGCGCCTATTCCGCGGCTTGCGCCCGTTACCAAAGCAATACCATTCATGAAACTGTCCTTTTTTCCGCTTTCAGGTTATACGCCTGTTACTCCGACAGCATCATTTATTTCATTCAGTATGGCTTTGAGAGCCTCGCTATCGGAACCCGGTATCCACCTGTCTTTCTTTTTATTTTCCAATACCCCCGCTTCGACCTTAACCTCCACAGCGCTGCCATCCATATGCACTGTGCAGATAATACGAATCCTGTATTTCCCATCAGGTTTGTTCTTTTTATTCCAGGCGTGCTGCCAGCTTGTCCGCATATATCCACTGTCTTTTTGTATCATATCCAGCGCGGCGTGCCTGCTGCACACAGCAGCTACCGCGGCGAATGCCTTATCATAGGACAAACCCGGCCGAATTAAGATTGAAGCCGACGGATTATATCCGCTTGTGGCATTTTTACCGCCTGCCGGCACAAAAGTTTTTGGCGGACCTCCCGCCAGAAGAGGCAGACTTACAACCATAATACATAACGCCCATAGAATTTTTTTACTCTTCATTTTTCTTCCTCCTTTGGAATTTTTTTGCTCTTCCTTTTTTCTTTTTCCTTAATTCTACTCGCATATACATATCTTATCCGCGCAGCATGAGACTTCCGCAGCGCCCGTGCTGCCTCGTGTTTTGTTTTGATCCCAGGCGCAGGGTTCGCATGATCTTGCCAGTATGCCCCGGGCGCTCATCGCGGCTAAAAACAAGGCCACAATCACCAAAAAAATCCATAATGCCAGTAATTCAATGACAAGCCGAATCTTTTTCATTTTTGTTTACCGCAGGTACAGCGAGCCTTGTCTGCGCAGCAGGATTTATCTTCAACACATTCGTGACTCTGCATTTTGTCAGCCAAAATTATTGCCGGTCGTGATGAAGCGCTCAGGACAATAGCCGCGACGCCAAGCACAATTACCAAACCTAAAATAAGCCATCTGTATTTTTTCACTTTGTCTCCTCTGCAATCTCCCGTAGCATCTCAAAGGACTGCCTGTACGGGCAGCCCTTTGAGACTTCCGCCGGTCAGCAATCACATCCAGAATAGGGCTTACAAGAATTTTCGCCGCACCAAACCGTTCTATTATTCGACACATAACAGCTCTCGTCACTGGGGCAACCGCCGCATGACGTCAAAACAAAACCAAATACCAAAAGCACCAACATCCCGCAAACCCAAATCTTGTTCATTGCGTACTCCCTGTCTGTTGTTAAAACTCTCCTACGGAGAGTCGTATGTATTTCTGCGCATACGGAGACGCCCCTGAACTTCCATAAGACAAAAAGACGCATACGCATACGCATACGCATACGCATACGCAAAATATAATGTTTCCCTACAGTTCTATATAATATAGAACTATAAGACGTATAGTCAACAAATAAATTCACGAAAAATGCGCATCATCGTGAACGTGGTTCAGACCGATTCCGCTGTATCGTATAAAAACGCGAGCGTCTTTTTGGGCGTCAGCGGAGCGGCAAAGGGCAAAGCCTTGCCCGGCCGCGCCGCCGCGAGCGCGTTCTGTAGGGCAAAATACGCGCCAATGCCGTACATGAGGGGCGGCTCGCCCACCGCCTTGGAATTCAGAACCGCATACGGATTATCCGCATTTTCAAGAAAATCAAGCGCAAGTACGGGCGGCAGGGTACGCATATCGGGAACCTTGTACTTGCTGAGCGAATCGATGAGCGGCCTACCCTCGGGCGAATACAGAAGCTCCTCCATGGTCATCCAACCAAGCCCTTGGATCATCGCGCCCACAACCTGCCCTTCGTCGATGCGCGGGTTGATGCTCCGGCCAATGTCATGCACTATTTTAATGGAATCAAAGCGGTATGTGCCGCGCAGACAATCAAGCGTAACCTCAAAGAGCGCGGTTCCATACACATGGTAGGCAAAGGGACTCCCCTTCTCCTTCGTTTTGTCGAAGGTAAGCCTCGGCACGGCGTAATGCCCATAGGCGCTCAACTGGGTTTTCATAAGATAGGCTTTCTGAATCAGTTCCTTCCATGATAAATCCGTCTTGCGGCCATCGCACCAAACCACCTCATCCCTGATCTGCATATCGTGCGGGGCGTTGTGCCCGAGAATCGCGGCTGCGGCCGTTTTAATCCGCCCGAGAATTTCCACGCAGGCGATCTCCGCCGCCTTGCCGTTCATGTCCGCGCCGCTCGACGCCGCCGTGGGCGAGGTATTGGCGCACTTAAAGGTGTTGGTGGTTTGGGTACGTACGCGCCCAAGGTCAATCGAAAAGGTTTTCGCCGCCACCTGCATGATCTT
>JAITCI010000007.1 GCA_031283155.1 Spirochaetota bacterium | reverse complement strand
GCTTCTCCATGAGCCGTATCTCTTTTGCGTCTGCCTGTACAGCTATTGATTGTCTTGCCATACTCCAAATATAACATATTTCTATATAATATCACAACTGTTTTTTGCAGAACACTAGAAACAAAAAATTATCAGAAACTTCTGGCTTTCATAGATTCTGATACATACGAAATCTCAATTATGGGACACTCTTGTGGTATTTCAGATAGAACTTTACTAAATACAATATTTGAACACAAAAATTGTTCATCAATAAAAATTTTTTATCACAAAATGGAAGACGGAACAGATAATTACAGCGATGTAGCAAGAAACATATCTCGTAATTTTACAAACAAGCCTCTAATGAGAAAAAGAGTAGTTAATAAAACAGAGTGTAAGCCGTTGCTCATATAAAGTGGTCGAATTTCAGATTGAAGTCTTTTTTCATAACAAACGTTAAGTATTCTTGGCTTGGCTAGTTAAGTATATAGTTCCCAAAATTTTATTCCCCTGCGTAAAATTCCTCTATGGCACCGCGCGTCTCGGGATACGCAAAGCTGATTTTGTGCATATAGTCTTCCTGCACGCGCGCCTCGATCAGGAGCTTTTTCTTTTCCGCCGAGAGCGCGTACTTCAAAAGATAAATCGAGTTTATATTTTTCTCAGCGATCTGCCGCGCGATAGCCCACGCCCGGGGCATGACCTCATTGCGCGGCAGGATATAATTAAAATTGTGCCACATACTCGCGAGTTCGCTGCCGCGAAAACGCTTGGCCGTAAACATCATCTCATTGGCGAGCTGCGGCCCCACCAGCCCCTGCAGGATCTTTGTGCAGCCCATACCCGGGGTAAAGCCCAGCCCCATAAAAACCACGCCGTAGCGGCTCTCGCGCGCGGCAATGACCATATCGCAGCAGGCCGCCATCACCAGCCCGCCGCCCAGAGCGTGCCCCTCCATGGCGGCAATCACGGGAAAGCTCGCGTGGACAAGCCGCTCGGAAATCACGAGATCCTTTACGTGTACCTTGCCGTCGCAGAGATCCATGAGATTTTTTTTCTCGGCACCGGCGGCGAATACATCAGACAAACCGGAAAGCAGCAGCACCTTGGGGCGTAATGCCTCCGCCCGCTCTATCGCCGACACAAGCTCATGGATAAAATCGTCGGAAAAAAGATTCTTGTTCGCTTCGTCCTGCATCGCGAGGTGCGCGATACCGGCGTCGTTTACCGAGAGCGTTACACGTTCAGTCATGGTTTTCTCCAATCCAGAGATTTTCGCGGAGCTTGAGCCGTGCGCTCCATGCGGGCAGCGAGCCCTGCGCGAATGCCGCTATCGCGTCGCGAACCGCAGGGCGCGCCGCAATCGCGAGCAATTGCTTCTGTGCGTGGTCGGAAGCCTCCTGTAAAGATACGCCCGCGATCTCCCGCGCAAAACTTTTCGCGCGGCCAAGCGCGTAGGGACTCGCGCGCAGAAGATTGCGGATATACGCGCGCGTTTCTTTTTCCAGTGCTTCATCGGGAAGCACCTTATCCGCCAGCCCCAGGGTTCGCGCCTCTTCCGCTGTAAAGGTTTCGCCGGAGAGCGTCATGGCAGCGGCACGGTGCGCGCCCACCCTTTCCGCGAGAAAGGGCAGAACATTTGCCGGGATGATCCCGATAAAAATTTCCGAGAGCTGAAAGGACGAGCGCGCAGAAGCAAGCACCAGATCGGCGGCTGCTACTATCCCTACACCACCCGCCCTCGCCGCGCCGTCCACAAGCGCGATGATGAGTTTGGGGAAAGCGCGCATACGCAAAAGCAGCCGGGCGTATCCGCGTACCGCCTCCCCGGCCTGTTCGCCCTGTCCCTCGCTTTCCTGAAAAAAGCCAAAATCCATGCCGTCGCAAAACACGCTCCCGTTCGAGCGCAGGATCACGATGCGCGCCTCTGCCGAAGCTTCCGCCCTGTTAAGCGCGTCATGCAATGCCGCTATGCTGACGGGATTCAGGCGGTTGCCGCTTTTACTTTCGGCGAGGGTTACGAGCGCGAGCCCGGAGTCCTCGGCGTATACTACGGATGTTTCGTTCATGGTTTTTCCTTTCTGCGGGCTTTTGGAGGGGAAGGCAATACGATTCAGCCCAAAAAATTTTGTTCAATCCTGCGGTGAAAAGGCGAAGCCTCCCCTAACTGACAGGATGGCAGTACCCCGCGCGCGCCTGGATGGCGCGAACAGCGCGGGGCGACCCCCACTCGTTCACCCTCGCTGCGCCGCAGCAAGGGCATAGAGCGTACATCCTTGTACGCGCTTGCCTTGCACGCTTCGCGCGGGACACGACTTCCTGTCGTTGCCCACTCGGCTGCACAACTCTGGTTAACATCTCCTTTGGCGAGCGGCATTCATGCCCATTCAAGATTTTTACTGATGATATATTCTTTCATCTCCGCATTGTGGGTGTTTTTCATTGGAATTTCTTTTGTTTCAAAATTATGCCTTTTCGCCAATATTTCAATTTCATCCGAAATATCATAGGTCATAAGAAAATTATCCATGCGGCCGCAAAGAGAAAACAGACGTTCATGATCAAGCGTATGATGATTATACAGCCTGTTTCCCGCTCTTTTGCCTCCGGCGGTATATGGGGGATCCAGAAAAAAAACAGCGTTTCTGTTTAAGTTATCCCTGATTACGTTCATTCCGTCCGTCTGCATAAAAGTGATTTTATTTTTGAACTGTTTTATATGGTTTATTCTTTTGGCTAAAGTATCCGGATACCAGCGTGAAGTTATTCCCTTTCCGTTTTCGCCATATTTTGTCAGCCCTGATCCTTTGGCAAGGATACCGCCATGAAAGGTTCTGTTTTTAATTATTGTTTTCAATGCCTTTTCTTCATCTGTTGAATAATCACCTGCAAGAACAGCATTCACGTTTTCAATGGTCATATCAAATGAACGTATTATATTTATGAGCCAATCCGCATCGCCGTACAATATCGTTTTCCATACCGAGGCTATCTCATCATCAATTTCAACCATAATAATATGTCTGGCCAGATTTTCATTTGCCGCAGTCAAACTGACAATCCCGCCGCCCGCAAAGGGTTCAATGAATAATTCCGGAGTACAATGCAGGCTCTGCATCCATGTATATATTGTTGGTATAAGCCATGTTTTTCCGCCGGGATACCTGAACGGACTTAATTGCTGAATCGATGCGACATTTATAATCTGCTGCATCTGCGAGGAATGATCCTCAAATAAATTATATTGGCGCATATCACCCGCCTGTATCATGTATATGATGCACAAGTTTTTTGTCTAACTTGTTTTGTAAAACATATATGAAATCCCCGATTTTACCCGTCGAAGCCGTAGTTATTGTATCCAAAGCCGTTTCGAAGCTTGTGTATACAGTTTTTACTTTTTGCAGCTCAAATATATTCTTGTCCTTGCTGCGGATTAAATCATATACAAGCCATGCAATATCAGCGTCTTTTTCTTCCGCCGCCGGTAATTCCGGCAATGTTGTGAAGAATGAATTATCCAGTGCAACCGCCATCTTTTTATTCCAATGCTTCAGAATACCGCCCTTATACATCAGTTGGGGTGCCAGTCTTTTTCTGGAAGAAGATAAATAATCCGGGCGGGGATAATTTTGTCCAGTCGGCCACTCCAGATCAATATTTTTTGAAGGGTTCGCAATATAATGCTCAAAAGGGAGCCTGACATTTCCGGAAATATATACCCCCTGCACTTCAAGAGAGCCAAAATCTGTAATTTTCCCATGATCATCGTAAGAAACCAAAACAATATCTATATTTCCGGCTGATTGTTTATCGGCGTCATTTAGTCTGACTTCTGTCAGCAATGTCCACATCGAGTTTTGCGGGAAAAAGAAGTTTGCCGCGTCTTCCGCAATAAGCCAGCCCTGCCGGAACCGTATCGGGCAAGTAACGGCAATGGCTTCTTTGTCAAATACAGAGCATACGCCCAATGGATCATTCGCTTTATCTTTTGTGCATGATGGTACTTTATTGTTATATGGGCATAGTTTATTTTTTCTGTATCGGTTTGTTTCTGTATCCAAATTATCAGTCGGAAATCCAAACACTTCAGCAAGCGGATTTTTTGGACGCATAGCATGATTCCTTTACATCAATTCTTCGATTGAACCTACAATAATCTCTGCTTTGCCAACTCGCAGTATGCTTTATCAATTTCAATCCCAATAAATGATCTATTGCTTACAAACCTGCAGGCAGCCCCTGTGGTTCCGCTGCCGCAAAATGGATCGAGTATAATGTCATTTGTATTGGTCGATGCAAGTACAATACGTCTTAAAAGATCCAATGGTTTTTGCGTTGGATGTTTTCCATATTCTTTCTCGCTGTTTTTGGGAGTTCCTATTGACCAGACAGATCGCATTTGGGTGTTTTCTTTTTTTAACTTATCTTCCGGGAAAAGACCATTCTTCATTTTTTCATAATTAAAAATATGTTTTGCTTTCTTGTCTTTACGCGCCCATATAAGCGTTTCATGCGATGCGGTAAAAAAACGACAGCTTAAATTTGGCGAGGCATTCGGCTTAAACCATGCAATGTCATTTAAAATATGAAATCCGGTTTTCTGCAAAATATAGCCGCATTGATAAATGCTGTGATATGTGCCTGAAATCCAAATTGTCCCCTCCGGCTTTAATATCCGGCGGCAAGCCGTAATCCATTCATTATGAAAAATTGTATCTTCCTCAAAACCATTGCTCTTGTCCCATTTCCCTTTATTAACAGTAACCATCTTGCCGTTCTGGCATGTAAAACCGTCATTCGATAACATATACGGCGGATCGGCAAAAATCATATCTATTGTATTTTCAGGAATAGCGCGCAATATATCCAGACAATCTCCATAAAAAAGTACAGCGTCGTTTGATTGAAAAAACGGCGGAAATTCTTTTTTGGTCTGAGAAAGTATTTTTTCAAAATGACTATTGGAATTGAGCCCTGTGAGCGTTTTCGCTCCGCCTTTCCCGTTTTTTACCATACAAATTCTCCCGTACCCTGTCCGATTCAGTATATGCCTGAATAGAAAGAGTGGTCAAGGCGCAAACACAGGATAGCGCCCCTCCCCTGTACCCTGCGGGGGGGAAGCCATCACGCCTGCTCTGGGCGGGGATATAAGCCTCTCGTTTCCAATGCAGAGCCGTACGCACAAAATTATATGGATCTGTGCATAATTTCCGGGCGCTTGGGATCGCGCTTAAAACCGTGCGCGCGCAGATATTTGCAGTGCTGTATGTTATATACATGCTCGACAATATATTCGGTTTTGCCCTTGTACAGAAAAATATCCGACAGCACCGTATACAGAAAATCGGCATTCTTCATATCGCGGTACTCCGGCACCACATAATCAACAAGGACGACAATGGATTTTTGTTTTACCTGATAAATAAAAATGCCGGTTGGGTTCGCGCCCCGCAGAAGGAAAATACAGCTCGGATCATTTCTTCGCTCTTTTTCCCACTCAAATTTCGGGAAAAACTTTTTGATGTCCTCCGCGTAAAAGCGCATAAAATGCGTCACAAAGGGAGCGCCCGCGACAATCGGGAAGGTGCGGAAATATTCCTTGCGCCGGCTTATCTTATACAGGAAATACAGATTGGTACACGCGATCAAACCATTCACGCACACCACAGGAAGAGCAGGCGGGGTAAGGAGCGCGCCGTATATCGCAAAAACCACTGATCCGACAAAATTTATAATGCGCAGCTTGAAATGGTTGCTCATCATCAGAGAAATGGCAATCAAGACCGATGAGGCGTATCCTACAATCTCCAGTACGGACATTTCCCCGCTCCTTCGCAGTATAGCTTATTATAAAAATTAACACCGGAAGTACCGCGAAACAAATTGCGCAAGCGGCGGCAAATGACCGGAAAGCCCGGACGCGGCTACAGCGGCTATTTTTGGTCAAACAGGGCGGACGTTATTTCGCGAAGGTGACACGAAAAAATACTCCGCGCCTGACGCCATCTTTCTTGTACGCAGCCCCTCGCACACCCTCGCTGCGTTGCAGCGAGGGCATAGAGCGTACATTACCCTACGGGTACAGGCCATGTACGCACCCGGGACGCGACATCCTATCGCAGGGGGTTTCCACATCGTGTTTCAAGGGGGGGAAGCCACCTCTGCTGAACGGGGTCCCGCGCCGGTCGCAACATCCTGTTGCACCCTTGCCCCCGCAGGGGGTAAAGGCATAAACGCGCGGGATGCTGACATCCTGTCAGCAGGGCGGGGTTATGAAGCTTTGTATTTTGCTCCGCTCAGCTCCACTCATACTTTCTGTAATAATCCTTGACTTCCTTCAGCACAAGGAAGCCCTTGCCCTCGTAATGCTTTGCGTACCAGTCTTCCGCCACGGAAAAATCGGGAATGTAATTTTGCGCCTCGATGGCGCTGTCGCGTAATTCCTCGATGCGTTCGTATTCGGTTACTGTTACCTGGCGGCGCAGGTCGAGCGCCTTGTCGATGCGCATATCGAGAAGCTGCTTTTTCGCGCCCGGAAGGATGATCCCGCTGTAAAACTCGCCCATAAAACCCGAGCCGTAGGAGAAAAAGCCAACGCGGTCGCCGTCATGCACATCGGCGCTGGCGAGGAGTCCACAGAGACCGACAAAATTACTCGCGCCGTAGGTCGAGCCCACGCGCCTCGCGAAATGCAGGGAGGGAAGCACCTTGCGCGCAAAGCTCTCTTCTATCTCGGACTTCTTGCGCAGGCCGCCCACCTTGCATACCACGCGATGCCCGAGGAGCGCCATCCCTGGGAAAGGCATATGATAAATATTCCATTGGAAATAGGTTTCAAAATCAATGGGGCCGTCGAGCTGTTCGAGGTACTGCATATAGGCGCCCTCGACCCCCTCCTGATAGCTGTACAGGCTGACCTCGTTATTGCCCATTTCAACGCGCGCGGTCGGGCGGAAGGTGTCATATACGTCGCTTGAGTACGAGCCCTTTTTCGCGGTTTCATACTCAAGGATTTTCGGGGTTTCGCTGATCAGAACCGCAGCGGCGGAACCGCCCAGCACAAATTCATGATCGAAGCCAAGATGCTTGCGCGAAAAATCGCTCGCGATCACAAGCGCCTTTTTGCCCTTGTTAAGGCCGCTGGCGATCCAGTTGATCGCGGCGTCCAGCGCCGCCACCCCGCTGTAGCAGGCGTGCTTGGTTTCGTAGCTGCGAATCGTGTTGGGCAAGCCCAGCAGGTTCTGGATATTCGTGGATATGGGCTTGCCGAAATCCACGGAGCCCTCGGTACCCACAATGATAAGCCCGATGGACTTTTTGTCCTCTTCGGTCAGGATGGGTTTGGCGGCATTCGCGCCCATGGTTACAGTATCTTCGTAGGGCGGATTCAATGATCGCGTATCAATATAAAAATCGCGCAGAACCTTCTCGGGGTCGCGCCCGCGCGCCTGCGCGAGTTCCTTCTGCTCGAGGCACAGCGAAGATCCGTAAATATTGATTTTTTCAATGCCAACTCTGTTCATAGATACTCCCATGCTTGGTCTTGCTTTGTGCATTGTATCGCAGAAAAGCGGGAGTGCGCAAAAATTTTTTTGAACCCCGCCCCCCGTTCAGCGGGACTGGCTTCCCCCACCTTTTCGTATAGTCAAGATGCGCAGGCGTTTTTTCGGACGTCGCTTTCTCCCGAAGATTCCCATCTGCTCGCACTGCCTTCGGCAGGGGACTCGCAGATGCGAACTTCGGGAGGCAACATGAGTTCACGACGAGCGAATTTGGTGCAGAGATCGCCAATACACACACACGCACTGCTACCCTTTTTATGTGCCGTGCATATTTTTGTCGCAGATGTACTCAAAAAATAAAAAAGACCTAAGCGTGGAATCTGCGCAGCCTTTCGTTGAGAAATACGCAGGCGCAGAAACACGTAAAATTTACGCGCAAAATAATGACATTGCGCGTACAATGCGCTAATATATACAATGCAGCGGCAGAAGCAGATGTGTGCCGTGATAAGGAGGCTTGACATGGCTGAAACGACGAATCTGAATATCCGAATTGATAAAGAATTAAAAGAACAAGCTGAAATTTTTTTTAATGAACTGGGTTTAAATATGTCTTCGGCGTTTAATATTTTTGTGCGTCAATCGCTACGGCAAGGAAAAATCCCTTTTGAACTTTCTATTGTGGCCGACCCTTTTTACAGCGGGACAAATATGGCGGTCTTGCGCCAGTCCATTCAGGAGGCGCGCGAGGGGAAGTTTATTACGAAAACACCCGATGAATTGCGGATTATGGAAGAATGAAAATCAATTTTACGGAAACCGGATGGAGAGATTACCTCTACTGGGAAGGGCAGGATAAGAAAACCCTGAAACAGATAAACAAGCTTATTCTGGACATTGAGCGCAATAAATATGATGGTATTGGGCACCCCGAACCGCTATGCGGTGATTTTTCCGGGTGGTGGTCGCGGCGCATTGACGAAAAAAATCGTTTGGTCTATCGGCTTATCGGTGATGAAAGCATGGAAATCGCGCAATGCAGAGGGCATTACGGCGATACATAAGTCTTTTATAAATATTGTTGCGTAGCGTTCTGCAAGAACGCGAAGCAATCCACTTTTGCATAATTACAGCATGGATTGCTTCGCCGCTTACGCGGCTCGCAATGACTGATGGAATGCGACAGCAATGACAGTGTGCAAAGAAGCGCAGCTTTTTTCACAATTCTTGTTGTAATTTGTTGCGGAGCGTTTACTTTTAAAGTAGATTGAGTTTCCAAAATTTTTTTAAACGGATGCCCCCAGCTTCATGCCCTTGCCTCGCGCGCGCGCCCGCTGATGCGGTCGCGGCTCAAAAACAGGATGTTTTTGCCCCTTGCGCAGACAGGATGTCGGTCGCGTAGCGAGCGCAAGGGGAGCAAGGCGCGGGCATTCCGCAGGGTCATCCGAAAACCGCAGACCCTCGCAAGAGCGGCCATCCGTGGCCGCTCTCGGGACATGACCTCCTGTCATAGACTCAGGGGGACACGCGCACCACACGGAAGCCAAGACTGAAGAACCTGAAGTACGGGTTGTAGAAACCCCCGAAAGGCTGAGCGCACGAGCAGCGCAACATAGTCCCAGCTGCCGCCGCGAAACACGCGATAAGACCCCGTGTATTCGTCATACAAATCCCAGACCCACTCCCATACATTCCCGTGCATGTCATACAATCCCCATGCATTCGGCATCTTCTTCCCCACTTCATGCGTCATGTCACCGCTATTGCTTTCAGACCATCCCCAAGCATCGTTCCATGTGTTGCCAAGATT